>JAWKTX010000007.1:0-300000 GCA_041398825.1 Planctomycetaceae bacterium | reverse complement strand
CAATGTTCACGGGTTTGTGTTCATGTTCACGGCGCTGCATGCCATGCATTTTCTGGTCGCTCAGTCGGTGCTGCTCTGGGTGACACTTTGTGCCTACGCCGATTGTTACGACCACGAATACAACTGGGGGGTTGTTTTTGCTGCCTGGTGCTGGCACGCGCTGGGGCTTGTGTGGCTTGCTATTCTTTGTGTTTTTGCGATCGCAACGGATTAGCTGTCCGTTGAAAAACCGCGACAGGCACACAGGACGACTGGGAACCGTCGCGTTTTCACGTCTCCAGCTCGAGCCATTCCCGTTTTTCAACAGGCTGTTCGGTCAGCGGACGATGAGAAAGTGCATGGCGAAGCGTGTTTCGCAGGGATTGGAAACCGCGGCTGTTGCTGGGAGCATTCAGGTCAATTCGCTAGTGTGGTGCGTCATTCAGAGGGGCATGCCTGGGGGTTACGGAACCAGCGACGTTTAAACCCTGGCCGATAAGTAAGGTCGTTCGTTGCCGGACTTTCAGCCACGGGGCAGCGGAAGGAATCCGGGATACTGTACAAGTCTCTGTGAGTGACATTTGTCGTCCGTTTGGTTGATTCATCAGGTGAGAAAGAAAAGGAATCATGGCTAAGAAGTCTATCGCTGACGTCGATGTGGCAGGCAAAAAGGTGTTAATGCGAGTCGATTTCAATGTGCCGCTGGATGACAACTGCCAGGTCACCGATGACCGGCGCGTTCGAATGGCGCTGCCTTCGATTCAGTCTGTGCTTGACAGGGGTGGCAGCGTTATTCTGATGAGTCACCTGGGGCGGCCTGAACCCGGAGCTGACAATTCGAAGGAAAGTCTGAAGCCGGCGGCCGACGTGCTGGCGGCTTTGCTCGAAAGGCCCGTCACTTTTGCTTCCGACACCGTTGGCGATGATGCGACGGCCAAAGTGGCTGCGATGCAGCCCGGTGACGTCGTCGTGCTGGAGAACCTTCGGTTCCAGAAAGGTGAAAAGAAGGGCGATATCGATTTCGCGAGCAAGCTGGCTGCTTTTGGTGACATCTACTGCAATGACGCCTTTGGTACGTGTCACCGCACGGATGCTTCGATGGTTGCGGTTCCAGGAGCAATGGAAGGCAAGCCGCGCGTCGTTGGATTTCTGGTTCAAAAAGAAGTGCAGTACCTTTCTGACGCGATCTCCAGTCCCGGACGGCCATTTGTCGCGATCGTAGGCGGCAAAAAAGTCTCTGACAAAATCAATGTCATCCAGAACCTGCTGAACATCTGCGACAAAGTGTTAATTGGCGGGGCTATGGCGTACACATTTTCTCTCGCCAAAGGGGGAAAGGTCGGCAAGAGCTTCATCGAAAAAGATAAAGTTGAACTTGCCGGGCAGCTGATCGCATCTGGTGGTGACAAACTGGTTCTTCCTGTGGACACGCATTGCGGGGACGACTTCAGCAGCGATTGCAATAAGCAGGTGGTGAAGGCTGGTGAAATCGACGATGCTTTCGAGGGGCTGGATATCGGACCTGAAACTGCAAAGATGTATGCGGACCTGGTTTCCACAGCAAAGACAGTGGTTTGGAACGGCCCCATGGGCGTATTCGAGCTTCCTCCTTTCGACGAAGGCACTCGCGCAGTGGCAGAGGCCATTGCGAATAGTGAGGCAACCAGCATCATCGGCGGTGGAGACAGTGCCGCCGCGATACAGCAGTTGGGGTTTGCGGATAAAGTCTCTCACGTCAGCACCGGAGGCGGCGCGAGTCTTGAAATGCTGGAAGGCCGGAAGTTTGCGGCGGTCGAACTGCTTGACGAGGTGTAGTCGGTCCTTTGCGATTCCGCAAAATGCCGGGCCGGTTGGCTCAACCGACTGGAATTCGGTTCAGTGCCCGACGGTCACCTGTGGCAGAATTTGCTGGCGAGTCCCGGCTGCGGCAGAAATTGCCGTAAGCTGGGATTGCTGCGAAAGTCCATCAAATTGTAGGATCTGCAAATCGGGCGTGAAAAAGTTGCAAAAACTGCCGTCCGAAGTGGGTTATCGGTTCGATCGGAAGGAACTCAGATCCAGCGATATTCCACGGCTTTCCTCTCAAGACAACGGAATTGACGGGGATTTGTGAAAGAGAGTCTGGGTTCGGCACGGTGTGTGCCCTTCCCGGACTCAGATTTGGTGAATTCCAGGCTGTCCCGGTGGCTGACTGGAACCAGATCATGGATTGAAATTGAACCATCGTCCATTCAAAGGCAGGGAAGCCGAAAATGAATGTGATCAGGATGTTTATTGCGGCAGCGTCGATTGTTGCCGTGGCGTCAAATCCGGCGGTTGTGGCTGCGGCCGACTCTCCTGAGATCCTGTTGCTGGACTTTACGGCGTCGTATTGCCCGCCCTGCCAGCAAATGCTTCCGATCATCCAGCGAATGGAGAAGGATGGCTATCCGATCAAGAAGATCGACATCAGCGAGAATTCACAGCTTTCACGGCAATACAAGGTCGACCTGATACCAACGTTTGTTTTGCTGGTGGAAGGCCGAGAGGTCAAACGTTTCGTTGGGCTGACTTCTGAAGAAGAGCTTCGCCGCGAGATGCGAAAAGAGCGTGACCGTGTGATGGCTGAGCGGGGTGAGTCACGCCCTCCGGAATCAGTTTCCGTTGAATCAGAGTTGCAGGAAGCGCGGGTTTCGACACCAGATGCACCCGCGATTGCATCGAAAGAAAACGATGGCCGATCACTCGGCAACCTGTTTCGGGGGATGTTTCGTCGGGACAAGGAATCGGCGTTCGAATTCCCTACAGTGCGCGCTCAGGACGCTCCGATCGATGGGCTTCCGGATGGTGTGACAAGAGCCGCTGCTGCCACGGTCAGGATCCATGTTACGAGTGAAAAGTTACAGGATGTCGGGACAGGAACCATCGTGTACAGCGTTCCCGGGCAATCTCTGGTTCTGACTTGTGCCCATCTGTTTGCAGGTCAGAGTCCATCGGCCCGGATTGAAGTGAATCTTTTTCGGGACGGTCAGGAATCTCGATATCCGGCAAAACTTATCGGTGGCAGCCACGATTCGGACCTTGCTTTCGTTCGCGTCCAGAATGCAGATATTCTGCCGTCGGTGGCGTTGTCGGCTCAGCCTGTTCCGGTGGAACCAGGTCAGCCCGCTGTGAGTTTTGGGTGTGACAATGGACGGGCTCCCACACTACTTCGAACAGAAGTTCTGAAACTGAATCCCTACACAGGACCTGCAAATTTGACTTGCCGGGTTGATCCGGTTCAGGGGCGATCCGGGGGAGGACTCTTTGATCTGGAAGGGCATCTGCTGGCCGTTTGCAGTTGTGCGGACAGGGACAACAAAGAAGGGCTCTACATGGCTCAGGCTGCCATCAATGACTTGGTCCGAACTCAGAAGATTGAATATGTGTTGCAGTCGTCTCCGGGGAGCGCGGGAGAAGATGTCGCTGAAGCATTTGCGGCAGCTCAGCAGGAAGCAATTCGTCAGGTCACGCCAGCAGGTCGTACCGAACGACCGCTTGAAGATCCGTTTGCAACGGCAATGAGTTCATCTCAGATGCGGGATGGCGACGTCTCCTCGACGTCGCCTGATGGAATGGATTCGCCAGTCAACACGCCAGTGTTTACTGAAGTTCCTGATTCCGCGGCCGACCTGGCAGGTTCAGATTTCTCAGGTGGGGCAGCTGCTGGAACGGATTCGCTGGCAGATTCGGGCCTGGCAAATCCCTTTCGAGCGAACGGTGGTCTTAGCGAATCTTTAACAAGCGTATTACCAACTTCGGCCACGACCGAAATGACTCGAGATTCGGCTGGAAACTCTTCGGCCGTTTCGGCAACATCAGCGCCCCGTGGAACACGAATTACCGTGCTGATCGATGGGTCTGGCCCTGGTGCTGCACAGCGAATGGTTGTGATTCCCAATGCTACGCCCTGGCTGTTGGAACTTCTGACGGGAGAACCGCCTTCGGAAGTATCCCGAATTCAACCTACATCTGACCGGCAGGCAAGAAAATAATGGCTCGCGAGTTCTTCACACTGGATGATCTGGTACAGCGACTTGGTCAGGATCGTCGTGTTGTAGAACGGATGGTGAGTCGCGGGCAGGTACCGGGTCGGCGCATTGGGGGTGAATGGCGATTTAACCCCACCGAAATTACACACTGGCTCGAACAGGAACTTCGAGACTTTAGTGATAACGGGCTCGCACAGCTTGAACAGGCCCAGCAATCGGAAGAGCTGCATCAGACCCTCGTATCAAGTTTGATGACACCGGAGAATTGCCAGGTGCCATTGGATGCCGGCACTAAGCCTTCTGTGCTGCAGGCACTGATCGAAGTTGCCGGCCGCACGTGGCATGTTTGGGATCCGGCTTCCATTTTGAAAGCGGTCAGGGAACGCGAAGACGTGATGTCGACGGGTTTCGACAATGGCGTGGCAATTCCGCATCCGCGTAATCCGCAACCAGAATCTCTCGGCCAATCGGTGATCGCATTCGGAAGAACGTATTCTGGTATACCGTTCGGAGCACCGAAACGAGCCCTGACCGATTTGTATTTTCTGGTTCTGGCACGTGACTCGCCGACGCATCTTCAGATTCTGGCGAGGCTCGGTCGCATGATGCAGATGCCCAACTTTCTCGATGAACTTCGGTCCGCAGAAACAGGTATTGATGCATACAACATCATCTGTGCGACTGATGAAAAGATCGGTGCATAGAGAAACTGCCTGCATTGCCGTGGTGCCGAAGCTCGGATTGCCGAAGGCTTGACACTCTTGCGAGCGGCAGAGCAAATCGGCCTGTGTTTGAGTTACGGGCGTTGTCTGATGTGTCTGGCCCTGGCCCCGACGGCATCGAGACGGCATCCAGACCGCATTCAAACAGCATCAGCGACGCCATGAACGCGTTCACTTGTGACCAGAGATCCGGGTCATGGGGTAAACGTCGCCAGTTCCCTGGCATCTTTTCCATTCCAGACCCGCACGATTCCATCTTCGCCTCCAGAAACGATCAGGGCGCCATCCGGAGTTGATGCAACACGATAGACGTAATCCGGATTTCCCTTGAATTCCCGCACAGCTCCGCCATTGCTGGCTTTGTGCAGGAAGACGCGTTTGTCACCACTGCTGCTCAGGATTTCTTCGGTCATTCCAACGAAATTCAGAGACGTTACCTGTTTGGAATAAGTGCTGATGGTGCGAGTTTGTTCGCCGGTTTCTGCGTTCCAGACTTTGATGGCGTTATCTGCACCTGCACTCGCCAGCAGCGTCAGATCAGACTTCCAGGAAACATCCATCACGTGATGGGTATGTCCTTCATATGATTGAACATGTTCGCCCGTTGCCACGTCAAAAACTTTTGCGAATTTGTCGGCGGACGCCGTTGCCAGTAGTTTCCCGTCCGGTGAAAACTCAACACCGTAGACCGTATCACTATGGGCCTCTTTGAGCTCACGGATCAACGTCTTTTCGGCAACGTTCCAGAGAGTGACCTGACCGCTTCGAGATGCTTCGCCCCCACCGGTTGCCAGAAGGCTTCCATCGGGTGAAAACGCAAGGGCAAGTACACGATCCGTGAAGACGGATGTCTGTTCATCGGGCTTTGGCCCAAGAACCGAATCCAGATTCCAGTCCGGAATTGCAGGACGCGTAAATCTTTGATGCGTTTCTGTTGTGGATGTGAGGGTATTGCCACTGGCATTCAGAGAACGAATCGAGCCAATCGTCGTGCTTTCATTGAGTGTGGTTACCGCTGGAAGAACGTCCAGAGCTTGTCCATCGACTGCATTCCAGATCCGTACAGTTCCTGCTGAATCCGTCGACGCAATCAATTGATGATCCGCGATCACCGCGGCAAATTGAGTTCCGGCAACCACAGACGTTGCTGACTTCGCGGCTTCGGCCGCTGCCGCTGCGACTTCGGCTTCTTTCTGAGCCAAATCCTGCTGCTCCTTTCGCTCGGCGACTCGCTGCTCCGCACGCTTCACCGCAGCACTGGCAAACTCAACACTTTTCTGAGCAAGTTGCTGCCTGGATTCTGCATCGGTCACAGAACTCTTTGCGGCTGATTCAGCCTTCTCTGCGTCTTCGACAGCTTTCTTAGCTGCCGCGTCGTCCGGTTTTTCTTCCAGCGCCTTTTTGGCAGCAGCGGTCGCAGCAACCAGGGGCTCCAGCTTCTTCCTGGCCTCGTCTGTTGCCGCGGTGGCTTTGGTGAGTTCTTCTTCGGCTTTTTTTTCCGCTTCTTTCTGAGCGGTGACTTCTTTTTCCGCTTCCGCGACCTTTGCCTTCAGGACGGTGTTGCGAGCTTCGCGAAGGGCTTTGATTGATTCAGCGTGCGACGCGTTTCTGGTGGCGATCAGATCCGTAGTCAACGCCGCAATTTGTTTGGGCTCTTTCAATGACCACAACAGTGTCTGACCGTCCGTAAGCACGAAAACCGCGCGATCAATGGCTACAGAAACCTGCACCTGACTCACGGGACCTGGCAGATCGAAGGCGCCGGTCTTTGTGGCATCTTCCAGCTTCCAGAGCTCCGCTTTTTTCTCCGCTGTCACCGTGATCAAAGTTGAGCCGTCTATTGCCAGATTTTGAATCGAACCCGCATCCGATTTTATCTCAGCGGTTACGGTTGGAATTCCTGTGTCAGCAGCCACGGTCAGCAACCGCAGAATCCCGTCGCTGCACAGCGCTGCCATGCGATCACCTGCATGCGGGGCGGTCATGGTCACGACAGGGGAAGTGAGGGCATCAGATCGTTGCAGCAATTCGCCGGTTGCAAGGTCGTTTGTCTGGATTCGACCATCGGCAAGAGCGATGGCAATCAATGGGCGTTCACCAGAGGTTGTCGAAGCAGCGGAGGCTGGTTGTCCGTCCGTGTCAATCCGGCGGATCACTTCACCCGTGGCAGCATTCAGCAGTGCAACTCCGGTTCCCGCGCTGGCAACGATGACAGATTCCTCATCCCCTGAAGTACAAAGCAACGTCGAATCGCTCGGAAAAGCGATCAGATTGTTGGCGGCGGCGACCTGTCGTCGCCAGAGTTTGACTTCCTGATACCCACTAGTCGCAATCAGGTCTCCGGATGGGTGAAAGGCGATGGCATGAACAAAGTCGTGGTGCGCGGGTGCGGCGTAGCCATCCGGAAGTTGAATTGCGGGGTCCGTCAGATGTGCAACATGATTGCGAATCGCCATGTCATACACAGTAACTCCTCCTGCGCGGCCGGCGGCAATCCATCTGCCGTTGGGGTCGATATCAATCGAATAAACAGCCTTCAGCTGAGCATTGATTGGCTGCCAGTGCATGATGCCGGATTTCGCGCCACTTCCCCCGGCAGCTCCCTCGATGATCCACTGTTTCAACAGGCCCAGTTCTCTGGGCGTGAGCTTCTTTGCCTGAACATCATTTGGCCACGGCGGCATCACAGGTTCTTCAGTTCTTGCAGCGACCTTGAAGAGCAGGCTTTCGTCCGGATTGCCCGGCACCACCGATGGCCCCGCGCTTCCTCCCTTCAGAATTGCCTTCGTGTCTTCCAGAATCAGTTCACTTTCGTCCAGAGCCTGGTTGTGGCAGGCGATACAGTTGGCTTCCAGTATGGGATAGATGTCGCGTTCGAATTCGACGGGACGTCCAAGCGAAACAGCCTCTGCTTCAATTGGTTTTTCTTCATCCGCATGGAGAAAAGCTGAAGAAGCCATCGCCGTCAGGCAATACAGGACGCCAAAAGCGATCGTCCTGACGGCTCGCAGCGGTACGGGGTTCGACCTCCCGGCATCCAACGGTGCTTCCTGTGTCTGCGATGAACAAGCGTTTGGGGGAGCGATATTTGAATGGGATGTCATTTCCACGTGGCCTTTTGCTTTCGGCGTTCGCATCATTCTGTCACCTTCAGTTGTATTGGAGCATCCATCGATGCCATTCGGCCATTGAAATCACCGGTCGCACGGATGACTGCATTTGCAATGTCGGTCACGGGAGCTTCGGCCGTCGCTGTGATTGTCAAAACGGCCTCCGTCTTGTCAGCAGGTACGTCAACGGTGTTCGATGTCAGACCTGTTATGCCGGGGGGCAAAACAAGTGTCACTTTTAGCGCGCCGCTGAAGTTATTCTTCCGGACAACTGTGACTTTGACTTCAATCGTTGTGCCTTTCCTGAAGGCACCGCCGTTCGGCATGGCCGCAGTGATCTTGCCCGGCGTCGGATGGACCGTGACCACTACCGGGACTGATACCGCCCGAGTGTTTATGTCCTTGGGTTTCGCAGCATCATCTGCCTTCTTAAACGCATCGTCTGCGGCCTTCTTCTTTGCGGTCGCCTCTTCAACCGTTTTCATCGCTGCCGCGACGCTGGTTTGAGCGGCGTCGGCAGCCTTCTTAAGGTCAGGGACTTTCGCTTCAGCGTTCCGTTTTTCTTCTGCCTTTTTCTCTTCGTTCTGCTTCGCACTGGCAAGAGCAGAAGACAATTCCTTTGATTTGTTGACAAGAAGCGTCAACTGCGCAGCTGCTGATTCAGCGGCCGTGGCGGCGTCCTGACTTGCCTTGAGCGCAGTATCGAACTGCGCCGCACTGGAGTTCTGATCCGTCTGAACAGCCAGCAACTTTTCTTTGGCCGTCGTCAATTGGGTAACCGCGGCCTTATGGTCGTCCAGAGCTTTCGTGAATTCGTTCTTCAGTTGCTCCTGCGCTGCCAGGTAACCGGTAACTTCTTTGGCAAGAGCGGCGATACTGGCTTCAGAGTCTGTCACCACTTTCTGAGCGGCCTGAAGAGCATGATTGGCATTGGTAGCTGCAACCTGGGTCGCGGCTAATGACGCTTCGGCTTCTCTGACAGACTCCTGAGCCCGTTCGGCCTGCCAGGGATTACGTCGATAGGGCACCGCCGCCGTGCCGCTCAGCACGATCGAACTGCTGGAAACAGGTGCGTTCTCCTTGAAGAACAATCGAACAACAGCCGAATCCGTGCCGGGTTCAACAGAAACATTCGGAGCGTCCACATTGCCGGGAATTCCGATTACAGCGATGTCGACTTTGCGATCAAAGCCTGCCCGACGATGAACTTTCACTGGAATCAGTAACTGTTGATCCTGACTGAGGTCGACAACCATGGGTTCCACTTCAAGCGTGAATGGCTGTTCGTCTTTCATCACTCCAACCACGAGTGAGTCCGACAGCCTCGCGGTTCGGGGTAGTCCATTGACAGCATCATGAACCAGGGTGGCAACACTAACAGGGTGTGTTTTTCGAGCATCATCGATGCCTGATGTTCCGATCAGCCGAATGGGTGATACCAGTTCAGCGACATCCGCCGTGGCGGTGAATACGAGATTCCCGGAAACCGCACCCGGACCCAGCAGAACATCCGGGCAAGTGACGCCAGCCGGCAGGTCCAGAGCAGAAATCGAAATGGGATCGTTGTGACCGTCCTGGCGATAGGCGTAGACCGTCAAAGCGTATGTCCCACCCTTGCGCAGACTGACTGCCCCGCTGGTCGCTGGTGCTTTGCCGTCAGCTGATGGAAAGGCGTCGAAAACGATCAATCGAAAATCAGGTGTGGGTCTGCGAAGCGAAAGTCGATAGTTCAACCTCACGTCCCCGCGAGAATCGGCATATCGATCCTTCAATCGAATGCGGTACACACCCTCTTCTGGTGCTGTTAGCTGGAACGCGGGGTCGCTGGATAGCGTCGGCAGATTAGCGCCGCCCGGATTCTGCTTACTGTCGTCCTCTGTACCCAGGCGTTGATAGGTCTCAACGCCATTCTGATCCACAATGACTCGTTCCACCATCAACAGAGGGTCCGCGATGGATCCAATTCGATCTGCATAAACTTCCGCGACGACGACGTCACCCCTGGCGGCATGGAATCGGATGTCGTCTTCGTCACCGATCGAATCAAATCGTCCGTCAACTTCCGACGGAATCGTCACCATCTGGTGTGCGGCTTTTGGGTCTTCAATAACTGGTGCGAGGTCGCTGTGAGAAAGTGTCAGCAGGTTGCCATCGATCTGATTTGTCCGCACGGCATCAAAGGATGCGGAATAAGATGCGATACCCGTCCGGGATTCAGCATCGGGGCTGGGAGCAATTTCTACCACGGACTGTTGAAGTGAGTCGGTTCCAATAAAGAATGGCGATGCCTGGCCACCTGCGAGATTCCGTCCCACAATGGTGACGGTTGATGGTTCATTGGTTTTCACAATGGCCGGGATTACCGCGTCGACCAGTGGACGAGTATCGATGGATAAGCGGTACACGTAGTCATTACTGCCAGCATAGACGATGTCGGCAACTTTGAGCACGTAATTGCCGCTTTCAACTGCCGTCAATGAAAGTGCTGCGTCCTGGGAAAAGATCCGGCGACTCTCTGCAATCCGATGGCCATTCGGATCGAACAATTGCAGCACTGGCTGCATCGGTGAATCCAGAACAGCGGCTTCAGAACGAACGACAATCGTTTGCCCGGCTTCAGCGAAAAACCGATAGAAATCTACATCTGTTCCACCGTTTGCTCTCGCATTGACGATGGTGTTGACCAGGACGGGTGTTGCCTGATCGGCGGTGTTGTTGGGTTCTGTTTCGACGATTTCGGTGAGAGAATCGATGCGAAACGCTTTCGGGTTGCTGATCCCGAACAAGCCCCGAGCCCTTGCATCAAAGAGACCGGGCGGGACGGTGACGTCTGTTGAGACGATAAATGTATTCGCGACCGGAGCGTTGTTGGCATCCCTTTTTCGGACCGCTTTGATGCCAGGATGACTGAAGACCAACTGATCAACTTCATCCAGGTCTGTCCCTGCGGTAATCGCGACCTCAATCGTCGTCCCTCGCTGCGCACCCGTGGGGAATAAAGCCGAGATCCGTGTTTGCGGTAACTGGGCGCAGAGGCAATGCAAAGGTAACAACAGCGCTGCTGCCATACATACGCTGTGAAGAAACTGTTGCTTCGTCAGCCGTCTTCTCATCAGATTGTGTCCGTTTGAATTCACCGATGAAAGATCGGTTCTGTGAGGTATTGAGGCGGGATATTCGGGTGGGTAGGGGTGCTGGTGCAATGCTCGACCACAGATCTGTCGAATGATTCGAACTAAGGACATCCGCCGTTCCTGGGCACATGCACTTTCTGGATTCCGAATTCGAATCAGCAGGAAGCGATGGACGCTGGAACGGCTGTGGAGGAATCTGTTTCTGCGGCCTGCTTTCGGTTAGTGATTGAACTGAAATTCTTTGGTGTTGATCAATGCCCAAAGAATGTCTTCATAACCAGCCTGTGGATTGTCTTCATTGCGTTTCAGGTAACTGACGGCGGTGTCCAGTTCAGAGGCATTTGGTTTGCGTCCGAAGACGTTCAGATACAGTTCCGTCATGCGTTCATCATGGGTCCGGGCGGTGTCTTTTGCCAGGGCCGCCGCTCGTCCGGAAGCGGATGCAATCTTATCCTGAATTTCCTTGCCATTCAGCAGATGCAGACTTTGGGCCAGATTGGCTTCCATACTGCGTTCGCATTCGCAGGCCGTATCGCCTTTAGGCTGGCCAAAGACCTGAAGAAAGTAGGGTCCGTTGGATGCATCAGCCAGCTGCAGCGCGCTGGTGCCGGCGGGCATGCCGTTGAAGTTCTGGCTACTGCCGGTGACCTGATGAAATGCGTCATAAAGCACTTCCGCGCTGAGACGTCGCGGGTAATACCGCGAAAAGTTTTGTTTGTCACTGGCGTTGTAGTCGTTGGGCAGGGCACTGAGCTGATAGGTTTTGGAACGACAGATCGTCCGGACCAGCCCTTTCAGATCGAAATCAGATTCGATGAATTGCTTCGCCAGTGCGTCCAGCAATTCCGGATTGGATGGTGGATTCGTTGCCCGCATATCGTCTTCGGGCTCTACGATGCCGCGATTAAAAAAGTGTTTCCAGTATCGATTGACCAGTGACTTTGCGAAAAACGGATTTCCGGGGTCGCTCATCCAGTCGGCCAGTTTCACGCGAGGGTCACTGTCTGCAGCGATGTCATAAGGTGCTTCAGCCCCAAGGCCAGTTGGCTTCAATGCCTTTCCGGATCGGGGATTCGAAGCGGTCGCGATGCCTTCGTTATGAAAGACGCGACGATCGCGCATGTTGCCCGCCGCGTTAGGAATCACTTTCTTGCCCACGCGGTTGTAGAACGCGGCCAGTCCGTAGTAATCGTCCTGGCTCCATTTTTCGAAGGGATGGTGATGACACCTTGCACACTGGATACGAATTCCCAGGAACAGTTGAGCAGTGTCTTCAACCTGTTCTTCGACACTGTCGACGTCGCGATACCAGACAACCGCCGGATTGATCATGGGATCGCCGGATGCCGATACAATCTCGCGCACAAGCTGATCATACGGCTTGTTGTCATACAGGCTGCTCCACAGCCACCGATGAAACAGCATTGTACCAGGTGTGTCTTCGCCACGTTCCTTCTTGTTTCTCAGGATAAAATTCCATTTGTTGGCGAAGTGGTCGGCATATTGGGGACTGTCGAGCAAACGATCAATCAGCCTGTCTCGTTTATCCGGAGAGGTGTCTGCAAGGAATTCCTTGACTTCAGCCTCTCCAGGAATATGGCCGGCGATATCCAGTGATGCTCGTCGCAGGAACGTCGCATCGTCGCAGATTTCTGAGGCTGGTATGCCCAGCAGGCGAAGTTTGTCGAAGACAGCAGCGTCCACGATATTTGTTGGTTCGGGCAGGGTTGAAGTATCTGCTCCCATGGGAATCGTTGCTCGGAAGGTCGCGACCTGCCCCTGATATCGCGCCATGATGGCCACTTCGCCCGCCAGATCGTTGGTGCGAATCAGTCCTGTGATGGAGGATTCGGCCATCTCAGCGTCGTTGGGCTCAAACAACGCCATGCGGGTCACATCTTCTTCGGTACCATTGCTGTAGGTTGCCAGCACCGCCACCTGCTGCTCGGTGTTGCGTTGCATCACACGAGCATCCGGCACGCAGCGAATTGAAGTCACATAAGGATCACTTTCCGTGCCGTACGGCATTCCCTGTTCGATCCAGCGAACAAGCAGGTCATATTCGTAACTGTTTTGCTCCATGCGTTTGCCGCCACCGTGAGGAGATCGGCCGATGGCCTTCTTCAGCAGAAGACTCTCACCGGGTACGCCAGGAAAGATCCGGCGGCCGCGCGATTCCTTCTTCAGGAACTCGTAATCGTCTTCCGGATAGAAGCCCAGCAGAGACAATTTGAAACCGTTCTGCCCGCCGGACTTACCGTGGCAACCGCCGCCGTTGCAGCTGAGTTTCGTAAAAACGGGAACCACCTGATTGCGGAAGTTGATGGGTAACGGATGAGCGAACCCGGTGATCACGACTCGAACTTCTGCTGACTTGCCGTTCAGCGTAGCAGTCACTGTGACATCACCATCCGCGACAGGGACTGCCAAACCCGTGTCATCGATCTTCAGGATGTTGTCAGCTGAAACAGAAATTCGGGCTTTGCGAGTGACATCCTCCTGTCTGCCATCATCATGAATTCCCGTCACTACCAGTTGCTGCCGGGCATCACGACTGAGAATGCGTATGGTTTGGTCTTCACCAGTTGGCGCGATCTCCAGTTTTGTGATTTCAGCGTTAACCGCCGTCGTCAGACTCAGGGCGAACATCGCTGCAACGATGCGTGCAGCAGGCAACAACCTGCGCGACGCGGGCATCCAGAGACGATTTGGGTTCAGCGACATAGAAGCTCTCCGATGCAATTGGCGCTGGCGTCGTGCCAGTGAAAGGCGGGAACCTCAGGAGATACCTGAAGCTGGTGGATGGTCGAACTCGCAGAAATTGTGACAGGCCAGGGAATCAGCGCCTGTACACTAAACGCAGACTAAACCGCAAACCGCTGGAGTCAAGTTCGGAATGCCACACTGGCAGATAATCCTGAGCGATGACCGCACGGGTGTGCAGTCCTACGGTGGAGCGGGCACGCAGGGCGACATCAGAATTCGCCGGGAGATTTTTGGGCTACGATCCCGGTCGAGTGCGATCGTGCCGGTGAGATCGGAAGTTTCTGAAGATTTGTCTGCCGCGGGAATGGAGCTGAATCCGCCTCACTTCTGCTGAGCCGAATTCCCGAGTTCGGGCTGAACGGTTTCGTTCGGGACAACAACGGTCCGTCTTCCATCTGTTTGAAGGACCAGGACGGGGTTGGAATCCTGAGTCAATGCGAGAATGGCTGCCGGATCGCCCTGGGTCGTGGTCGTGGACGTGGACGTCGACATGGAGTGCCCCGACTTTTCCGGATGCGCAAAGACGTGCACAGCGCGGGTATTTTCCGGTCACAGGACCGTCGGAGATACCCGTTTCTTCAATCGCTGGATTTGTGGGGGCGGGAACTGTGCCGTCTGCTGGAAAGGGGATGTTCAGAACGCAGGGGTTCAGCAGGCCTCAGGTAGAGCGAGACAGGAACACAGCGGCGGCCGGGTATCAGATGATCGAACGTCCCGTGTCTGCTGAGGTTTTGGTGGGCTGAACATCGATGATTTGGCACTTATGCCGGCTGAACTGGTAAGTGATGCCCCGCCAGGTAATTTGACGAATCAAGAGTGTGTTCAGCGTGGATGCGAGGTTCAGATGATTCGGCAGGAAAACGGCAACGGGAAACAGAAGCCATTGCTTCCAGGAGATTCGGGGCACTTCTTCGCCTCGGGCTCGCAGAGTCCTGCAGACTCGCACGTGTCCAATTGGAATTGCTGTCAACGAAAGCCCTGAAAGCAGCAGGTACGCCAGCCATACTTCTTTCCACCAGGGAAGCCATGGCATCGACATGGGGATCAGCATCAAAAGAATCGTGAGGTTCAGGGTGAGCATGTGGGCGGCAAGCAGCCACCATCGTGAGTTGTCGATGCGAACGGTCAGCAGCTGGCGGGTCGCGAACTGGTAGTAATCTTTCAGCGTGATCGTTTCTCGATTCAGCAACAGGGCCGAAGCGACGAGACGGGTGGTTCTGCCTGTGGATCGAACGTAGGTACAAATCGCGGAATCTTCGACGAAAGAATGGGTGAGCCGATTTCGGAATTCGGGGCATCGAAAGTCGGTGGCCCGAATTGCCATACATCCCCCCCACAGAATGCCCAGCATATTCATCGATGGGACAGCAAATGCATTCCAGAACATACGCGTGATTCCGGACAGGCTGGCTTCCGGTGGCAGGTACCAGCGATTCCCCGATACCGCGCCGATTCGGGGATCACGCAATCCGTTGGCGAGTTCTCGCAACGCTGAGCGGTGCAGCAGTGAATCGCCATCGATCCAGGCGATGACTTCACAGTCCTGCGGAATGGATTCCGTCGCCTCCAGAAGGCCGCTCACCTTTCCGCTGCAAGTGGTCAGGCGGTTCTGAAGAATGAATCGTTCTACCCTCGCGTCGTTGCGTTCGAGCAGAAAGGCGTCAACAACGTCCAGCGCAGGGTCTTCAGCGGAATCGATCACGATTCGAAAACGGGCGGCGGGATAGTCTGACTCCAGCATCCGTGCCAGGCTGTCTCGCAGAAACGGATCCGCTCCTCGCAGACATAATACGATCAGCATTGGTGGAAACGGATCATCGCCGAGTGGTTCATCCGCACTCCGGAGAGTGCGAACATAAACTGACAGCATCAGACCCTGAACAATGCACAGCACTAACATCCAGAGGATCAGGAGTGGACCAGAATAGGACATGACGGATCTTTAATGAACGTGTCGATCTGACCGGGAGTGTCGGCCTGACACATCGGTGGCACCGAATCGAATTGTCATCAGGACAGGGATTGCGTTTTTTCGAGATCTCTGACATTGAAATCGTCCGTCATGCGGTCTTGTCGCCAGTCGCCAGGACTCGTTCGTTCAACGTCGCAGGCTACGGACGGTCCAACAACACTGAACAACACAAATTCCGTGTCAGGACACTGCACTGCTGCATTGTCAGGATCACCGTTTGCGCAAACCCAGAGCCCGGGGGAGTCTGGCAATTAGGTTTTTCAGTGTCAAACAGAGTCCGGTGGATGGGGTGAATGGGAAAACATGAACTACTTCGTGCGGAAGTGCCGCAATGCGTTCAGACCCCGAGGCTTGCCAATCTGTCTGTTCGGCGGGATCATTTCGCGTCGCTGTCACTGAATCGTGTCAGACGCTCTTATGATCGCACAGGATCATGCCTGCAACTCGTCAAACGATTCGCACGAGTTTCGGACAGTTTCACTCTGTAAAAGCCAATCGCAAATGAGCAATCCTGAACACGAAGCAGAAATTACCCGGCAACTGGAAGAACTCCAGGATCAGGCCGGGGCTCTCATCAAGCCATGCCGATTTGCATCGTCATCACGACTCTATGGAGAACTGCGACGAAAATCGCGGTCCGAACAACGGGCCTATCATTATGTGATGGGGACATTCTTCCAGATGGACCAGGCCCAATACCTGCTCGACTTTCAGCTGATGCGGGAACGTGCCATCGAACTCATTGCACTGCTGGAAGATGAAGAACGGATTCGCCAGATTCAGGCGGACTTTCCCATTGAGCAGTACGAGAACCTTGTCTATTCAATGAGCTCCTGTGCGTATGAAAACCTGGCGGAAGCGACCGGTCATCTGGAGGGCTACAATTCCCAGGGAATGCACGCCTGCATCGCTGATGGCATTCAGATATGTCGCAGAACCGGGAAACTCGGCTGCATCGGCTGCTTTCGGGAATATGCCTGCGATGTCTATCTGGCGGCAGATGACGCCGAAATCGCGATGCATCAGTGTCGGCAGGTTACAGAACATGAAGGCGCGTGGTCTGACCGAGGCGATCGTCGCTGGGTCGCATCCGGCAAAGCCGCATGGCTGGACGCTCTGTATGGCCGATTCGATGAATCGATCGCTCAGTACGAGCAAGCTCTGGAATTTGCTCAGTCCGAACTGGTGAGCCTGAAAACCGAAGCCCGCATTCGTACGCTGCTTGAACTGGATAACGTGCTGATTGCTGCGGGCAGAGAACCTGTACTTGAAAAGGACAGCGTTTTCAGTGAGATGCCATCTGCTGATGAGTGTCCTTTCTTCGAACATTCGATGGATCTGAATCGAGCTTTGGCTGCAGTACAGCGGCACGAATGGTCAACTGCGACGGAGATACTGACTCGCTGGGACCAGCGTTTGCAAAAGTCCGGTGGAACACACCTCTGGTTTGAAACGCGTTTACGACTGGTTGCGGCCAAACGGCTGGAGGGACAGCAGAAGCAGGCCGAAGCATTGGCCAGACAACTGGAACAACGAGCCCGCGTAGCGAATGACTGGCTTACAATCCGGCGACTGGATGTGCTGATGTCATCCAGCAAGCCTTCACCCATTGCAATTCTTGTGGATCTGGAAAAACAGATTGCCGAAGCCAGCGATGCCACCGGTACACAAGCTCCAAAGATCAGCGAAACCCCTTCCGAGAGCATCAAGAATGATGGTTTCGGCGAATCGGAGGGTGCTGCTGTCGATCTGGAGTCCGGCGATGAAACGAGCCATGAAGCCGGCGATACTGAGAATGCGACGCCACTTGCAGCCGAACTGACGAAGCTTCGGGAGCAAATGAATGGACTGATGTCGGATCCGACGGAGGAAAGCTTTCAGGCTATCCGGGATGAGGTACTGGGCTACACCACCACACAGGCGACCCATTACGACGATGTCGCGGGTTTGATCCACATTATGGGCTGGCTGGTTGGTTCGGCGAGCGATGGAGACGAGATCTGGAGGTGGGCGAACTCCATCGCCGCGCCACACCGCGATCGTGGCATCGTTCTGTCGGTACTTGGGGCACTGGGCGACGCTCTTCGAAACAGCTCGAATAAGTCCATGGCTGAGAAAATCACGGCTGAACGAACGGAACAACTGCATTTGAAAGCGCTGGCGCTGGATGGCAATCGAGCCCGCAATCATATGCGCGCGGGTGACCACTATCTTCGGGAAAACAATTCAGGCGAAGCCGAGCGATGTTTTGCCAGAGCCTTCCGGCTGGACCGAACCTTGCCGGACGTCGTCGAACGGCTGGCAGACTTGTATACGGAAACAGACCGACCTCGAGACGCGCTTCACGTACTGGACCTGAGCCTTCGTGAAGGCGCAGACGACTATCGCATTGCATTTAATGCCGCCATGTTGTCATTTCGCCTGCAACAATTTGATTCGACGCTGACATACCTGGATCGTTTTGAAACTCTGGGAGGAGAAAATCGAGCCTGGGTTTGTTATTACCGGGCGGTCTGTCAGTACGAACTGCAACGATACGAAGAAAGCCTGATGCTGCTTGACCTTGCTGAAGAGGCAGCTCATGGAACTGGATGGCATCTTGAGGTGATGCGGGCTGTGACACTGGTTCAGATGGATCGAATTGAACGAGCGAAACCGCATATCAATTTTGTCATGCAGACTCCGCTTCATCAGGTTGATTTTCTAAGCGGCAATGGAATTGCGTCGCTGTTCGAACGGCTGTTAGACGTTGCGACAAACGTACTCCGGGATGCAGACCTGCAGAACAGGATTGAAGAGCGGCTGCTTCGGTCTGCCCTGATGCCGGACTGGTGGTTTCAGCCGCTGCGGGAAGACACGCCCCAGCAGGAAGGCGTGCATTTGTACCGATGTTTGCTCTATCAACCGGTAGATGATCAGTGGAACTCGGATCATGACCGGCTCGACGCCGAAGCGGACTGGACGGCCTATGGGATTGAATGGGGGATTCTGGCTACCAGCGAAGACGAAGCGGTTGAAACCGCGCTGCGCTGGCAGTCCCGCTGCCACAGCCTGCCGGCACAGGTGGAGGAAACGCTGATCAGCAACGAGTCCTACACCGATTCACCAGGCGCGGTCTGGCAGAGCGCGCGATTTCCGATTAGTGATGACGACGATGACCTGGAGCTTGATGATTCGGACTTCGATGATCTGGATGACGACAACATGGACGATTCCGACGAATTCGATGACCTGGATTCTGATGAGGATGACGAGTTTCATCCGGGCCACTAAGAATCAACGCCGAGTGGATTGAACTGCGCAGTCATGATTCAGCAGTCATAATCCAACAGTCATAATTCAGCAGACATCAGACTATGTTCCGGCTTCATCCGGAGCAGGATCGGAATCGGTATTTGCATCCGGAGCACTGGTCGCATCAGGTGCGTCTTCTGCCTCGGAGTCCTTTGTCTTTTGAGTAAACGGCGCAGGGCCCAGAATGGCCGTGATCTCATCCACCTCCAGGTTTTCCCGCTCCAGGAGCGCTTCTGCCAAAGCATCCAGCTGATCACGTCGTTCGGTCAGCATTTGCATGGCTGTTGCGTTGGCTTCGTGCATGATGCGTTGAACTTCGATGTCGATCAGGCGTGCTGTTTCCTCGCTGAATTCTCGGTATGAATGCATTTCTTTGCCGAGGAACGGGTGTTCTTCAGACTGTTTGAATGAAACAGGTCCAATCTCGTCAGACATACCCCAGCTGGCAACCATCTTCCGCGCCAACTGAGTTGCTCTTTCAATGTCGTTTTGCGCACCCACAGAGTATTCATCAACGATGAGTTTTTCTGCTGCACGCCCTCCCATCATCATGATCAGACGGGCACGCAGAGCTTTCTCGCCCACGTTGTGGAACTCTTTCTCCGGTGCAAACAGAGTAACGCCCAGTGCCCGACCGCGAGGAATAATGGAAACCTTGTGCACAGGATCCACGCCATCCTGAAACCAGCCCAGAATGGCATGTCCGGCTTCGTGAAACGCAGTCAGTCGTTTCTGCTCGTCATCCATCACTTCGTCCCGTGGCGCTCCCATGACGATCAGGTCATGAGCGAACAGAAAATCTTCCATTTCAACGGTGCGTTTTTCTTCTCTGGCTGCTTTGATGGCCGCTTCGTTGACGAGCTTTTCCAGTTCCGCTCCACTATAGCCAATGGTTGCCTTCGCCATCGCCTCCAAATCCACATCGCTGGACAAGGGCACTTTCCGCGTATGGACTTTCAGGATCCCCAGACGCCCGTCGCGTGCGGGGCGATCAACGGTTACGTGCCGATCGAAACGGCCGGGACGCAGTAACGCAGGGTCGAGAACATCGTTTCGGTTGGTTGCCGCCAGAACAATGACGGTGTCTGACTGCTGGAACCCGTCCATTTCGCTGAGGATCTGATTCAGCGTTTGTTCACGTTCGTCATGTCCACCACCGACGCCGGCACCGCGAACGCGACCGACGGCATCAATTTCGTCGATGAAGACAATGCAGGGCGCATTCTCTCGAGCGGTCTTGAACAAGTCTCGAACCCGCGTGGCCCCAACGCCAACGAACATCTGGATAAATTCGGATCCATTGATTGAAAAGAAAGGCACCCCCGCTTCGCCGGCGGTTGCCCGCGCCAATAATGTCTTGCCTGTCCCCGGAGGTCCCAGCAGCAGGACACCCTTTGGAATCTTTGCCCCCAGCCGAGTAAAACGTTTGGGGTTGCGAAGAAATTCCACAACTTCCTGCAAATCCTGCTTCGCGGTCTTCAGACCGGCCACATCATCAAAGCTGGCCGATTTATCGGACTTTTCGAACCGCTTCACCGGGCTTCGAATGAAGCCACCCATCATTCCGCCGCCACCGAACGGATCGGATGTACGCCGCATCATGAAAAACAAGACCAGCAGGAAAACCCCTGAGATCGCGAGCCAGACCATGATTTGCTGACCAACGGTCCAGTTCATTCGTTCCGCACTGATCCGGACATTGTGCTTCTTGAGTAACGGAAGCAGTTCTGTATCTTCTGCCGGGCGCATTGGCAGGGTGGTGTGAAACTCTGTGGTCAACTGGCCCTTGAAGCCCTCGGGCAATTCCGCGGGAATTTGTTTCCATTCGCCAGCCAGCACTTCTCCATACTGGCGGACCAGGACGACGTTTCCGGCTTCGACTTGTTTCACAAAGTAGCCGTACGGAACTTCAACGCCTTTGTTCATCCCGGAGCTGACCATGTAATACGCGGTCAGCAGAAACAACGCAATGATCACCAGGACCATTGGTCCCAGGGGACGTTGCGGGGACTCTTCCGGGCGCTGTGACGAGGGTGGTGAGCCTTCTGGCGACTTTTTTTCCGGTGACGACGGTGACTCGCCGTTTGGGTTTGTCATTTTGGCTGATGCACCTGCGAATAGTGAGATGCCCGGCATCTCAGATAACCATCAAATAAAAAACAGCTGCCCTTGAGACAGCCGGACAAGAGTATCCACCCCTGATCCCGAGTCGCCATTCGGGAAAGCCTGGCGGCTTCCGTCGATGGGCCCCCCGGAAGATACACAATCCTCGCGCATAATCCTGACCAGCTGCGGAAGGTAGCCAACTCTGCCGAAGTTCGCAATTGGCTTCTCAACCGGCGTTTTCCGCGATTTGGATCAGAATCTTGCCCCTGGCGGATTCTTCGCCGCTTCGTTCCGCCAGCATGACCGCATCTCTGACATCGCACAGGGGAACAACTTGCTGAATCGGTGAATCCAGCGTGCCCTCTCGGACCAGTCGAGCCAGTCGACGCACCAGCCCAAGCTTGAAGAACAAGCCCTTCGAGGCCATGAAGTTGCCGAGCCAGAACCCTTCCACGCGGCTGCCGGTATTCATCAGCGCTCGTGGAGAAAAATTCAGTGGCTGACCGCTCAGGGTACCATAGACCAGCAGATGCCCATTCGGCCCGAGACTTCGAACAATAGCCGATCCGGTCAACCCACCGACGGGGTCAATGGCGAAAGAAACGCCCCGCCCCTTCATGATGTCCGCGATTCCTGCCTGAAAATCGGCTTCATTTTCTTCGCGACCATCGAACACCACGACTTCTGTAGCGCCGATTTTCCTGAGAGCCGCGACCTGCGATTCGCGCCGGACGATACAAAGAGTCCTGAAGCCCAAAGCCACACCAAGGCGGATAATCATTGAACCCAGTGCAGAGGACGCTGCGCTGAGCAACAGCCATTCATTTGGCGGAATTCTCAGCACTTCCTGCGTCATGACCCATGCTGTCGCCGGATTGACGAAGAACGTGGCAGCCTGAGCGTTGGTCAGTCGACTGTCGAGCGGGATCACCTGGTCTGCAGGAGCGACGGCGTATTCGCCCCAGCTTCCAGCCTCTTTGCTGAGCACGGCGACTCGTTTTCCCGTGAAGATTCTGCCCCTCAGTCCTCCGCCGGATTGTTCGACAACACCGACGCCTTCAAAACCGGGTATCGCCGGGCACCGGGCCTGCACGGTGTACTGGCCGCGAATATACATCAGATCTGACGGATTGACCGGAGCCGTCAACATTCGCACCAGGACCTGACCATGAGCCGGAACCGGCTTCGGAACCTCTTCGAGCTGAAGAACCGATGAGGGCTCACCATGCGAGTGAAATCTGACAGCTCGCATTTTGGCGGAAGCGGACATGGGATGGTACAGTCATATTCTGGCAAGCAAGAGCTGAAGTGGGGCCGCTCGGACTTGAACCGAGAACCAACGGATTATGAGTCCGCTGCTCTAACCGATTGAGCTACGGCCCCCTGGTGCCGGAATATCTCGAACTCTTTCACCTGTTGCAAGCCGATGAACAAACCCCCGACAGAAATCCCTGAACCCGACACGTCAAAGGCGGATCGGTTCGCTCTCGACTTCCCCGGGAACTAATCGCGTGGTTAGACTGCTCAGGGAATTGAAATCGGCGTCATCTGATTGCAGATGAATTCTCTTACGCTCCTTAACGATCGCTGGTGAGGCCGTTCGGAACTTCAGGATGCTCTCAAAAATCATCAACGTATTCCCGATACCGGCCTGCATTACCGATTCTGAATCCAATGTCGTGGCCTGCAATGAGGCGTGGTTGCTCCTTGCCAGGCCGAATTCAGCGAACCTGCCTGAAAAGCTGAGTCTGCAGGTCGAATGGGTATCTGAATTCGACGGATCGAATTCTCAACAGACGACGCCACTTGCCATCACGACGATAAACGCGTTTCATTTGCAGTGTCTTGGTACTCGCAAAGCGAGGATTCGGAACAGCGATGCGACGTCTCCAGTGATTACTGGTCGCTGTTACGAAATCGTCTCACAGGATGCGGCACCCTCAGCACAACAGAGTTCCCATTCACGCCTCTGGATCTGGGACAGCGTCCCCGTCAGTGACAGTCCGGAAAGCCAGCAGCCGTGCTGGCAGACAGAAGCTTTGACACAACGTCGCAAACTGCAGACGATTCTGGACACGGTCCCGGCATCGATATTTGTGAAGGATGCAGACCATCGCTATCGTCGTGTCAACCGCGAAATGACCAGGTTGCTCGGACTCACAGCCGACCAGATCATCGGACACACGGATCAGGAACTGGGACTGACTCGAAGCCAGAATCCCAGTGCCGCGGAAATCACCGTAATGCGGCATGGTATTCAGGTCAACGGTTCGGTCGAAGCCGTTGAAACCGCGTCGGGATTGCGGTGGTTACAGATCAACCGCCTGCCATCGTATGAAAACGAGAGCATCGTCGGCGTCATCGGACTTGCCGTCGATGTTACCGACCGTATTCACGCGGAACAAGCAGTCAGACAGTCTGAATCCCGACTGATCGAAGCCCAGGAGATTGGCAACATGGGAAGCTTCCACTGGGATGCCTGCACCGATCGCGTTTCGTGGTCTGAAAGTTTGGTCCGGATTTTCGGTCTGAATGAGGATGAAGTCCCGAAGGACTTCGCGTCCTACTTAAATCTTATTCACCCGGAAGATCGGCAACTGGTAGCAAGTCGTCTTTCGGAATCCATGCGGGCGGGAACGCCTTTCGATCACATTTATCGAATCACCCGCAGGAATGGGGATACGCGATGGCTGCGAGCTCGTGGCCGAATCATCCATGGACACGACAAGAAGGTCGTCGCAGTTTCCGGCACATGTCAGGATGTCTCAGAACAACGCCTGATCGAAGATGCCCTTCGAGTGAGCGACGAAAGACATCGCGCGCTACTGAATGCCGTCCCGGATGCTGTCATTATTCATTCGAATGGCAGTGTCCGTTTCTGCAACAGCGCCGCACAAATTCTGATCAGAGCAGAGAAGCCTTCCCATGTTGTAGGGCTGCCGCTGGATTCCCTCATTCGAAGTCGAGCACCGCTTCCGGACTTCGACGTGCAACAGGATCGCAATCGATGGGTACTGAATTTACAGAATAATCGCGTCAGCAATGATATTGTGCTGCGTTGCCTGGATGGCACGACCAAGCCGGTCGAAATTACTGCGAGTGGACTGGTTTTTCAGGGTGAGCAGGTCACGCTGATCAGCATCCATGACCTGACTGAACGACGACGAATCGAAGCAGAGTTGCGGCATGCACAAAAGCTGGAAGCGGTTGGTCGACTCGCAGGAGGCATTGCGCATGATTTCAATAATCTGCTGACGGTCATTATGGGGTACAGTGAGCTGCTGCTGACATCATTGCCACCATCGGATCCGTCAGCGAAGCTGATCGCCGAAATCAGCAAAGCCGGCAATCGAGCCACTCAATTGACTCGTCAACTGCTCACCTTCAGCCGACGTCAGAATTTTGAACCTATCGAAACAGACATTAACTGGTGTCTGGTAAGCACGCTTCCCGTTCTGGAACGAATGCTTGGTGAGAATGTTCGGATTACCACGGACCTCTATCCGGAACCACTCCGAATTCGTATCGACCCCCTGCAGTTCGAACAGGTCGTGATCAATCTGTGTCTGAATTCACAGGATGCCATGCCCAAAGGCGGGCGAATTCTTCTTCGGACAATGCCGCCTGATGTCGGCTCCGTCGATAACACTCAGGACACCAGATTGTTTGCGCGATTACAGATTTGCGATTCGGGATCCGGCATTCCGGCAGGCATAAGAGACCGCGTCTTTGACCCATTCTTTACAACCAAAGAAGCGGGGCATGGAATTGGTCTTGGGTTGTCGGTCGTTCATGGAATCGTTGAGGAAGCGGGCGGAGACATCAGCATCGAAAGCTCTTCCACCGAAGGAACGACTGTGACAGTTCATTTGCCGCTTGCCCCGCAAAGTACAGTTGCTCACAGCCTTCCGGAATCATTTCGGGCACGACCAAACGAGACGATTCTGATTGTGGAAGACGACGATTCAGTCCGTGACCTTGCCGTCATTTCACTTCGCACCTGTGGATACAACGTACTCGCTGCCAGAAACGGTCAGGAAGCACTCGATGCCATTCACAATAATGCAACGGTCTTAAGTCTGGTTGCTACGGATGTTGTCCTGCCCGATATTGGTGCCGATGCAATCACCCAGGCCATTCGAGCCAGGGCACCGGGAATTCGGATCCTCTTGATGAGTGGTTATACGGAGGACGCGGTCAGTCTTTACGGAATCGATGCCACTGAGGCTGCCTTCATTCAAAAGCCATTTACGCCTGAGTCCTTCTGCCGCATCGTGCGAGCGATTCTGGATAACCGTGATGATACGGATTTATGACCAGCGGTACCGGCATCCGATCGTTCGGAAGAATTAGCTCAGAACAGCGTCGATCACATTGCCATGAACGTCCGTCAGTCGGAAGTCTCGACCCGCATAACGAAACGTTAGTTGTCGGTGGTCGAAACCAAGGCAATGCAGCATGGTCGCGTGCAGGTCATGAATGCTGACGGGGTTCTCTGCTGCCCGGAACCCCAGTTCGTCCGTCGTCCCGTAAACCGTACCGCCTTTAATACCGCCCCCTGCCAGCCAGACACTGAAGCCCCAGTGATTGTGGTCTCGACCATCCTGTGGCTTGCCGTCGCCCGACAGTTCAACTGTTGGTGTTCGGCCAAACTCTCCTCCCCAAAGGATGAGAGTGTCATCGAACATGCCTCGCTGTTTCAGATCCGTCAGCAATGCTGCAATCGGACCGTCAATTTGTGCCGCGAGATTTCGATGGGCTCCTTCGATACCAGCATGATTGTCCCACGGTTGTCCGGCGCCGTGCCAAAGCTGCACATATCGGACGCCTCTTTCCAGCAACCGTCTCGCAATCAGCGTTTGTCGACCATGGACTCCGTCGCCGTACATCTGCTGAATATGGGGAGGTTCACGAGTGATATCGAAGGCTTCGGCCGCATCTCGCTGCATTCGAAACGCCAGCTCAAACGACTGAATTCGTGCCTCCAGGCGCTCGTCGAGCCTTCCCTTTCGGTGACGAGCATTTATGCCGGCAAGCAGGTTCAGCTGACGACGCTGCGCTGGCGTCGCAATCTGCGGATGCTCGATGTTCTCAATCAAACGACTCAGTTCACGATGTTGCGAATCGATGTAAGTGCCCTGAAACGCTCCCGGCAGAAACGCCGACTGCCAGTTTTCAGAATCTTTGATTGGCAGACCGCCGGGGCACATTGCAATAAACCCCGGCAGATTCTGATTCTCTGTACCCAGACCATACATCACCCAGGAACCCATGCTGGGACGAGGCTGAACAGAGTCGCCACAATTCATCAGCATCAGGGACGGTTCATGGTTTGGCACCTGGGCATACATCGAACGAATCACCGCTATGTCATCGATATGAGCCGCCGTTTTTGAAAAAATCTCACTCACTTCAATTCCGGATTGGCCATACTTTCGAAAACGAAATGGTGATGGCAGGGCGGCACCCGTCTTTCGTTCTGTCAGTAGATTGTCCGAAACTGTCCGACTGACGAAGCGAGCCAGTTGTGGTTTGGGATCAAACGTATCGACATGTGACGGCCCGCCATTCAGAAAAAAATGGATGACTCTCTTGGCCTTGCCTGCAAAGTGAGGCGACCGCGAATGCTGGAGTCCCCCGACTGCTTCCGGGGCAGCTATCAATCTTCCTTCGTTGGCAAGCAGACTTGCCAGCCCCAGCGATCCAAGTCCGAGTGCCGATTGCTGCAGGACCCGGCGCCGGCTGAAGTTTTCATCTGACATTCGAATCATGCCCTCGATCCTCTATCGAATTCTCAGCGACCATTCCCCGAAGCAGACTTACTCCGATGGTTGAACCAGCTGATCGACTTCCCACCGCGACGGCATTGCTGGTTGAGCCCCCGCGCGTGATGCCGCCAGTCCTCCAGCCGCACACGCGAAACGAACAGCATCCGCGAATGTTGCCCCTTCGGCAAGCCGAATTCCCAGCGCACCGGCAAATGCGTCACCGGCAGCGGTCGTATCAACTGCCTGAACCGGAAACGCAGGGACATGGTGCCACTGATTCCGCTGTGCCTCACTGACAACACGCTCGCACCAAACTACTCCCTGATGTCCCATCGTCACCACCGCATACCTTGCGCCCATTCCGCATAGGCGGCTGGCTGCCAGTGCGGCATCTTCAGTGGATTTGATCGTGATACCGGTAAGTATCTCCGCCTCGGATTCGTTCGGGCAAATGACATCCGCCAGGAAAATCGCTTCAGGAAGCGATTGTTGCGCCGGGGCAGGATCGAAGATCACTGTTACCCCATGTTGCCGAGCGAGCTCTGAAGCAGCAGCGACCGCGGGTACAGGCACCTCCAGTTGCAGGAGAAGAACATCAGCTTCAGCGATCAATTCAACCGATTGCTGAATTTGTTCGGGAGTTACAAGACCGTTTGCCCCCGGAACAACCGTAATGCAGTTTTGACCACTGTCGTCCACACCAATCACCGCGACGCCGCTGTAACAATCTCGCTTTGTGGTGACAAACCGAACGTCTACGCCGCTCTTCTTCAGTCCGCTTCGTAATCGATCTGCAAAGGCATCTTCTCCCAAAGCGCCAATCATGGAAACCTGTGCACCGAGGCGTGAGGCTGCAACAGCCTGGTTCGCGCCTTTTCCTCCGGGAATTTCTTCAAAGGAACGTCCCATCAGTGTTTCACCCGGACGAGGCAAAGTCTGCGAACGAACCACCAGATCAAGATTGATGGAGCCAACGACGACGATACGGGCTGAATTTTTCTGATGGTCGGCCAACATCCTGACTCACAAACAAAGGACCCACAAAGGCGAAACAAAGGACCCACAAAGGCGAAACGAGGACCTCAAAGCGTATCGGGGACCATCGGCTATTGACAGCCAATCCGACTTCAGCAGTCGGGAATCGTCATCTGTCACCGTCAGGCCAGACTCAACAGAGCTTGACACAAAGCTGCACATGGTCCAAAGCGGCACATCGCGCAACATTCCGCACGAACCCACTGTGCATACAGGCGCAATCGTGCGAATCCGGGCTCTTCACCGACTCAGCCAACCCGAATTCCTGAAAACGCCTTCGGCGCTTTGTATTCCGCCGCGGCATATGAAACGCACACGAAATGCCATACCGGACCAGCAATGAACGCTTTCAATTGATTCCCTGATGGTTGCAGCACGCAAGCTGCCTCGGAACGTTACTGATCGTCTGATCCTCGGGCTCCGTATTCGGAACGATTTATGCTTCTCCATGGGATTGTGAACGGTATCTGTGAATTCTGCAGTGAATCGTTTTCAGGTGACGAAGCTTTTCAGGCGACTCTGTACGAAAGTAGTAGACAATGCGGAAGAATGATCCTATCTCCCACGTGATGACCAAAGACGTGACTACCCTCGATTTGAGTGATCCTCTTTCGAAGGCGCGCAAGCTGTTTGAAGAGAAACAGATTCATCACCTTCCTGTGGTCAGCGGGACCGAACTGGTCGGCATTCTGAGTTGGTCGGATTTTCTGCGAGTCAGTTTCGGTGAGTTTGGGAACCAGGATGCACGCGGACTCGATACGGTCCTTGATCACACTTACAAGCTTGCCGACGTCATGCAGAAATCCCCGGTTTCGATTGCATCTTCATCGACGGTACGTGATGCGGCCCAGCTATTGTCGACCAGTAGTTTCCATAGTCTGCCTGTTGTCGATGGGACACAGCTTGTCGGCCTCGTGACGTCCACCGATTTGATTCGATACCTGGTGGAACAGTATTGAGTGGTGGTGCTCTCAATTTCAGCCAGCCGGGATCATGGTGGGTCCATTGGATTCAAATGGATGAACCTTCTGCGTAACCGAATTCGTAAGAATTCGGTTGCGTGGAGAATTGTCGCAGATCCCGCTTCGGCTCAGTCGACTCCGGCTGAATTCTCTGGCCGCGCCGCGCAGACGGCCCGTTGCTGACGTTCCGCCGCCGTTAGGAGTTCAGGCTCCTGATCTCAGGCTCCTGATCTCAGGCATTTGATCGCTGCATGCTGCGGCTTCCCGAACGCGGAGAAGTCTTCATTCTACCGAGCCTGCCCTTCGGCAAATGCGTTGGTTACAATCCCGACTCTTCACAGCTACCTCCAATCGGGTCGGGTTCATTCATGCATTTCCAAACGAAAAGTGTCCACGGCGGCGTTCATAAAGATCAGCAGTACAACAGCGTCACAACGCCCATATATCCATCCTCAACATTTTACTGGACCGGATTGGAAACGAACTCCGGATACGACTACACGCGTTCGAGTAACCCAACACGGACGGCCTTGGAAGAGAATCTGGCGGCGCTGGAAGGAGGCGTGGGATGTGCGGCGACGTCGTCAGGCATGTCGGCGATCTACTGCGCGATTTCGCTGTTCTCCCCGGGTGATCATCTTGTTGTCCCGAAAGATGTCTACGGTGGCACATTTCGACTATTTGAAAAGTACCTTTCCGGCAAGGGACTTTCCTTCAGCTTTGTCGACATGACCAATCTGGATGAAACTCGCGAAGCGATCACGCCCAGCACAAAGTGCATCTGGATTGAAACACCAAGTAATCCGCTTCTTAAAGTCGTTGATCTTGCTGCGATTGTCGAACTGGCACAACAACACGGCGCCGTCACAATTGCGGACAACACGTTTCTTTCTCCTTACCTGCAACGTCCCCTGGAATACGGGGTTGATATCGTTATTCATTCCACGACGAAATACATCAACGGCCATTCTGACGTCATCGGCGGTTGTGTCATCAGCCGCACAGAATCTCATGCGCGCAGGATCGCCTGGCTTTGTAACGCGATGGGCTTAGCATGTTCTCCTTTTGATGCCTGGCTCGTACTTCGCGGTGTCAAGACACTGGCCGTTCGAATGGAGGCACAACAGGCCAGTGCGATGAAAATTGCAGAGTTTCTGGAAGGGCATCCCAAAGTCAGTCGAGTGCATTACCCGGGGCTGGAATCACATCCTCAGCACCAAATCGCTGCACGACAACAGAAAGGGTTTGGAGCTATGATGAGCTTCGAAGTGAATGGGGATCGCAGTCTGACCGAACAGGTTTGCGTCAGGACAAAGCTCTTTGACATGGCGATCAGTATTGGTGGCATCGAATCTCTGATTTCGTTCCCGACAACCATGAGCCACGCCGCAATGACTTCAAGAGCCCGTGCGGCCGCTGGAATCACCGATCAGCTTGTGCGAGTCTCCGTGGGACTCGAACATGCTGACGATCTCATCGAAGACCTGGACCAGGCGCTCAACGGGTAGCGGCCGTCATGTGTTTCATCGGATACGAAACCTGAGGTCAGCATTCGGCCAGTGTCCCGTTGGTCCTGCGGGGCGCGGCTACTGTGATACACGGAAGGTGTGACTCACAATTTTCAGTGCCGAACTCATCTCCCGTGCAGGTGTCGATCAGCAAATCCATGTGATCTTAAAGGAACTCTGACTTTCCTTCTTCGCTGAGCTTCGCCAGGACCTCTTTGATACGTTCGGATTGTTCAACGTCGGCAACCAGCGTTGCGTCAGGTGTATGGACAATGATCAGGTTCTTTGCGCCAAGCGTTGCAATCAGATGGTCGTCCGTTGATCGAACGATGCAGTTGTGTGTGTCGATCCCGCAGAAGGGTCCGTCGACCGCATTGCCGTGAGCATCCACTCCAATTAAACGAGGAACCGCAAGCCAGCTCCCGACGTCATCCCACTGGAACGGGGCCTCGATTACGGTTACGCCTTTCGCGCGTTCGAGAACCGCGTAATCGATGGAAATGCTTTTCATCTGAGGAAACTCATCAGCAATAACCTGCTCCGAGTTTCCATTCCTGAGTGACTCGGCAATTCGCTGAAGCCGGTCATGAACTTCCGGTTCGAACTCCGCCAGGCAATCGACAATCGTCTGGGCTTTCCAGCAGAAAATTCCGCAGTTCCAGTAGAAGGTGCCTGCCCGAAGGTAGTCTTCAGCAGTTTCCAGCTGCGGTTTTTCTCGGAAGGATTTGACATCAAAAACCGGAGGACTGGACCCTGGTATCATGGACGATCGTTCGATGTAACCGTATCCGGTCGATGGAAATGTCGGTGCTACTCCAAACAGGACCAGCCGATCCGGCTGTGATTCGACGATCTGAATGGCTTGTCTCGCCGCAGCGTCAAAGGCTTCTGCCGGTTGAATCACGTGATCTGCCGGCATCACGAACATGATGCCCTCAGGGTCGTTGTGCAGAATCTGAATGGCCGCCAGTCCTACGCATGGAGCTGTATTCCGTGCCGCAGGCTCGACCAGAATATTGCCAATCGGCAGTTCCGGAAGCTGCTCGGCCGTCTTCGCTGCCTGAAGGTGGTTGGTCACAATCCAGGTGCATTCGGGAGATGCCCAGCCGGTGCTGCGATCCACTGTCTGCTGGATCATCGTTCGATCCCCTGCAAGACGCAGCAGTTGCTTAGGCATCTGATGTCGACTCTGTGGCCAAAAACGTGTCCCGCTACCACCAGCCATCACCACTGCATGCAACATCGATCAGCCGTTCTGAATAAACCACGTGATTGGGTTTTGCGCAATTTGTCGCCGTCCGACCGCTCACCATCCAGCGGGCAGACCATTCTTCTCGCAACTGTAAGTCATGACGGGTAAATGAAAAACGCCCGAGTCCGGGACTCGGGCGCTTTTCGAAGTTTTCAGCGGATACTCGATTCAACCAGAACAGATGAGAGTGGTCAAATTCGAATGGTCCATTGGATCACAAAACAGATCACCAGACGTGGTCAGGAATATTGATATCACCGGAATGAGCTGGAAGTGGCACGGTTTGGGAACAGCATTCCCCACTCAAAACAGCCTCATGCACCACTCCGGAGTGGCTGATGACTTCAGAGTGAACTCCGAATCCTGGAGTCCCTTCAGGAACCGGGATCAGGCTGCCATTTGGCAGTGGTGCAGAATGCGAATGAGTCCGGGCTGACGGCCATTCAGAAACCTTCATTTTCGGAACGCCAGCGTCGATACATCGTGCCTTTCCAGCACCTGAACCAACCTGTCCGGAACCGCAACTTCCGTGACAGCCAACGGTCCCACAACCGCCACAGGGCGCAGAACTGCAGGATCCACAGCCAGCTCCACCACACGCTTCGCACGTGCTGCAGCCCGTAGAGATGACAGCTGTTTCGCAGCATGCACCGCCGACAATATCACCGTGGCATTTGTCCTTCTCTTCGCAATTGTGAAACGAAGATCCGGCAGTCCATGCGCAGCATTTTCCGTTTGTTGGGGGCTTGTAATGACCTGCGAACGAATAAGACTGGTCCAGAGAGCCTACTGCATTCCCGAGATCTCGCAATTCGGCATTGACAGATTTCTGAAGACAGCTGAGGCCGGTGATCAACCCGATCACCAGCACACTGCCAACAATGACGATTTCCGTCGACAGGATCACTCCGTATTCGTCCCGCCGAAGTTGCTTCAGCAGATTTAACATTTCATTCTCCAAATCACACTAAGAGGGAATTTGTTACCGCATCAGCGCGATGGGCCTTCAGGGCCAATCACTCCATGCGGCATCCGTTGGCAGACAAAACAGGTCTGCCAGCTGGTCCGATTCCAACAAACGCCGCTACGGCGCCAAAATGGCGTTGTCGAAGGGTCGCGCAGGTTCGCAGCGGTTCGACAGACGCAACTGAGATGTGTCTGCATTGATGTTCTGGACTGGAGGCAGGTGTCACCCGATGCGAGGAAGGGGCCTGCGAATGCGAGGTCTGCGAATTGCTTTCAGCCTGTCTCTCACGCAGGCTGCCGCAATACTCGAAGACATTCACACGCAGTTCGATACCCCTCCCCGCGTCGGACAAACAACGCTGTCAGGCAGGCTGCCAGCGGACGGTATGAAGAGACCGTCAACTCCCTCTCTCTCGCTATGAACCGAGCCCGGTTGTTGGCCTGAAGAATGTCTCTCTCGAATGTCGCTTCGCTGGCTCTTTGGAAATGCAGCCGAAACAACGCTCTCTCATTCGTCAAATCTGTAACAACCGTTTTCGTCACAACGCTCAGACTAACAGGCAAAGGTCGTGCCATCCGCGCAATTGCTACAATCGGCACAGGCTGACCCTGGTCGCAAGCGTATTGACAGCAAGGTGTTACGGAGAGAGCCGGCGATTTCCCTGGGTTGGGTCGCAACAGTTGCGCGCAAAGAAGTGTTTGCAACAATGTTAAGGGTTCTGCTAATTGCGCGAGTCATACCGGTCATGACGGCGAGTGTTGTGTTGCCCTTGTTCGGAAATCACGGGCTTGAAGGACAGGGCTGCGTCGAATCCGGTTCCATTCGGTGATATCGTCCGGGTTCCTGAAGAACGCCGACTCGATCGGCTCGACATTCAACACCTCCATCGTGGGAACATCGATTCATGGCGAAGTGCCTGGTCACCGGCGGCGCTGGGTTCATTGGTAGTCACCTGACTGAGCTACTGCTGAGTCAGGGGCATACCGTTGTGGTACTGGATAACCTGTCAACGGGGCGCGAGTGCAATCTCGAAGAAGTCAGACATAACAGTCGGCTGGAAATTCGAAATGGATCCATCACTGACCCAGTTGCGCTTGCCGAAGCGGTTCACGGTGTGGATGCCATCTACCACATGGCGGCAGCTGTTGGAGTCAAGCTGGTTGCAGATGACCCGGTACGCACGATCGAGACGAATATCTATCCCACGGACCATCTGCTTCGTCTGGCCGTTCAAAGTAACGTGAAAAAGTTCTTTCTTGCCTCGACCAGTGAAGTCTATGGAAAGCATCCCGGGGATGCGTGGGTCGAAGACGATGACCTGCACCTTGGCCCGACGAGTCGCCCGCGGTGGGCCTATGGCTGTTCGAAAGCCATCGACGAATTTCTCGCTCTGGCGTACCATCGCAAATACAAGCTTGGGGTCACCGTTGGCAGATTCTTTAACGTCGTTGGACCGCGACAGGTCGGCAATTACGGGATGGTGGTTCCACGTTTTGTGGAAGCAGCTTTGCGTGGCGGCCCTGTGGTCGTCTATGACGATGGTTCACAGGTACGATGCTTTGCGCATGTGCACGAGGTGACTCGGTGTCTTGTCCGGCTGATGGAGACGCCGGCAGCTGAAGGGCGAGTTTTCAATATCGGAAGCGACCAACCGGTTTCCATCCTGCAGCTCGCAGAACGAGTCATTGCCAAAACAGATCCTTCCGTCAAAATTGAATTCCTGCCCTACGCCAAGGCATACAGCGAAGACTTCGAAGATGTTCAGCGACGTGTGCCGAACGTCGATCGGCTGTTCCAGACAATTGCCACAAAACCTGTCATGACACTGGATGAAATTCTGGACGACATTGTCTCCTGGAAACGTGAATCACTGGCGGCACAGGAATAACAGGCAGTTCAAACAGAGTGTTCGTCGTTTTTGGAGACGCCACTGCCAACAGCCTTCAGGCAATTCCTGTCAGAGATGTGCGTCAAACAGAACAAAGGATGAGACATGAGGTCTCCTTTCCGTACTGCTAAACGTTTGCTTCAGGCGATTCGTCTGCGCGAACGGGTGATGACGGCAAGGACCCGCCTCTCTCTGGAATTACAAAAGAGCGTCCGGCTCGAACGAACCACAAACGGCGGTGGACAGGACCTGATTCTTTCCGCATTTGATGCCGACCGGGTGGCAGCAAAAAACCCCATCGCCAGCGTTCGCATCATTGACCACAAACGCCGCCCCATCCCTGATGAACCACAACTCCCACGACAACTCCTGAGTCCGCTCGATCGGCTTCAGACGGAAGTCGCTGCTTACCAACTGCTTTCGCCGGCAGCTGTTTGCCCAGGGATCATTTGCTACGAGAACCACTTCATTGCCAGTCACTGGATTCAGGGCCAGCGTCTCAGTGACAGCTTACGCACGCGATCGGACAGCCTTTGGGAATATCTGCCAGCCTGCCTTCGCGCGATACGGTGCATGCACAACCACAACATTGTTCATATGGACCTGAACTGCGGCAACTTTCTGATACCGTGGCCAATGGATGAGAATTCGGCGACGGAATCTTCAGGTGCTGTCATCATTGATTTCGAATTCGCTCCGGCACCGGAACTTCAGTCCCCGCAGCAGCGAGGATTCGACTACCTCAGATTTGCTCACAGTCTGCTGAAACCGCGGCGAGGTCTGGAGGCCGTTGTGAAGAACCCCGGGCACTTCGTCAGCCTGTTTGAGGAAGCGGTCTCCGGACTCTCTGTTTCCGTAGAAGGATTGCCGGAGTACTGCTACCTTCGCCTGAAGGAATTCCCCATGATCACTACCGGACTTCGAAGAGTACTGACAACACCATGAGCGAAAACCCAAGACAGTTTCTTTGTATGAACTGGGGCGACGCCTACGGAGCTGACTATGTGAATCGGTTGTATTCCATGGTCAGCCGACATGTTTCAAACCCATTTCGATTCGTCTGTTACACGGACAATCGGGAGGGAATTCGTGATGAAGTCGAGTGCTTCGATTGCCCGGAAGTGGACATCCCTTCTCCCAAGCGAAATCGAGGGTGGCGTAAGATTTCGTTGTGGGCTCGCGAACTCCCCGGACTATCCGGCACCGTTTTGTTTCTGGACCTGGACATTGTTGTCACCGGATCGCTTGATGACTTCTTTCTTTACAAACCTGAAAGCGAGTTTTGCGTCATTCACAACTGGACCCAGCCGGATCGAAGAATTGGCAACACATCAGCCTATCGATTTGAAGTCGGCAGTCACCCGGAAATCCTGCAGCGCCTGTTAACCAGTCATCAGACTGTTCTTGCTGAATTTCCGAACTCGCAGACGTACGTTTCGTCGTGCCTGGCGTCCAGCATTCAGTTCTGGCCGGAAACCTGGTGTCGCAGTTTCAAGCGGCACTGTGTGCCTAACAAGTTGCTTCGCTGGTGGATAGCGCCGCACTTGCCATCGGACGCGCGTCTGGTCGCCTTTCCCGGAAGGCCAAACCCCCACGAAGCTGCAGCAGGTATCTGGCCAGCGCCGTGGTACAAGAAAATCTACAAGCACATCAGGCCCGCAGTCTGGGTTCAGCAGCACTGGCGATAGGCACAGCAGCACTTGCCTGACGCGCATTCACCGGGTTGACTTACGTCACAAGGTGTCCCGCGCGTGAATTTTTTCCTGCTGGAATTTGCTATTAGAAAAAAATCGCCACATTTTTCGGAGGATGGCGGAGTGCGGCAACACACTTTCCGGCGGCTGCTTTTTGCCGCGAATGGAGTGAGGACGCTGATCAGTCTTTTTGCAGATTGGCAGACTTCGAACCATATTCATCAATTCAGGAAAGGACTACGCCATGATTATCCGAAACTGGCTCATTGCTGCCGGCGGTTCCCTGTGCCTGCTTGGAATGGGCGCCTTGTTCACACTTTCACCTTCTTCGTCAGCACATGCTGCATTCTCTGAAAGCGACACACTACCGGCTGAGGCCGTTGCAAGAGTGGATGAACTTTCAAACGTATTCCGGAGCGTCAGCAGAAAGACTTTGCCCGCCGTCGTTTCGATCGAGACATCGGGAAGAATGCCAACACGCCGAATGGTCCAGTTTGGAGGCGATCCGGACGGCACTGACCCTTTTGATGATCCATTCTTTCGGCGCTTCTTCGGCGACATTCGGCCCAATGTGCCACGAGGGGACAACAGCGGCTCAGAAGAACGAAGATCATTAGGGCAGGGTTCAGGCTTCATTATTGATCCGTCAGGTATCATCATGACCAATGCACACGTGGTGGATGGTGCTGATGAAGTCATCGTTCAACTCAGCGACGGACGTAAGTTCAAGGCCAGAGACGTCCGCAAGGACGCAAGAGCAGACGTTGCGATTCTTCAGATCGATGTTCCTGAGAAGTTGCCGGCACTCAGTATCGGCGACGACAAGAAAATGGAGATTGGCGACTGGGTACTCGCTTTCGGCAGCCCGTTCGGACTGCACCGCACTGTGACGCAGGGAATCATTAGTGCGAAGGCTCGCGGGCTGAACGACCCACGAATGCGGCAGGAACTGCTTCAGACAGACGCTGCCATTAATCCCGGAAACAGTGGCGGACCACTCGTTAACCTGCGAGGCGAAGTGATAGGCATCAACACGGCCATCTCCACAAGCAGCGGTGGTTATGATGGCGTCGGCTTTGCTGTTCCGGTCAGTCTTGCAAAATGGGTTGGTGACCAACTGATCAAAGATGGTCGCGTGCGCCGGGCGTACCTGGGAGTCGTGCCTCAGGATATCGACGCTGATATTGCGGAAGCGCTGCACCTGAGCACACCGCACGGAGTGCTTATCGCCGAAGTCACGGAAGGGAGTCCCGCGGATCAGGCAGGTCTTCAGATTCAGGATGCGATTCTGGAAGTCGACGGGCAGAAAATCACCAATGCTCGCAAGCTGATGGCCATTGCTGAAAAGCTGACCATCGGGCAAACATACCCCGTCGTGATCCTGCGCGATGGCAAAGAAAAGGAGCTAAGCATCAAAGTGGCTGAGTTTCCTCAGGAGATCGCACTTTCCGCCCGGGAACAATCAACAGCCGACGTCGATGGAAAGGGCATCATGATCGACGAGCTGGGAGTTGAAGTACAGTGGGTCCAGCAGGACACCGCAAATCAACTGGGACTGGATATCGGTGCAGGTCTTGTGGTAACAAATGTTCAGAAGGGTGGGCTCGGCGCTCGAATTGGGCTCCAGCCGGGAACAGCCATCCTTCGAATCGGAAGTACTGAACTGAGAACAGGTTCCGACCTGGAAAAGGCCTTGCAGGAAGCCCGAAAACAACAACAGGTTCTGTTATTTCTGAAAACGCCCAACGGCACACAGTTCATCAGCGTACCTTTCAACAGCAGAGACTGACGAACTCTGCAACCTCCTGAAAGACGAGAACGGACAGGCAGATTTGAGTAACGGCAGGTCTGCTTACAAAATCGGGCCGGTGGTTTACCACCGGCCCTTTTTGTTTTTGTTGTCCCGGCGAAAAGGGGACACGTTCAGTTCAGGCTGGCAGCCTTATTTACTGTCCGTAGAATCTGCAGGCGCTGCATCCACCGCCTCGCTACCTTTGGGGGGGCGAATCAGTGTTACGGATTCGCGAGTAAATGAATTCTCAAGCGCTCCTGGTCGACAAACAGACAACTGTTGATCAACGAAGTCGAGTTTTCCGACAATGCGACCCACGGATGGCAGGAGTCCCGCAATGTCCTGAACAACGCTGAGATCGGGTCCATTCGGTTGGCCGCCTGCCATGCCGATGAACATAGGCAGCATCATTCCCGCCTGCTGCAGACCGGAGGACATCTGACGAATGGACTCACCCACATTCTTGTAAGTCACAGAATGGACAGGACCATCTACTGCGAGGTTGAAGGCCGCGTAAGCCTCCGAATCCGCAAATGACCCGGTTTCACCATTCTGCACCGCCAGCGCGGCGCGAACGGAGTCCGGACTCGTCGCGACGACCATCCAGCCGTTATGGAAGCCAAAGACCGGACGAGCACCCGTCATGGCAAGCAGATTGGCTGAGACCTCCTGGAATCCTTCCATTCCTGCCACTGGTTTCAGAGATAATCCCTGAGCACGAACCTGAGGGATTTCTGTGAGAGTGTTGAATCCTCGATCGATCAACTCCTGAATTCGTTCCGGCTTGTTGCATCGGGCAAACAGGACTCCATCTGACGATTGCCCCATGCCGGTCCTTCGACCAGGAAAAGACAGCGAAACGAATTCTCCGCCGAACCCCTGCAGAATGTCCTCATCCAGATACAGGTCATGTTCCTGCTGCAGCGCATCGAAACGATCCAAACCGCGTTGCATTTCAGGAAAGATCTTTGGCATTTCGGTTACGATCCACGCGTACAGGGGATGCAGATTACATCCGTCCGTCATGCTGAACCCAACGACATTTTCAGGAACCCACTTCTTCCAGTCCTCAAATTTCTGTTGGTTTTGTACCATCTGCCCGAGCACTTTTTCGCCCATGCCCGACTGGTACCGACCGAACGAGGCGCTGCGATTCTGGAAGCCTTCTGTGTATTCCACCGTCACTTCGTAGTCGACTCCGTCCATCTCATAAATCAGCTGTTCCACCATCGCGGCAACTTGATTGGCCTTTTCATTTCCGCCAGCAGTGTTGCGAATGAAGGAGCCAAACTGGCTCATCTGCTGCATCATTTGACGGCCATCATAAAAGACAAGCGTGTCTTCTGCCTCAGGCAAATGTTCCAAAGCTTCGCGGCAACGTTCGTTGTCGAACGCTGAGATGCTGTCGGGATTCTGCAACAGCTCTAGGCCGCTCTTTGCAAAATCACGCGACGTAGAAAACACAAACAGGTCGTCGGACGCCCCCACGATCAGTTGCAGGGGTACCTGAGGTGGCAGATTCAGCACCGACACTTCAACGCCACCGAGTGTCTCCGTGGTGACGGTCAACTTTCCTTTTGAGGCCTGCACGGCCAGGTCCAGCAGATTCTGAATTCCCTGCTTCAGAGACGCAGCGCCGCCATCAGGAATTCGAGCCAGCACCAATTGCTGAGAGGTTGGAATGTTCATGCGCTGTGCGAACAGGAATTCCTGTACGTCCATCAGCTTCTCCCATTCCACCGGCGCAAATGCGTTGGTCAGGGTGTCCCGGATTTCAATGAACTTCTGAGCATCTGCCTCTCCCGCTCGACTTTGAACGATCTGAAGGATGCGGTCCATGATTTTTGTTTGCTGGACGGTTTCCCAAACTTCCTTGTAGTACTGCTTTTGGTAGTCTCGTTCCGGATTGTGCTTTGCGTAGACGGAGATAAAGGAATCCGGAGGCGCGGCCTCTTTCAGGTCTGCGGCGTGTATTCCCGTTACTGACCCGCCGAGAAACGCAACCCCGGCTGACAACGCGACAAATTTTCTACAACACCAATTCTTCATGATCCACTCCCAAATAGAAAAACAGGCCCAATAACCTCCGGCAACAGCCCGCATCGCCTGTGCACTCCGGGAACTGCGATTGAAGGGACTATCATGACCGGAGGCGCATTCAAATGAAACCGTGGGCTGTATGGCTCTGGCAATAATGCTCGCTGGCAGCCCTTCATTCGGCTGAACGCCCAAAATGTTGGCGCTGATCAGTCGAAAAGGTGATTTCTTTGGCCGTCGCGAAAAACATGAAGGCCAGCGTCTGCGAAGAGGCGACCCGATGAAGACATCGCGCCTGCGAATGACCGCCTGGTGGAAACGTCGCAACGTTTGGTTTTGAATAGAGTTAAGGCTAATTGCCTGCCAGAAGTTTCCACCCGATAATGGCGACAACCAGACTGGCCACAACGCACCCAATTACGGGCACGAGGTCGTTCAGCAAGAACCAGACCGGCACAGCGGCGAGCAATATGAGGAGTGCCAGGCCGTAGAAAATAAGCTGAGCTTTCGATGCTTTGACCGTTCGAGAGGCTGCCACGATTTGCTGAAGCGTGTCGTCTTTGGCACTTTGGTGTTCAGAAATCACAAGCTGGGTCGCAGGATCAACTTCTGCAATGGCCTGCAGCCGCTGATATTGCAGAGCCGCGTCGCGAACGCCTGTTGTTTCAGCCTCTTTCCGAAGTTCATTCATCTTTGCGAGACACCAGTTCGTGACAATCGAACGATGTGAGAAAACTCTCGGCACAACGGCCCCTGATGCTGACGCACTATCTGATTCAACGGTATCCCAAAGCGTTCGGTAGCGACGTTTACCGATGGAGTAAACGACACTCCGAGTTGAATGTTGTTCCAGATCGATTTTCCATGCGGTGGTCCGTTTTCGCGATTCCGCCCCGAGTGCTGTTCTGAGGAGACCGTCATTCAGAAACGTCTTCGCTGATGCAGCCAGTCCCTCAGATTCCACTGCGGATTCATCCAGAGACGATGCAAGGCGATCCGTTCCAGCTCCCCCCCAATGATGCAACTGCTGATGTCCAATGGTGAATGGCTTTTGACAAGAGCGGGATAACATTTCCTGCGAATAGCTTCCGACCAGTTCTGTGGAGACGCTTTCGACTTCGAAGACACGTTTCACTTCCAGATAGGTGACCAGTATCTTGCTGCCCTGGCATTGTCGACACTGTTTCGCTCCGCGACCGCTGCAGTCCCGGCAGGCCATTGCCCGTTTTCCTCGACAGACCGGGCATACCGCTTTGCCAGTGTTCTTACAGGCGTCGCAGGCAACTGCAAAGTTCTGATTCTCGACAAAGCTCTCGCGACCTGATCCCGCGCACTTGGCACAGGTGCGTGTCTTCGGAGCGCCCTCGGGATCGTCTGCCGGTATATACTGCTGAGTTCCAGCTCCGCCGCACGTTGTGCATCGTCGAGATCCCCGGACTTTCTGCACTCGGGTTTTCTGACCAGTCCCCGCGCATTCCATGCATGATGTCACGCCTGTCATCGTACACGCAGAACATCCCAGCTTCCCTTTTCCCTGACACTTTTTGCAACTGGTCTCGCCCGTCTGAGCGCAGCGAGTGCAACCATGGAGTTCCTGTGAATCCGATACGATCTTGGTTTCTTCTTCAGTTGAAGGCTCTTTCGGTGGCTTCCAACTGATATCCCACGCTCGAGTATTTGTTTCGTCTCGCTTCTTCTCGGGGACGCTCCAGCCCTTGTAGGCAACGGTTCGCTTGACCAGCGATCGCTTTTCGTGAAAAACGTTTAATGTCAGTCGGCCCGACTGCAAATCGATGATTTTGTCGATAGCCGCCTTGTCTGCTTTGCTGGCCAGATTGTGATTGGGCAACCCATCAAAATAGGTTCTGAGGGCCGTGCGGAAGTCCGCTTCGTCTTCACTCACATGCGAGATCGCACTGGTTTCGCTGTTCAGCAACTCGAATAACTCGCCGAGCGGATTCTTTGACTTTGGCTTCGCACCCGACTTGGCAGCGCGCGCGACGGCGGCCGCAGCGACGGCAGGGGGAATAATGCTGGAACGCGGAGAGGTCGCCACCGGTGGTGCGACATCCTCCGGAGCATCTTCGAGCGACTCGAAGAAGAACATCAGGTCGCCGCCAATCACCGTGTCTGCATCCGCAGGTGGTGCGTCCGTTTCGACGACCGGATCATCGCCTGTCAGTTCAGATTCATGATTCACACCTGTTTCGGCCGCAATCGTTTCTGGTGATTCGTGTACAGCGTCGCCGGCGTCTGTTAGCAACGGAGACTGCGACTGGACAGGAATCGGAAATCCATCCTGTGCGGACGGCCCCGTGAGTGCATCCTGCCGCAGGTTCCGGTCCGAAGCAGACATTTCTGACTCGGTCCCCGACGGTACAGAAGGGCGTTCAGGTGCAGACTTCGCCGATGTGCTTTCGTCAGGATCCAACCTGTCCGACATGGACTCGACGGCACTTGTCGTATCCTTCAGGGAATGTTTTGCATCGGTCACATTCAAATCAAAGTCGCCGATCTCCGAATCAGACGGTTCTGCTTCAGTTGGACTTTGACTGAGCTCATGGTCAGACGGCTCAGCACCTGAACTGTCAATCCCACCTGGTGCTGACAAAGGCAACGACGAAAACACCGGAGTAGGCAGGGTGGGTGTCGGCAGAAGTGGTTCTGGCCGTGGCAGTGACTCATCCAGCGATGAAACCGGTGTTACCAACGGAGATTCGGGAACCACACCTGAATGGTCCGGGATGTCGAGTTCCGGGGCAGGCGGCCCCGGGGCAATGTCGTCTGCAAGCTCAAAGTCTGCTTCCGGCTGAGAACTCTCCGCTGGCAGATGAGTCGGTATGGGATCGACAGAGGCTCGAGTGCTTCCCTCAGGAGCAGTCGAATCCTCCAGTTCGAAGTCTGCCTCATCGCTCGCGTAGGGTTCAGCGTCTTCCAGTCCGGAAAGATCCAGATCGAGGTCAGCCATGCCACCTGCGGGAATCACGCTGAGCGTGCCACAGTTGTCGCAGTGCACCACGTTGCTCTCATCAGAAAGGTCTGCTATCAGCGGCGCATTGCAGCCCAAACACCGGATTTCAGTTTGTCCAGACATAACAGAAACCACCGACCAACTGTGTCATCAGACAAGATTTACGTATAACGCGACTCTGGCTTAACCTGAGAATATTAACCTATTCAAAAACAGAACGATTCGCCTGCTTGCTCTGCCTCACATCATTTTCCGCATTCGTGCGTCGAGTGCCATTCAGAACGAATATCGTGCCGGATTCAGCGCTGACTTGGCCGAGGCGGCCATGCGAAGTAATAAAACCATACCAATCGACACGAGCGTCAACATCCTTTCTTTCGGGATCACTTATCATTTCCACCCCTAAATAGCCATCGCAGGGACTTCCGATGTCACCTCAACCCATTCATTCCGTTCGTGAAAAAGATCTGCTGTGTCGGGGACGGCGGAATCGCAGACTGTCAGAATTCCTGTTCGTGAGTTTAGCCGTTTTACTAACGTTGGAAGTGAGCGCTGCCGCCACCCCCGCAGGCAGGCAAGCTCCGGGATGGTTTGAGGAAAACATTGCACCTCTGCTCGTGCGGCGATGTATCGAATGCCATAAGCCTCCCGCCGCCGCTGGCGGTCTGGATTTGACCACACGCGAAGGATTGCTGTCGGGTGGCGACAGTGGGGACGCCATCAACGAATTCGCTCCGTCCGAGAGCTACTTTCTTGAGCGAATCCGTTCCGGAGAAATGCCTCCACCAGTTAAAGGCGTTCCACACCCTCTCAATGAAACGGAGACGTTGACGCTTTCGAAATGGATTCAGCAGGGAGCCAACTGGCCCGACGGTCGGACGCTCGACCTGTTCGAGCGGACAACATCGTCGCGTGCTGGTCGCGACTGGTGGTCGCTGCAGCCAATTCGTCGATTCGAATGGTCACCTGCAGCAAAGAACCCCATTGATGCCTTCATCCAGCGAGGCCTTGAAGACAACAAACTAACATCTGCCCGGGCAGCGGATCCCGCAACGATTCTTCGTCGCATGTCGATCGACACAACGGGACTCCTGCCCAATGCCGATCAGATCGCTCAATTCGCTGACGCATACACCGCTGGTGACGGCGGTTCAGCAGACCGCGACCCGGCAGATGAGGCGGTCCGTGAGGCTGCCGATCGATTGCTTCAGTCTCCGAAGTTTGGTGAGCGCTGGGCGAGGCACTGGCTGAATGTTGTTCGATTTGCCGAAACCAGCGGATATGAAAGAGACCAGCCAAAGCCTTTCGCATGGAAATACAGAGACTGGGTTGTCGACGCCTTGAACAGCGATTTGCCCTATGACCAGTTTGTGCTGCAGCAACTGGCCGGTGACGAGATTGAGGATCGAACGGAACGGTCTGTCATTGCAACGGGCTTCCTTCGACTTGGGACATGGAATGATGAACCCAATGATCCGGAAGATTACGTTTACGATCGACTCGAAGATCTTGTTCATAGTACGTCAACCGCATTCCTTGGGATCACCGTCAAATGCGCTCGGTGCCATGACCACAAGTTCGATCCAATTCCGCAGACAGACTATTACCGGATGGCTTCCGCGTTCTGGCCCGGTCCGATTGCCGCACGAGACCGGAATCTTCTCGGCGGACCGGGTGAGAAGGAACTGGGATATGCCGATGTGCTCGGATGGACCGACGTGACAGCTGATCCTGAGCCGCTTTATGTGCTCAGAAACGGCGAACGACACAGCCCACTTTTTCCTGTAAAGCCGGCTTCGCTCAGCGTGCGTCCGGATTTGTTTCGTGAATTTAAAACGCAGTCCATCGCTACACAGCACCACTCAGTGACTGGTCGCAGAAGGCAACTGGCCGAATGGATGATCAGTCCGGATAACCCGCTGGTTGCTCGAGTCATCGTCAATCGCATCTGGCAACATTATTTTGGTGAAGGCCTGGTTCGTTCACCCGACAACTTTGGATTTACCGGCGAACGACCCACGCACCCGGAGCTACTTGACTGGCTGGCCAGCGAACTTATCCGCAACGACTGGCACATGAAGCCCATTCATCGCCTCATCCTGAATTCACGTACCTATCGGCAGTCTTCTATCCATGATCGCGATGAGGAATTCAGCCTGATTGATGCCGCCAATCGATATCTCTGGCGAGCCAACAGGCGGCGAATGGATGCTGAATCTCTTCGTGACAACATTCTGCTGAGCAGCGGATCGCTGGATACTCGAATGGGCGGGCCGGGATTCTTTCCTGCCGTCAGTCCTGAGGCGCTTGAAGGCCTTTCCCGCAAAGCGGCTGCGTGGACAGCATCGGCAGAATCAGAACAGCTCCGACGCAGTCTTTATATGTTCAGCCAGCGCAGTCTGCTGCCGCCAATGATGACGACGTTCGATTTCTGCGACACAACGCTGCCGTGTGGGCAACGCGATGTTTCGATCGTTGCGCCCCAGGCACTCACTCTGCTGAACAATCAGTTCCTGCATCAACAGGCGGAACATCTGGCTTGCCGAATTGTTTCGGAGGCAGGAACACCTGAAGACCGGGCAATAAAGATATGGCAATCTATCCTGAAGCGAACCCCGAAGAACGATGAACTCATGTTCTCTGTTCAACATGTACAACGCCAAATGCGGCGACTATTGATTCACGAGACCAACTCTGAAAGTCGTAACGGCGTGCAGGATACGTCTGTCGGACGAGACGACGTTTCGCTGAATGAATCGCTTCAGGCGGCCATCCAAAAAACAGAATCCTGTGTTTTGTTCCTTTCTGCAGAAAACAATGTGATCACGGGTGAGCAAGGCCGGGTTGTCCAGTGGGAGAACGCTGTTGATACGACGTCAATCGCTATCAGAAGGGCAACCCACAAGGCAATTCAGCCAGTCAGCGAACACCAGCCCATGCTGGTGCCCGATGCGATGAACGGCTGGCCCGTGATTCGTTTTGATGGGCAGCGTCGGTTCATGCATCTGCGTCCAGGTCGTTCAGCAGATCGATTGCTTGTCACCGACGAATTCACGTTGATGATCGTCGCGTCTGACAACCACCCGCAGAAGTCAGAAGCGGGGCACCGCGAATTGATTTCCAACTGGAGTGGTCGCGATGGCAACTACGGCACATCCGTATTTCTGGGACTGACGGACAACCACCGAATTCGATTCACGGATGCATTGGTAACCACGGAAAGTCTGATGCAGCCCGTTTTGCCCTTTCTGTTGACCGCGACAAATGGAAACCGTGGGGCTGGTCTCTGGCAGCAGCGCCGTGCCATCATCCATCAGGAATCGGCACTCCCGTCTCGACGCCTGGACACAGATTGGGTCATTGGACAGCAGGGCAATATCGACGGTGAATTCTGGCACGGTGATATCGCAACGATCCTTGTTTTCGACAAACAGCTCGAAGATTCTGATCTCCGGCAGATACAGTCCCTCCTGCGGCGGAAGTACCAACTGCAACAAATGCCTGACGCAGACATTCCGGAGTCGCTCCGGACACCGGAAGAACTTGCCTGGGCCTCGTTATGCCTCGTTCTGTTCAACAGCAATGAATTCATCTTTATTGATTGATTGATGGCTGTATGACGGGATGGCTGCGCAGCTTGTCTGAGTCACATCTGCCGATGGACTACCAGCACGGCAGTCAGCAGGTAATACCTCTGCATGTCGCCGAATCAGGTAGACAGCGGCCGGGCAGGAAGTCGTTTGGTCGCCGGAAGAGCTATTTCCCCGTTTTTGTGCAGGAATGGATATCTGTAATCGCGTTTCATCATTTTTCTCAGGAATCTTTTTGAGGTTCGGGCTCGGATTGAGTCTATGAGGATGTTCTGGCAACGAATGTCAGACGCCGAGGAGTTCGCGGTGCCGGAATCTGATCAACCAATCGATTGGGAGATGCTCTTCCGGCAACATATTCCTGATGTCCTTAAGCTGGCAACTCGACTGACCGGAAATCTGCATGATGCGGAGGATGTCGCGCAGGAGGCGTTGCTGAGAGCGGCTCGAAGCAGGAGCACATTTCGAGGCGACTCCACATTCAGGACATGGTTGAATCGAATTGTTGTGAATGTGTTTCGCACCTGGATGAGGAATCGCAGAACAGCTGGGCCGCTGGAAGAAGAAACTATTGATCCGCTGAAGAACACGGACGCCGAACAGGCGGAGACGGCAGAGCTTGTGGCACAGCATGTCTCAAATCTGCCCGAACGACAGCGAGAAGTACTCGTTCTGTGCATTTACGAAAATATGAGCGCGGCTGAAGTGGCAGAAGCGCTGGGGCTCACTGTGCAAAATGTTTATTCGACTCTGAACGTTGCGAGGAACCGGCTCAAACAGTCCCTTGCCTCACAACTCAGTCGGGAGTCACTCAATTGAACCGTCCTGACGAAGAAGACGACTTCACAAGTCAAACGGAACAGAAACTGGATTCTCTGCTGCGACAAGCAGCGTGGCCGGATGCCGATCCCTCAACGATCAGTCGAATGCACGAATCGGTCATGCGGGAGCTGCATGCCGTTGTTCAGCCTGAGGGGGGTGTCGATCCATTGGACAGCCAGTGCAATCAAACAGACGCAATTGGCCTGCCCGCTTTGGATGTTCCGATTCCTGGACAGAGCAGCGATCGTCGCAGACAATTTCCGTACAGCATCGCTGTCTCCGCATTGATGATTCTGGTCGCTTTTGCAGCAGGGCGCTGGTCGGCTTCCGGACGGTCCTCTTCAGTCCCGTCGGGCGAGGATCCTCAGTTAGCCGAATCGGCTCAGCACGATGCATCGCAGACCGTTCCTGCGTTGAAAGAGCCTCCCAAAGATCTGGACCCTGATCATCTGGTTGCAAAGAACGGCGTGGGCAGTGCGAAAGACGCAACCACAGAACCGAATAAACAGGAATCGTTGCAGAAACCGGCGTCCGACTCGACTCAAATGATCGAGCCCCGACCAGAACTTGCCACTGGTCGAAAACAACGCCTGACGCCGCGCGAAAGAATGAAGTTGCAGCTTGAGGACGTATTGGTATGTCTGTCGGAGAAAGATGACACTGATGGTTCCTGCTGTCGGACCCTACTGCCCCGGCGCGCAGAATTTGAGTTCATGCTGGGGGAAGTCATTCGAAATGCAACCGGGCAACGTCAGCTTGCCGCTGTCACTGCCATGGGCTTCGTGGGAACGGATACAGCTGTCCCGGTTTTACTTGGGACAACACGTTCTGAAAGTCTGCGCGAAAAATCGATCGCTGCCCTGAAACAGTGTTGCAGTGAACAGATGCTGGCTGGCCTGGTTCTGCAGCCGGGTGATGAAACTTTGCAGCGTGAGTTTCTGACAGAACTGGCTCATCGCAGCACACCCAATGCCGTACTGGCCTGGTTACACCTGATGCGCACTCAGCGGTCACGAATTCTTTGTCAGCAAGCTGCCAGCGACTTATCACCGTTTCTTGTAGATGCCATGTTCAGGGAACTGGATGCTCCACTGATGGACGATCGGATCTCAGCGATTTTGTCCCTTGGCCGACGAACTGACAAGCCGACTCAGGATCGCATCATGCAGCTCATTCAACAGTTTCCCAATCGATGGGAGCCCGTGGCGATCCTGATGTGCAGCGGATCAGAAGCTGCGGTCCGGACACTCACAAAACTGCAGAAGAACCCCGAGCGTTTCGCGGTTCTGCAAACCGCTTCCATTCAACTTCAGGCCAGCGTCACTTTGCCTGATCGATAGCATGGTTCGACATCAGGAAATTGTCAGTTCAAAAGTATGCGATCGACTGACACAGGAAGATCCACCCCCCGACTCCGAAAGGAAAACTTATGAAACGAATCTCCGAGATCCTATTTGTCTTGTTCGTGATGCAGGTCTGTCTCTCTCCAGCGGTCGCTCAGAACGATCCGTTTGCTGCCGGGCCACCACCGAAAAACGCAGTGAAGGAACGCCCGTTGCTGATTAAGTTCTATGACATCACTCCACTGGTCACAGAACGGCAGCACTATGCATTCCACGACGGCACTGCAGCGTTGGAGTATTCCAGAATCGGAGTCAATGCTGGCATGCCTGGAGGTATGGGAGGAGGAGGAGGAGCCATGGGTGGCGGAGGCGCGGGTGGAGGTCAGGGTTTTTTCTGTGTTCCATCAGCCCCACAATTCGGGGGAGGAGGAATGGGGGGAATGGGAGGGGCCGATGTTTCGGGCGTTGGAGATTCCAATTCGGAACCCAGTCTTCAGGAATGGCTCGAGATGCAGGGAGATTCAATAGAAGAACTGATTGAAAACAGTGTCGATCCGGATTCCTGGGAATCGATGGGTGGCCCCGGGACAATTCGAGATCTCGGCAACACACTGATGATTCGCCAGACCGAAGAGGTCCACGCTGAAATTACAACATTTCTCAGGGAACTCTCCATCGCCGTCGTCGGTAAAGGAACTTATCAATTAGAAGCGTGGTGGATTCCGGTCGTTGAGGAGACTGCCAGTGGTCTTCAGGAGATTCTCGCAGATCAGTCCGACGCAAACGTGTCCTGTCAGAAACTGACTTCACTGAGTCAGGAGTGGGGTGGTTATCACGCGATGATGCTCTGCCGCGAACACGTCACAACTCACGCCGTTTCTGGTAGCCAGGTTCCAATTGTTGTGGGTTCAACACCTGTCGTCGGTACGGGAAATGCCAGCGATCAACCAATCGTACGAACTCTGCTTCTTGGATTATTGATGGAGGCGAAGATTTCGTCGGTGCCCGAATACAGCACGTCGTCAGCCGAAATGGAGGCGGGTGATCAACTGAACTTGTCGTTTCGTTCGATGGTCTCTAACTCCGACGCGAACATCCAGGACTTCGGAGCAGGAGGGGGCAAAATTGACCGCTATTCGCTGGGTAAGCACGTCTCCGAAGGGACCTGTACTGTCAGGCAGGACAGGCTGACCAGGATCGCATCACTGAGTCAGCTTTCGACCAATCAGAGCGGGCAGCCACCAGAAATGCAGCTGATCGTCCGTATCACACTCCACGGAGGATAAATCGCAGCTGACCGTCACCAGGCCATGCCAAACATCATTTCAAAACCTGTTGCCAACGTCCTGAGATTCGCTGAAACTTGCAGGCATGGCGCTGCAGAAGGCAACACCTTTTTCAGAATTGAAATGACCTGGAGAGAGACGGGACGGCTGAACATTATCGAAAACGGGACTGGCCCGACCAGGAGACATTCAAACACGATCGTTTCCAGTCGTCCTGGGTGCCTGTCCCGGTTTTTCAACGGACAGCCAAGCCAAGGATCAGTGTCCATGGATCAGTGTCGCAGAGACAGCAAGAATGCCAGCAGATCATGAAACTGCTGGTCGTTCAGAATCTCTGCAACGTTGGCCGGCATGGGAGACAACGCCGATTGAATGCGTTCCTCTGCTTCCGAAACAGGTAACAATGTCTCCCGGCCCTGGCTATCTGTGATGCTCAGGCGATCGCCTTCCAGTTCGCGTACGAGCCCTGTCAATGCCCGGCCGTCCACAGTGACAACGGTCGATGTGCGAAAAGCAACATCAACGTTTCGGTTGGGAGCAAGAACGTCTTCGACCACGCGGTCGAGACCACGATTTCCGATCCCATCCAGGTTGGGACCCACTTTTCTGCCTTCACCGGCAACCTGATGACAAACAGCACAGTTCTTCCGGAAGATTTCTGCTCCCGCAGCGACACTCGCCGAAGCTGAAGCATGGTCCTTTCGACGTTTCGCGATCAGCTTCTCGATGGCAGCATTCTCATCCGGCAGCGACGCGGTCAGATTCCTGATTCGATCCTGCAAAACAGTGTTTGCGACCAACAATCGTTGAGAAACCGTGGGCCGCGTCAGTAGCCTGGCCGACATTTTCCCGGCTTCGATCAGTGCCACCAGCACCTCGGATCCATGCTGATCCACAGTTAGCTGTTCTGCTATTTGAAGCTGTTCGGCTGACGTCGCAAACACAGCGGCTCGCGCGAGGACTTCCCTGGCTTCCTCAACACGGCGATTAACGATGAGTTCAATCGCGGCCTGAACCACTTCGGATGGGGTTCCGGCAATCGAAGGAATGAGTGATACGGCTGACAGACGTGAATCCGGTTGGAGACGAATCAGGGCAGAAGCCATTGCCCGAATTTCACTTCGTGACAAACCATCACGCTGAATCAGGTGCTGGATTGCAGGCTCAAGAGATCTCAATTCATAAAGTGCGATCAACTGACAGGCCTGCTCGCGCTTCTGCGGTCCGCGGTCAGGATTGAGCCGTTCGTCAGAAAAACGACCGACCGACATCCAGGCGTAGGCCCCCGAACTGTCCCCGTCGACCAGTTCAACGACTGCCATCCTGCCCCGCCACTTTGACGTCTCCCATTCGACTCGCTGCGCGACATCATTGCGACGAGGCGGTGTCTCCAGAAACAGCTCATTCGTGTTTGCATCCCGAAGCCGAATGTAGTTATTGCCCTTCAATGGCATACTCGGAATTCCATCGTGCCCGGCCACGTAGAAACTCAGTTTCTCCGTCAGTTCAAATGGCGAAGAACGGTAAATGCCGGTCCGCTGTTCTCCATTCTCGAAGCTGCTGTGGAGCGGTGTGTTCTGCATGCCGTCTGATGACCGTCGCGAATACGAAACCGTCCATGCATCCTGTTCGTCCGGGAAACTGGGATGTTTCAGGTTTTGCCACGGCAACGCCTGCACAACGTGCAGTGATTCCAGGTCATTGGGGGAGGTCATTCCGAGTAGCGACAACACCCGATGTTCGGCCCAGCGATTCACCGCCGCGGGGGCTGTCATCCCACGCTGCTGCAGGCCAGCCGCCATGGATGTCAGAAGACTCAGCTGTAGCGATTCGTTTTCCGGAAATTCTTTTTGCACAGTTTCGGCTACAAGTTCCGCCGATATCGGAGACACATAAGCGGCCGCAAATTGCACCATTTCTGACAGCTGCCCGGGATTCGATTTTGCAAGGCTGGCAAGGTTGGAGGCGATGAATTCACCGGCAGCAGGAGTCTTCAGTGCCAGACACAGATCCGCTACGACGCCCGACTCGAAATCGGTGAGGGGTCCGCTCGTCAGATCCCGGAACCAGTCTTCATTTCGAAGATGATCTCGGAGCGTCATTCGTGTGGCGTGTCGCAAGTGCACATCGTCCGTGGGAATGCTGGCCAACAGCTTCAGCAATAGCGGAATGCTGGAGCGACGGGTGTGGCGTGCCGCAGCGATCACCGCCGCCCGCCGGACCAGAGGACTTGAATCGGAAAAGCCTTTCTGAAGCAGGTCCTGGACGGCCATGGCCGTAAGCCCGGACACGCTTTCCGGCGAGGCCGTGTTGAGCGCGCGAAATGCATGCAGCCGAACCAGTTCGTCAGTGTCGGTGGCAGCCTCTTTCAGCTCTGTGAAGTTCAGTTGCCCCATTCGCTGCAGTATGCGCAGCGACCGTTGACGCTTCACCGGCGACGTTTCTTTCAGCGCCTTTTTCAGGTCGAGGACGGTTTGTTTTCTGTCTGCTGAATCGAGCCCCATTTCATCTGTGATGTGGTCCGCGATCATGCGAGCGGTCTGGTAGTTGGCCGTTGCCAGTCGTTCAACAAGCACTGATGGAGAAAGTCTTGTCACGTCTGTCGATTGCACTTCGCCCGTCGATCCATCGCCGACATAGCTGATCTTCCAGATTCGGCCCCGGTGACGGTCACGGCCCGGGTGATACAAATCCACTTCATAGTGCCCGATGATGCGGTTATAGAAATCGGCGACGTACAGGCTTCCATCGGGCCCCGCAATCATATCGACAGGACGGAACCAGGGATCAGAGGTCGACATCAGGTCCGGCTGTTCAATCGCCTTCACGGTCGATCCCACATGTTCCAGCGTATTGCGATTAATGCGGGACGTCATCACGTTACCACCGAAACTACTGCGCTGAAACTCCGAGGGAAAGGAGGTGTGCTGTCCGAGGGCGATGCCGCCAATGGCAGTTGATCCGTGCAGATGCTCCATCACATTGGGAACATAGCCAAGCCCGTCATGCGGCTTTCCAAAACTCTCGTAGTAACCTCCCTGAATCAGCAGAGTGACAGGCTTGGTGTGGCAGTCGGCGGTCAGAATATCATCGAACTGATCGATGGCCATTCCGAACGGATTGACCTGGCCATGCGTGAAATGCTCAATGCGAGAACCGTCAGGCTGAAAGCGATAGGTATTGCCTGACGACATTGAAACGACGTTTCCATCGCGTCCTTTGACTTCTGACCGATTATTAAATCCATGGCACGCGTAAATCCATCCATCGGATCCGCGACGGAAAGAGTTGTTCATACCGTGCGTGTCACGAGTCGTATCGAATGGACCATAAAGCACTTCCCGAACGTCGCAAATATCATCTCCATCCGTGTCACGCAGAAACATGATGTTTGGAATGCTGAAGCAGATGACTCCATCTCTGTAAGGGTACAAACCAATCGGAATGTTCAGCTTGTCTGCAAACGTCGTGACTTTGTCTGTTCGACCATCGCCATCTGTGTCTTCAAGGATCCGGATTGTGTCCCGCGGAACGGAGTCGGATTTCGCTGCGAATGGATACTCTTCCGAGCTGCTCACCCACAGCCGTCCTCGCGTATCAAAAGCCAGATTCATGGGTTTTGCGATTTGCGGCTCAGACGCGACCAACTCTACTCGAAATCCCGGAGGCAAACGGAAGGTCGTCAATTCCTGCTCGGCCGTCAGTGGCTCTGTCTCCCGGACTCCCAGAGCGAATGGATTCTTTTCCTGTGCAGGAACGGACCACGATTGCATCAGCAGGACGACAAGTGCCAGCAGCCAGCGGCGAGAAGTTGTCAGACGGCTGAATGAATCAGGAGAGGTTGGCATGGAACATGCTTTCAGGCGGGATCTAAGGTCGGCTGGAATCTCAGGCAGCGCGGGACATCCGGAATTGCTGTCTGAGTCACGCTATAATAATTACTGCTCAGACAGATTGCACCGATTGACTCACACCTGGCCATCACACCCGGGATCTTTCTGCCCCTCAATGTTTGCATCGAATCGACAGATCTGTCGCTATGGACGGCGAGACCAACCGGGGATCTCCGGCGTGAGCCATTCGGGACACGAACATTCAATGGCCGTCAAAAAAAGCAAAACGAAAGGCAACTCGAAAAGGGCATTTTCACAGGTCTGCAAGGTTCAGCCATCCCTCACTGCGGTGTCGGGTTGTTTTTCAACAGGCTGACAACGGAACGAATCGTGACGGGCCACCGGTCGACGGGCTCAGGGCTTGCAACGCATCAGATGCTTGCCGACGGAAACTGCTCCCGTCGGATTAACGATGGGTGATCCTTTTCCTGGTCTCTGTGATTCTGCGGTCGATCAGATCTTTCCGAGCGAAGTGGCCAGCGATGATGTGCTGTCGATAGACTGCGGATGATTTCAAGCAACAAGGTGCTGTCCGACACAAAGAAAGACGAGAGTTGAACGAGGCTGACAAGAAACGGAAACGACATGTGGTGATCGTTGGTGGTGGGTTTGGTGGCCTGGAAACTGCCCGGCGCCTGCGAAAGGCCGATGTTCGGATTTCACTGGTTGATCGCCATAACTATCACCTTTTTCAGCCGCTGCTGTACCAGGTCGCAACTGGTGGACTTTCTCCGGCCAACATTGCAACACCCCTGCGAAATATTCTGCGTAAACAGTCGAACTGCGAAATCCTGCTGGCCGAAGTCGTCGACGTTGATATCAATAAGAAGCGTTTGATCTTCGCTGATGGCGAAATTCATTTCGACGATCTGGTGGTTGCAGCCGGGGCAACTCACAGTTACTTCGGGCGCGAAGACTGGGCATTGAACGCACCGGGACTGAAGTCCATTGACGATGCGACCAACATCAGGCGACGCATTTTTCTGGCATTTGAAGCGGCAGAACGCGAAGCAGATCCGGATATTCGCAGGGCCCTGATGACGTTTGTTATTGTTGGGGGTGGACCAACAGGCGTCGAACTTGCCGGAGCGTTGTCCGAGATCGCTCAACATACCCTGAAACACGACTTCAGGCACATTCATCCTGAAGATGCTCGAATTCTGTTGGTTGAAGCGAGCGAACATGTTTTGGCGCACTATCCCGAAGATCTTTGTCGGCGAGCAGCTGATAAAATCCGTTCGCGCGGGATCGAAATTCATGTCCACACGAAAGTCACGGAATTAACGGAAGGCCACGTGAAGTTGACGAGCGCTGATGGTGAGTCAATTGTGCAAACAAGAACGGTACTCTGGGCGGCAGGGGTCCGGGCCAATCCGCTCGGGAAGATCGTCGCTACGGCGTGTGGCGTCGAGACGGATCGGGCAGGTCGTGTCCCCGTGACACCGCAGTTAAATGTCGATGGACACGAACATATTTTCGTCATTGGGGACATCGCGATGTGCCTGAACGAAGCTGGAAAGCCTCTTCCCGGGCTGGCTCCTGTGGCCATGAAACAGGGTGAGTTTGTCGCCAGAAGAATTACTGACCGAATTGCTGGTCGGAAGGACGCCACGTCGTTTCGGTATGTGGACCGTGGCACAATGGCGACGATTGGTCGCGCGGCCGCGGTGGCACAGATTGGCCAGAAACAGTTTTGCGGTTTTTTTGCCTGGTTGCTGTGGCTTGTTGTTCATTTGCTGCAGATCGTGCAATATCAGAACCGGGTTCTGATATTGTGCCAGTGGGCGTGGAGCTATCTGACCTTCAACCGCAGCTCGCGCTTAATTACCGGGGAAACGTCAGTGGTCATCCAGAGTGCTCAACAGCAGCCTCAGGTCAAATCCGGCAAGTCAGCATCTTAAACTGGTCCGATTGGCATCGTTAGGTGGCACCAGAGAATCCATGACAAATAACCATAAGACGACATGCAGTGTCTGCGGTAAACTTTTTTCACTGTCGGATCTGACTCCCGGTCGATTTGTTCGTCCGTTGATGTTTGATCGAATTCTGACAGAACATCCGGGCTGGAACGCGGATGCGTATATCTGCCATGAGGACCTGAATCATTATCGGAGTTTGTATGTTCAGGATGTGCTGGAGCAGGAACGTGGCGAATTGTCGACACTGGAACGTGAAGTTGTTGAAAGTCTGCGTCAGCACGATGTGCTGACGCAGAATCTCAATGATGAAGCTGATGAAGCGATGACCTTTGGGCAGCAGTTGGCTGACAAAGTTGCCACCTTTGGTGGTAGCTGGACGTTCATTTTGATTTTTACCGGCGTGCTGATTGTCTGGATCACGATCAATTCACTGGCTCTGTTCCGCAGGCCATTCGATCCGTTTCCGTTTATTCTGCTGAACCTGGTCTTGTCGTGTCTTGCCGCTATTCAGGCACCAATCATCATGATGAGCCAGAATCGACAGAACGAAAAAGATCGACTGAAAGCGGATAACGATTATCGCGTGAATCTGAAGGCAGAACTTGAGATTCGCCATTTACATTCCAAGATGGATCTGCTGCTTACACACCAATGGCAGCGGCTTCTCGAAATTCAGCAGGTACAAACGGATTTGCTGGAAGAAATCGGCAAACGTCATTGATTGACCTGGCCTCTTTCAGACAAGGTTTCGGCAATCCGGATTGCGACAAGAGTCGACCCAAAACAGACTGCCTCCACACCACAAACCTGACTGCATTCTTTCCGTGTGGTAGCATTCGGGCGAGATGTGAGCGTGTAACCAGTATCAGATTACACCGAATCTCAAACTGCCCACAGCAAAGAAACCAAACGAAACACACATGACGGGTACTCCCAACAAAACGATTCTTGACGAAGCCGACGCTGCCGGGAAATGGTTTCACGCAAAGAAGATGCGACCAATTTGGGCAAAGAAACTGGTGTTGGCTCAGACAGTGAAGACTCTGGAAGGCGAAGAACAGGTTGAAGCCGGTCATTTTCTTTGTCGAGGCGAAGCGGGAGATATCTGGCCGCAGACTGAGGACGATCTGAATCGCCGCTATACGGCAACACATGAAATCGACGCCGAAGGTTGGCAAAAGTATCAGCCTGAACTCAACGCTAAAGGAGTCATGGCCACGCAAATTGATCATCCGTTCTCAATTGAATCTTCATGGGGCAGACTATCGGGTAAGGCCGGTGATTTTCTGCTCAAGAATTTCGAGGACCGCGACACTGCTTATCCTGCCGACGTTTGGATTGTGGACCAGATCCTGTTTGGGCGAACGTATACCGCCATTCAGTAAGACGGTTAACCTGGCAGCCTGTTGAAGAACGGGACTGGCACGAGCGGGAGACCTGAAAATACGACGTTTTACAGCTGTTCAGCGTGCCTGTCCTGATTCTTCGACGGACCGCTGAAAGCGTATTGTCTGTATTCTGTGTGGCCGGGCATTCTCAGAATGGCCATCACCAGTTCCACGAGACATCGATTCGTACCGGGGAACATTCACCGCTGCGCGGCGGCTTTAGCTGAGCGGCAAGTCTGCTTGCCGAACGGTAGGCTCCAGAAAGAAGAAATCAGCATGACACAAGCTCCCGTGATGAAAGTTGCTGTCGTTGTCTTCGATGGTTTCACGGCTCTGGATGCATATGGTCCGGTAGAAGCATTCTGGGCATGTTCCCCCGGACAGCCCGTAAAGTGTTTCGAATGCTTCACAGTGGGCACCAGCGCCGGGGCGGCTATGAGTGGTGAAGGAATTGCAACCGTTGCTCAATATGCATTCACTGATGCCCCTGCCTGGGACATCCTTCTGGTGCCAGGTGGCCTCGGAACGCGCAAACTTGTCGATGACCAGGTGTTCCTCAATCAACTCGCAGCGGCCAGCGAACGCTCGAAGATCACCGCGACCGTCTGCACCGGCGCTGCTTTATTGGCACGAACAGGATTACTGGATGGGCGGAGGGCGACATCAAACAAACTTGCCTGGGACTGGGTCATCCAGCAGGGCCCGAAGGTGCTCTGGCAAAGACACGCACGCTGGGTTGACGATCAGAGCATCATCACGTCGTCCGGTGTTTCTTCCGGCATCGACATGGCACTGGGACTCATTGAGCGACTCTGCGGCAAACACACTGCAACCGAGGCCGCCCGGAAAATGGAATATGTATGGAACCAGGATCCTGATGATGATCCGTTTTCACCAGCCGTATGATCCGAACCATTGAGATCCTTCTGACCGGAACCAAAGCGCACTGAGGGCCGGTCTGCCCGTTGGAATGCTCTTTGTTATGCCTCGAGACAGACGTTCGGCGTTTCTTCCACAGGCATGGAGGCTGCGAGTCGGAGGATTCCGCTGACATAGTGACCCTCGGTCGCAGGATCCTTCACAGCTGCAACATATGGCCAATGACGGCTTCCGCGCTTTTCAGCTCACTACCGTGATTGACCTGCTCAAAATATTTATGCCATCCGATCTTCTCCGTTCCGTCTTCGATCTTTGCAATGTGTGATCGATCGGTCGCCTGCCAGACGGCAGCATACTGATAGCCACCGTGCAACTGAGTGTCTTCGTCCGTTATAACGCAACCCAGCAGTTTCAGGTCGTCACTGAATAACGTGTCGAGCAGAGCCTTGACGCTGGTTGCGAAGGCAAGCCGACCTTCTTCGTCAAGGTCCAGCCAGGCCTGCTTTGCCCGCCACGTTTCCATGTACCAATACATTCTCAATGCATCCTGTGAATGAGGGCGATTGATCGTTTGTTCCGGGAGTATGACTCAAGGCAGACTCTGTCGATCACGTTTTCAGAAGTCCTGACTTTGTGTGTCCCCAATCATATCGTTCATTTGGGGAATAGAAACCGTCAGTCGAAGAACGCTCGCAGGAATGGTGTTGGTGTTTCGCCCACTCCTGCTGATGACAGCTGCAGTTGTTCGGAACGATTTGATGCGGGCCGTGCTGCATCTGTCGGTATCAACTTCAACAGCACAGTCAGCTAGAGCGACATCAAAGCGCCAACAAGTTCGTCTGCGGTCAGCTGGTTTCCGCCAATGTTCACCTGGTCAAAGTAGTCGTAAAAACCAACAGCAGCCGTACCGTCTGCAATTGCCTTGACGCAGGATTTATCCCTGACTTTCCAGACAACCAGATAGGCATATCCGGCTCTGGGCATGGTGTCGCCATCATTAACGCAGCAGCCATAGACTTCGGCATCTTCAGGCTTGATCGTTGCAAGAAATGCATCCACTTTCTTCATGAATGCCTCTCGCTGACCCTGCGGCAGTCCGAGCCATGATGGTTTGGCGTTCCACATTTCAACATACAGATACATGCTGCTTCCTTCTCTTGTTTGAAGTAATGGACATCATCGCAGGATTACGGTGAATCAATCTGAAACGTCAGCGAGGCCCATCGACTTTCCCAGTCAACGAGATTGTCATTGTCAACCTGAACCATCTGAATACAGGAAATCAGCCACTGCCCGTGCTCCGGAAGACAGAATCGGACGCGGCCCTCTTCATCGGTGCGTGCGGAAACAGGCTGATCCGGTGTGTTCATGTTTCGTGCGAATACCAGTGCATCGCCCTGAGGCTGTTTGTCATGCAGTAACCGGAGGCTCATGATATGCCCGGGCTGTATGGTATGAGGGTTGGTTTCCGGGATCAGTTCGAGTGTCAGGCCAAGGATGCGATCGAAGCCATCGGAGTTCTCTTTTCCGGCCAGAACCATCGCCTTTGCACAACGGATAAATCGTTCGCGACCGAGTGTTTCAGACTGTCCGCGTTCCCTGCGGATACGGATCACCGAATCCAGACCAGCTTCCTGCAGATAGGCCTGAAATCGTTCTGCATTCATCATCAGTTTTGTGGGATGACTTTGGTAGCTCAGGACGTGCAGGCCGGGCGATGGCAGCAGCACAAATCCGGCCGGTTCATCGCCTGGATTTCCCTGGATCTCGCTGACTCCATCATCAAACGTCGTTCTGAACGACTGAATTGCTGTTGGGTTTCGGCGAAGCGAAGCGCCATCAAAGTCCTGCCCGACCTTTAGACGAACGAAGATCAGTTCGCTACTGGCCGCGCGAAACGTAGAAGGTTCGATCCAGAAATCATGCGCTGAGATTTCAGGGGTGAACTGAATGAAGACAGCCATGCTGATCGCCGCAGATAACCATTGCGTCCTGCTGGTTTGTTGACAGACTCTCGACGCACAGCTGTTCAGAGCCTCGCTTTGATCAGTCCTTGTCATTCGGCTGACCAATGGAAAGGTACTCGCGAACCCGAGAGATGCGGCTGTTTGTAATTTCCCAGCAATGCACACAGTTGAATTCGACTGGCTCTTTCGTAGCTTTCTCAATTCCTGTTTGCCGAACAATGGCAGTCACAAAACTACCTTCAGTGACATAACGATCCACCGTTACAGACTTAATGTCATAGATCGCCTGCAGCTGTCTGAAATGGTCATCTATCCCTTCTTTGCCCGCAAAGGTACCGGAATAAGGTGCCCCCGAAGGCCCGAAGCACGACCATTCCACGGTGGGGGAGCATTGCGAAGGGATGCCGCTGAAGTTGCCTCGCTGCATTCCTTCGTATAAGTCCGAGACGATTTTGACCATATACTCGTTAGGAGGTTCAGCGGGAGGTGCGACTGGCGGTGCGGCAAAAGGGAATTCCGGCAACAGGTTCTGTGGATTTTTCTCCGGAAGTGTGAACTGGAACGGATTGACGTGTTTGATCGTCCAGAACACAGAGTCGTCATACAGATTTCTTCCGTTGGGATACTCGTCGGGTAGATGGGGATCATATTGCAGGATGTCCGGCAGATAGAAATCTGCCAGGTTTTCATCTGCCTCCAGCACGTCTAGTGTATGCCGGAACATCGCACCATAGTTGGCCCGGTCATCAACGGGTCGCGTGGTGTTATATTTTTGTTTGTTTTCTCCACCGTATGGATAATCGGCCGGGTTGCGGCCTGTGGGTGTATTCGGCAGAAAGACGGCCGTGACAGACGCGCGGCCGCAGCGATCAATTTGTTTTCCATCGAGGGATGTTGTTCCCCACATCCCGAATTTTCTGCCGCGCATCTCCTCGACTTCCAGCATCAGCATGGTGACGTTGGTCGGGCCAAAAGTATTCTGCCAGCTACCGTCGCTGGGAAGTCCGTCGGCACCCAGCGCATATTGCAGCGCGAGCGCGACGGGCGACTGAACGCCCTTGAAGTTAAAGAAAAACGGATCCTGTCGGGGCCCGCAAAACAGGCGGAATCCTTTGCCTCTGGCGATTTCAACTTTCCCGCGTGTACTGGATACGCCTTCCAGAACAACGTCACCGGCTGCGCGGTTTGAAATGGCATCCACACCTTCGGCTCGACGAACTGTCAGTTTTTGTTTCTGCCCCAGACCGGACACCGAGATCTTGTAGGCCAGATCGGCCACACCGTCACTGTCCATGTCGAACTTAAATTCATATAAGACATCCTGATCCAGTTTCATCTGGTCGATCAGCAAGGGATCGGAAAGCGGATTGAAACTGGCTGCGAAGACGACGCCATTTTTCGTCGGGAACGCCCAGGTATCCCCGATGTCGGCTTGCGGATGCTCGTCGATGTAGGGTGAATCCAGATGATCCGACGCCCACAGATGTCGTGGCTGAAGAGTTGTTGTGGCTAATACGGCAACGACGATTGTCATTCGTAAAGTGATATGCATGCCAGTGGCCCTGTCATTCCGCAAAGAAAAATCGACACACGAATACAGGCGTGAGCCTTCGCGCTGGCCTCACTGGTCAGCATAGGTTTTGACGACAGAATTGCCGGCCGTCAGGATTTCTGAGGCTTTGCTGCCATCTCCGCTGTGCGACGAAGCACATCAAAGATGACATCAAAGAAATTCCCGTTGCCTTTTCCAGATGGGGTACTGTCAATCCAGGGGTCCATGACAACGGAACGATTCACATAGATCTGGCAGTTGCCCGGTTCAGGACGTGTGATCTTCATGCGATCCAGATAGGACTGGATAAAAGCATCGCCATAATCGCTGACACTCATTTCAGTCTGAGTGATCAGCAGATCGTACTGGTTGACGTCCCTGCCCTCCTGAACATGCAAGGCATCGTAGATCTTTGCGTTCATGCTGTTCATGTCAGCGAGACACTTGTTGAGCGTTCCATCACCACGGCGGAAATTAAACGTGTAGTCAACAATCTGCTGGTCCGGCCCCAGTTCGTTGAAGAATCGAAGGTCGGCAGCGGTTGCTGAGTTCAAAAACTCACGAATGCCCCGCGACCGAACGATGACCTGAATTTTCCTGAGCTGCTCCATGGCATCGCTTCCTTCCGTTGCTCTGGGCAATGGAGCAAGCGGCGTTACAACAAAGCAGTCTTCAGGTCTTGCCATTAACCAGAGTCGCATTGTGAACAGTTTGGCGTTTAGCAAAGCAGCATTCAGCAACTTTCCGTAGCCGGAGACCGACGGGCGAATCACGGCGTGACTAAGCCACACGGCTGCGGCAGCCGCGCCAGGTTTACTGCCTTCCAGTCCGAACTGTCCGACAGACGGTGCTGACCCTGCGACGCCGATCACAGGAGCCCCAAATGTGACCAGATTCTTCAGATCCGTGTTGCGATACAGGATCGCCCCGGCAGGATACTGAATATAACCACACTTATGAGGATCCACTGTGACAGAGTCGCAGTACCTGATGCACTTCATGTTTGTTTTCGTGTGAGCACTCAGATGCACGGAACTGTCATCAGACAGGAAGGGCTCCAGCGGCACTGGGGGAGTAACTTCGTCCATTTCACTGAACTGAAATGTCGGTTCATCGAAATCCTTGCGGAGCGTTGAAATCAGGTAGCCACCCCATGCCGCATCACCGTGAATGTTGAATTCCAGCCCTTTTGCTCGAAATTCCTCGCGGATCTCCAGAATCCGTTTCAGCGGATCGACCGCACTCTCTTCTGTGCTGCCCATCACTGCCACCGTCAGAATGACCGGGGTCCTGCTGTTCAGGCAGCTATTGAGGGTCTGACGAAGTCGGTCGAGGTCCATTCGGGCCATCGGATCGACCCAGATGTCAATGACTGAGTTCTCGTCGCAGCCCAGGCCGGTGACCGCCGCCGCCTTCGGCCAGGAGTAGTGTTTGGTCGATGGAACGATAATGACGGGTGATGCCCGAAAGCCATCCATGTAGTCTTCGTAGAATCTGAACCATCCGACTGTATTGATCGAGTACTTATGAAGCAGGTCCTGCCAGATGTCGGCTGGATCGCGATTCAGGATTTCAGCAATTTGCCCCGGCAGGATGAGAATATCATCCATCTTCAGATTCATCAGCGACCAAGTCGTCTGTTTCACCAGAGCTTTGCGGCTACCGTCCAGAAGCGTCACTTCAAGGCCACCCGCATCGTGATACGCGGGATCATTGATCAGCGCGTAGCGAATGGAGATCGGCAGGAACTTCAATTCACGACTGGCCCAGGTGGCTTCAATATTTGCGAGCGAGCCATCAGCAGTAATGTGTCCCCATGGCTGAAGAGCCTGGCTGTCGAAGCCAATCATTTCGCAAAGGTCTTCACCGACAACCATTCCAAGAAAGGTAGTAAGCGTCGAAGCCTGAACGGTGACGTTGTTCGGGTTGTGAAGCATCGTTGCAAAATAGCCGAGCATCGCTGGCAGCGTGGTATCCCAGAGCATGTGGCCCTGATAGCGAAGGCTCGTGTAAGGAGTCGCGAACTCATTCAGTTTCTGCAGAAGGATATTGAACTGATACTTGAGCTTTCCGACGCTCTCCAGATACTCAGGGGCTGCTCTGGCTGTTTCAGAAATGGACGGATGATCTTCCGGGTGGAAATACCGCCGATAGTTAACCGCGGCATTGATTGCTTCCTGCACCAGCGAAGAGAAGAGTTCCGCGTTTTCACCTTTCGGCCCCAGGAACCACGCATCAATCGAGTCGGAACCGCCTGTTCGAACATCTGGTAGCCCGGAATAATCTCCCCATCCTACCTGGCCACCCGAACGGCTCAAATCCCCGTAAGCAGGCGTTGCGTGAAAGCGTTTATTCATGGTGGCCCCTGTCGATTGGTGTGTATCTCCGCCTGCACGTTACTCTCACCCTGTCGTAAGGGTAACCCCGACTTCATTCACGCACATGGTTACCAGCTGTTGATTGCAAAAACAACCTGTTTCGAGTGAAATTAGTGACTCCTTCCAGAAGCTTTCGATTTGGGCTGTGCAGTGTGATTCAGGCCCGGGTTACATCCGCCTCTGTTTGTCGCGGTGCGCTTACCATCCCGATATACCAACCGTAGGGCCATCATGTCTCGACCACTAACTGATGATGAGTCGATATGGATTCGGAACCACAGTCGATTGCAACGACAGGACGGATGGATCCACCTGAAAACCTCCGGGGAGCCGTTTGAACGAGGCTTTCAGCACGGATATCACCTGGCACACGAACTGCAGGCCGCTCTGCGGTCAAATCGTTACTGGGCTCGATGGCTCACCGCTCAGGACTTCGACTATTTCATCGATGCTGCTCGGCGTCTCTACTTTCACTTTATTGACGACGAGTTGAAAGCAGAGATGGAAGGTATTGCACAGGGAGCTCAGGCTCAGGGTGTCGAAACATCCTTTGATGAAATTCTGGCCTGGAACAGCTTTGTCGACCTTGTTTATTCGTGGTGGCCAACTCAGAAAAACAAACAGCATCCCGAACGGCCGGCACGACACCGGGAAGTTGGACACCGATGCAGCGCGTTTATCGCGACCGGTGATGCCACCAGCGATGGCAGCATCGTGATGGCCCATAATACGTGGGATGCGTTTCTTCAGGCGCAGCATTTCAATGTCATCATCGACCTGCAGCCCGTACAGGGCCAACGTATTGTGATGCAAACGGCCCCCGGATGGATTGCCAGCATGATGGACTTCACAATCAATGGCGCGGGCCTGATGATTACCGAAACGACGATCGATGGCTATAGCGGGTTTGACGAAACGCAGATCCCTGAATTCTATCGGTCGCGCAGGGCATGTCAGTATTCGACCACCATTGACGAGTGGGTTGACACCATGACCAGTGGTCGTAACGGAGGATATGCCAACAGCTGGTTACTGGGAGACTCCAGAACAGGAGAGATCGCTCGGTATGAATTGGGACTCACCTGTCAAAGCCCCGTTGAGCGAACAAAGAACGGCTTCTTCTGCGGTCAGAATATTGCGTCGGATCTGAGACTTCGAGTGCTTGAGACGAGCGATCCCGGAGCCTGGAGTGATATCGCCGGCAGTGGTGCGCGACGTGTTCGCTGGAAAAAACTCATGCGAGAGAATTATGGCAAAATTGACGCCTCGATCGCAAAGCAGATGATCGCCGATCACTACGACGAATATCTGGGAGAGATTCGGGCGAGTTCGCGGTCCCTTTGTGGCCACATTGATGAAGACAATGCGCATGTTGGCAATGCTCATGGTCACCCACCATTTTATCCCTGGGGAGCGGTCGACGGTAAAGTTGCGGATACCCGCTCTGCCGAACGAATGGGTCTTCATGGTCGCTGGGGACGAGCTTGTGGTGAGCGCTTTGACGCCGATCAGTACCTGGAGATGCATCCACAGTACGACTGGCTGGAAGGGTATCTTATTTCTCGCCCGTCTCAGCCGTGGTCAACATTTGGAGATTGATAAACCAGCATTCGTTCTGATGTCTTTGAAAGATGCCAGATTTCACTCGCATTCGCCTGTTCAGGTTGGCTGGTCGCGAAGCAGCGAGCCCCGGACCAATTTATGCCTTCAATATGCCCGCAGTGTGGAACTCCCTTCGAGTCATCGTCTGATGATTTCGCTGCCCGCTGTCTGCAGTGTGGCTTCGTGCAGGGCGAATCCGATTCCACGATCATCGCAGACCTGGTTGCCGGTGCAGAAACGGTGTCCGTCTCAACGAATGGTCCGGAAATGGGGGCAACGAATGAAATGGAACTCATTCGGATTCCGCCACCGGAGCAGGTTGGCAGGTATCAGATCCGCAAGCCATTAGGACAGGGGTCGTTCGGTACTGTTTACATGGCATTCGATCCGGAATTACAGCGCCTGGTGGCGATTAAGATGCCTCGACACGGGCGACGTTTTACAGCTGGTGAGGCTGACGCCTTTGTTGCTGAAGCCAGAATGCTAGCACGACTCGATCACCCGAACATCGTGCCTGTGCATGACGTCGGTCGCGATGAACTGGGTCAGTGCTACATGGTCTCAAAGTATATCCAGGGGCGCGATCTGGCGGATCTGATTGCATCGGGGACGGAAGCAGAGTCTTTAATTCACATCATAGTCATGGTTGCAGACGCACTGGACTACATGCATCAGACGGGTGTGATCCACCGTGACATCAAACCCGCCAATATTCTTCTGGATGACGAAGAGAATGCCTACGTCACAGACTTTGGGCTCGCACTTGAGGAAGAAGCGGCCCTGAGCGGTGAAGCTGGAATGAGCGGCACTCCCGCTTACATGAGCCCAGAGCAGCTTCGCGGTGAAGGGCATCGGGTTGACGCCCGAACGGATATTTACAGCCTCGGTGTGGTTCTTTATGTCGTGTTGACTGGTCAACGCCCATTCAAGTCCACAAAGGTTCGGAAGCTCGTCCAGGAGATTCTCACCTGCGATCCACCTTCTCCCTGTGATCTTCGGGCCTCAGTCCCTGTTGAACTGCAGCGCATTTGCCAGCGAGCCATGAGTCGCAGGGCCGTGGATCGGTACCAGACTGCCCATGATATGGCAGAAGACCTGCGGTGCTGGCTGTACTCGACGGTACCCGGGGATACAGTTTCGAACCCCGGTGCTGACCGGGGCAATCTCACAACTCGTTCACAATCCGGGTCCAGGAACTGGAATGAGCAGAGAGAGCCGTCATCTCACCGTGTTCAAACAGCGGTCAGGCCAAAGGGGCTCAAGTCGTTTGATGCCAACGATGCCGAGTTCTTCCTGCAGTTGTTACCCGGTCCAACCGACCGAAACGGACTCCCTGACAGCATTCGATTCTGGAAGACGCGGGTCGAAGAAACGCAAACCAACGGAACGTTCTCTGTTGGTCTGATCTACGGACCATCGGGTTGTGGAAAGTCGTCTCTGGTCAAAGCAGGCCTGATCCCGCGACTCAGTAATCATGTACGCGTCGTCTACTTCGAAGCGACCCCGGATGATACAGAGCAGCGATTGCTTCGTGGTCTGGGAGAAGTCGTACCGGGAATCGGCCAGCAGAATGACATGACCCAGGCCCTCTCCCTGGTTCGTCGCAGTGTTAACCTGCTTCCACCGGGCCAGAAGGTGCTGATTATCATCGACCAGTTCGAACAATGGCTGCATGCGCACCGGGTTTCGGAAAACTCTGAACTCGTCAAGGCAATTCGACAGGCCGATGGCGAACGCGTTCAGGTGATCGTCATGGTTCGGGATGACTTCTGGCGAATGGCCACACGGTTCATGCACGACCTCGAGGTTCCTCTGGTCGAAGGCGGAAACAGTGCCATGGTGGACCTGTTTTCAAAACGCCATGCACGGAAGGTGCTTGCCATTTTTGGTCGAGCACTGGGCTGCTTACCCGCCAGTCCCGGGAACACCACACCGTATCAGGATCTGTTTCTGAATCGGGCTGTCGAAGGACTATCGGTGGACGGCTCTGTCATCTCAGTACGGCTGAGCCTGTTCTCGGAAATGTTTCGAAACAAAGAATGGTCGCCCGAGACCCTGTCCCGTGTGGGCGGCACAGAGGGCACGGGGATCGTCTTTCTTGAGGAGCAATTCGGAGCCGGGGCGCGGGAAGAATTCCGAGAGTATCAGGAGGAGATTCGGGCAGTGCTGAACGCACTTCTGCCGGATCCCGGTGCAGATACCGACATCAAAGGGGAGGCACAGTCGTATTGTCAGTTGTTTGCTGTTTCGGAATGTTCGGACAGGGAATCGTTTGATCGAATTATCTCCATCCTGAATGCCGAGCTCCGACTCATTACCCCTACCGAATCGCCCAATCAGGCTGATGATGACGCACCGTCAGATCTGAAGTTCTACCAGCTTACTCATGACTATCTTGTTCCGGCCCTGCGAGCCTGGCTGACTCAGAAGCAACGCGAAACGATGCGGGGCCGTGCAGAGCTCAGGCTTGCCGACCGCTCTGCTTCATGGAATTGCAAGCCCGAATCAAGGCAGCTTCCGGCGGTGTGGGAGTGGATGAATATTTCGTTACTCACCCGGCGCAGCAACTGGACCGCCCCTGAGCAGCGAATGATGAATGCCGCGAATAAGTTCCATGCAATCCGAGGGACAATCGGCGCTGCCATCGCGTCTGTTCTATTGATAACGGGCCTGCAGATTCGCCACAACATTCGCTATGAAAATAATCGTCGTCATGCCGATGCTCTCGTGGCTCGACTTGTGGATGCAGAACCATCGCAGGTTCCGGTGATTGTTCAGGAAATGTCGGAATACCGGACCTGGACAGACCCGGGACTCCAGGAGATGCTCGCATCCGATGAGACAAACAACAAGACAAAAATTCACGCCAGCCTGGCACTGCTTCCTGTCGACAAGTCTCAGGTTGACTTTCTGACAGCTGAACTGCTGGATGGAAACCTGCAAACACTCGACCGCTTTCCAGTCATTCGCGACAGTCTGCAGAGTTCGCAGCGCGAAATCGAATCGAAGCTCTGGGACGTGCTCCATTCGGACAATGAAACACCCGAACGAAGATTTCGTGCCGGAATGGTGCTGGCCGAATATGCGCCATCGGATCTGAAATGGTCCGCGTACGACGCAGACATGCTCGCCGACCAGCTTGTGGCATCCAGCCCTGAATATCAGCGCGAATTGCGGGAGTTCCTTCGGCCACTGGCAGAGCGGCTGCTGGATCCGATCGAAGTCATTTTCCGAGACCCTTCACGCGGAGAAACAGAACGAGTGGCGTCGGCGAGTGCTCTAGCCGACTACGCTGCAGATGACCACGTGCGACTGTGTGAGCTGGTTTCAGTTGCAGATTCCATCCAGCACGAAATCATTCTCAATGCGCTGCTTTCTGAGCAACAGAATGCTTCGCAGATTCTGCAGACACTTTCGGACATCGTCCAGCAGTTGCCTGACGCCGAATTGACTCCGGCTGAGCGAGTATCCCTCGGCCAGCGGCGAGCCGGTGCGGCAGTGACTCTGTTGCGTCTGGGGAATCATCAGGCTGCACTTCCGGCATTCACCACGACCAGCGATCCCGAATCAATGACTCAGACAATTCATCGCCTGAAAGACCGTAAGGTTCAGGTCGATGCTGTTCGGGCCTGCCTGAATGACGCCTCTTCTGACAGTCAGAGATTTGCTGCAATCCTGGCGCTCGGCGAATTCGGGCCGGACGAATTCGCGGCTTCGGATTTCGATTCGCTCGTCGAAAAAATTGCCCGCTGGTATGCAAGTGATCCCAGCTCCGGTATTCACGGTGCAGCAGGGTGGCTGCTGAGACGCTGGGGCCAGAATAAACATGTTGAACAAGTCGATCACCATGTCGTGCCCTACGATCCCGATGGACGAAGACAATGGTTCGTCGAAGAGCTCGCAGGAGAATTCCTCACGTGGATTGTGTTCCGACCAGGCGTCGCCGGAATTGGTTCGCGATCAGGTGAGCCTGGTCGCAAAGAAGATGAAACTCTGCACGATGTGGAATTCACGCGCCCCTACGCCCTGTGTCAGTCCGAAGTGACCGTTCATCTCTGGAAGAAATTTCAGGAAGACACCGGACGCACCGACGGATATTTTGAAGAGCACAGTCCTTCGTCAGATGTACCAGTCTGTGGTCCGACATGGTATACCTCCATCCTGTTGTGTCGCTGGCTGACAGAGAAGCAGGGACTGCCGGAGAATCAGTGTTACGTCGCAGCCAGCACTGTGCCGGAAGAAGAATCTGTCCAGCTGGATGATGGAAATACCTTTCCCCGCAGCTGGCCCTTTCGGCCTGAAAAATCGGGCTATCGACTGCCAACCGAAGCTGAGTGGGAACGGGCCTGCCGTGCTGGTACCGACACCGCGTTTTCTTTTGGAAACGACGAATCTTTATTCGGCCACTATGCCTGGTGGAATGCAAATTCGTCCCGACATTCCCACCCTCCCGGGACCGTTCGGCCGAATCTGAGTGGCATGTACGACATGCATGGAAACATCTTTGAGTGGTGTCACGACTGGTATGGTCCATTCCCGGATGGATCCAACCCTACCGGAAACGACGACGGTACCGACCGCATTGTTCGGGGAGGTGGCTGGTTCAACTCGGCAGTCATTTCTCGTTCATCGGCCAGACACCACGAACAACCCAGCTACCGAGTTTATTACAGCGGTTGTCGTCTCGCCCGAACCCTTCCACCGATGGAAGACAACAGGTAGTCGCTCTTGTCGTTGTGCCGTTATCCATTCGTGGCCACGAATCATCGAGGGACAATCGCCTGTTGAGACGATCCCTGACTGTGAATCGCTTACTTTGATGATCTCTTCCCCGGTCGCTTTTTGGATGCGGTCGATTCTGAAAGGATTTCTTTCATCGAGGGTCCGTTCCGGGCAACCAATTCGTCGCAACGTTTTCGCATCGATTGCAGTGCCTCGACTACGGACGGTGAAGAAGTGGATTCCTCCGTTGATGCGAGGTTCACCAGTTCGTCCGGATCATTCTGCAGGTCATGCAGAAACTCGAACGGAGTTTCATCCTTTCCGTCAACAAAGTACCGAGCGTAAACCCAGCGATCGCTGCGCACGCCTTCCCATTCAGGAATGGTTGCCGGTACGGCCAGAAATTCACACAGGAAATCCGTCCGCCATCCTTCTGGCTTTTGGTTCTGCAGCAGCGGCAGCAGGCTGTGTCCGGTGTGCGCGGATTGTGCTTTCAGCCCGGCCAAGTCGATAATCGTTGGGCCGAGATCGCTATTGAGCACCATTGATGGCTCGACACGTCCGCGGTTTGATTGGGTGGCTCGCGGATCGTAGATGACAAGGGGTACCCGCAGTGATTCCTCATAGTGTGTCCATTTTCCGGCGAAACCGCGATCACCCAGATAGTAGCCATTATCGGCTGTGTAGATGATGATTGTGTTGTCGGCGATGCCCAGTTCACTCAGCTTGTTTCTCAGACGCCCAACGACATTGTCAATTCCCGACAGCATCCGCAGATAAGCTCGCATGTTGGTTTGATACTTTTCCGGGGTGTCCCAGCGCCAGAAAAATCGTTGACGGTTAATGGACGCTTTCAGGAAGTCAGGTTGAGCGTCATAGATCGAATCGGCCCGCAATCGCGGCAGCGGCATTGTCTGGTCTTCGTACATACCGTCCGTGGATTGCGGCCACGGGTAATGTCCGATACCCGGGCGGCGGTCGCCGTCTTCAGCATGAGGCGCATTGAAGCTCAGCTGCAGACAGAAGGGCTTTGCCGAAGGTTGCTGGTCGAGAAACTCGCACGCCCAGTCGCCAATGATATCGGTCTCATGCCGCTGACTACCATCGGGCTGCTCTTTGAAATAGGGATTGCGACCCAGTCGACGCCGAACGTCAAACATCTCTTCTGCTGAAACATCGCTCAGAGTCACATGTTCCTTTCCCAGATGGCCGGTTCGATAGCCAGCCGCCTTCAACACAGAGAAATGAGACGAACGACACAGGTCAGGGTCGAGTGGTCCTGGTTGTTTTCGATAAAGGTGTCGTCGCTCATAGCAACCGGTAAACAAACACGCTCGGCTGACCCAGCAGGTCGAGGTTGAGACGAATGCGTTCTCGAAACGCACTCCCGAAGTGGCCAGGCTGTCAACGTGAGGTGTCCGGACCACAGGATGGCCCGAACAGCCCATCGTGGTATTGCGCTGGTCATCCGTGAAAATGAACAAAATATTCGGCGGTTTCGCCGCGACGGCTGGTGTCAGAATTCGTGTCGCCAGAAGAAACACCAACACCACCCGCAGCGATGTACGTAAACTACTGGCATCACGCCATTCCATCGCTGTTTCGTGATCAGACCTGACGAAGGCAAGCCGAAGAGATGAATCGTGACTGGCGAATAATTGCAACATACGGATTGGCCTTCCGGGATTTTTTGGACGGTTCTTTTCGGGACACCAGTCTGGCCGCCCGCCGATCCATTCAGGAACGATCACTGCGCAATCAGACACCCACGGGCGGAGAACACTTTAACTGAAAGAAAGATCGATCGCGACGGACGGATCCAAACGCACACGATCCGGTGATACTCAAGGGCAGGCAAGAACGGTGAGACATGCGACCTGTACGCCTTGGTTTACGGAAAATGCTGGGTCGCACAGCTTGGCCCCGCCTACCTGCCTGATTGGTCAGTAGTGAGTCCTGGGTATTCAGGGGTGACTTTGGGCAAACCTCGCCTAATCCGAGCGACATGGAATTCTGTCGCAGTCGCACAATGTCGGGTGTATTGAAGAGTGCTTCGCCCTCATTGCGTTCGTGTTCATACCGGAGCAGTGCACCTGCTGGTACCTGCCAAAACGAATGATGCCAGAATCGGTTGCTTACTTGCTCATACGAAACAACCTGCATCCAGACACACTCGGCAACTTCTGGAAGATTTCACACGCTCCCGTGCTCAGTTTCATCCCCGGAAAGGAATCGACCCGGACCTGCCAACGTTGCAGGAACCTGACCCGGAATGGTCTCACCAATCCGGAATTTGCTTCCATTGAAACTCGCACTGGCCGAGCCAGTGGTACACTTCACGTCGCTGTAATCAGATCCCGATCAACATTCGACGTTGCCACCCCGCGGCACACAGCAGCACCTCAGAATCCTGTTTTTTTTTCGTCGTCGTCAGTGGTTCTAGGCTTGCGGCTCACAATCGGATGAACCAGATTGGTCTCGGAATCGAACGAGGACGGAACCACGAGAAGCCCAATTCGCTTACGCGAACGTGTTGCACTCGGGGCGCGATATCAATTCAGCAAGGTGAATCAGCATGGCAACCGGTATTGCGACTCGTCAAATCGAAGACACACCTGTTGCTGTCATCGACTTTGAAACAACCGGACTGACGCCAGGTTACGATCGCGTCGTCGAGGCTTCAGTTGTGCGCATTGATCCTGGTGAAAAACCAAGACTTGTGTTCGACACTCTGGTCAATCCGTCGCGTCCAATGGCTGCAACCGAGATACACGGGATATCGGATGCGGATGTCGCGAATGCTCCACGATTTCACGACATCGCTGGTGAAATGCTTGCCGCAACAAAAGACTGTGTCATCGCAGCGTATAACGTCTACTTTGACATCAAATTCCTCGCCTTCGAATTATCAAATGCAGGTGTTCGCCACGATCCGCCGCACTTCTGTCTTATGTATTTGCGTTCGATGCTTGGTCTTGGTTCTCGCTGCAAGTTGGAGGTTGCATGTCGGCAGCACGGAGTCGACTATTCTGCGTCGCATGTTGCTGCACATGACGCATTGGCTGCAGGGCAATTGTTCTGTAATTACTTGCCAGAAATCCGTCAGCAGAATGTTCGCACCTACGATGAGCTTGCAGCACTGAAGACCTACAAATTCAACAACAGCTTCGACCACGAACCTTTTCCTGACCCGACAGCATTCGGATTGCAACGATTTGATGCAGTGGTTTCAAGGGCAGGGTTCCGTGTTTCTATCGATCCAGTTCGGCAAGCGATTGCGGGATACTGGGATACCTTGAAAACAGTGCTGGCGGACTTGGAGATCACCGACGAAGAATTGGCGTACGTCTTGGCGGAGCGACGGCGTGGGGGCCTCAGGCCAGAACAGATTCGTGTGTTACATGCTCGGGCGTTTGCCAGTGCAATTTCACAATTCGCAAGTGACGAATGGGTCGATGACCGGGAAGTCAGGAGGTTACGTCGTCTTCACCATTGTCTTGCAAAGCTCGGCTGGGCACCGGGACAATGAGGACGAACAAGGCAGCAAATCGGGCGGCGATTTTCTTTAGGTGTTTGTCCGCCGCCAGGTTTACTGCGATTTTCCTTCAAGCGTCCGCTGACATGACAGTTGCGATGCCCCATTCGTTAAACTTCTGCGCGGGTTCGAATTGAAATGGAGTAGCGCCTCTTCACCATTGGGTTTGGTGTAACCGGCCTTAGCGTTCACTACTGCTGGAATGAGGCTTTTTCCACACGCATCCAGGGAGTAGGAGCGGCAGTAGCCGTAGAAAAAGGCAAGCAATACACTCCAGCGTCTGCAACACGCTAGCAATTCACATTTCAAGAAAGGTCAGCTCATTTTCAGGTTTCATTAATGAAGCCGAATCAATTGTCCCTCGTTCCGCATTCGTCGATTTGCTCCCGAGCCATGGCACGGCCATCGACAATCTCCGTTACCCAATGGTCCATACTCTGAGTGCGCAAGCTCACACTTGCTTGTCCGTGGGTCTCGTGCGTCACTAACCTGACTACGAGAAGGCCAATGCATTGAGAACCGTGGTTCCTACTGCACCCCGTTTGGTTTCTCCGCTGACTAAGTTTCGCAGTCCCTCCATCGTGCGTTTGGAGAACAACTCCCTCCATCGTTATTGCCATGACGTGCGCGTAACTCCGGAAAAGCATCAGGTTTCCATCAATGTCAACCTAATTGAAGCGGTTCATCTGCAGGATCGTTCGGTCAAATTACTGGTGCTCCACCCGGGAACTCAATTCTAGCGCTGAATAACTGCGGCTTAGATTCTTACAGTACCATCTATGATCTGTAACCCGTAGGATTTCGTCCCCTGTAGGCAATATTCTGTGGTTTGGAATGAGTTGCGGCAATGAAGATCATGATCGAGTGTGGTAACTGCAAGAAAAGACTGACAGTCGACCCAAAGTTCGCTGGACGCCGACTGAAATGTCCGAAATGCGAGGCTAAAGTCAAGGTGCCTGCGACAGAAGACAAGTCCGCGCAGGAGTCTTCGAAAGACGATGGAGTGTCACGCAAGGACTCTGAACTCTGGAGTGTTGCCACTGACAAACGAAAGGCTGGAAATCTCACTCGCGGCCAGATTCGCATTGCCCTGGCTGAGAATTCTATTCCTGCGGATGCATACCTGAAGCCGGAAGATGGCACAGCGGATTGGCAGCAGTTGTCGGTTTGCGCTGAGTTCAATGAAGACGCAGAGCAGAGCGATTCACGTTACTGCCGGGAGTGTTCCGCACGAATTTGTGTGCCTCCATCGTTCCATTCAGCCAAGCCACGGTGTCCTGAATGTGGCACTCGAACCGAGTTCATTAACTTCCTTCAAGCTGAACGTCCTCCGATTGACAATGTTCCTGTCGAGCCCTGGGGGAAGTACGACTTCATTGTCGTAACCATGACAGGCGTTCTGGTTTTGCTGTCGATCATCAGTCTTGTGGCTCTCATGACATCGCCATTCCTGGCGGTGCTGTTGAACTTCGCCTTCTTTTCTGGCGGTACATATTTATTTGCTATCACCTATCAACATCGAAGTGATTCCAGCAGGTATCGATCGCGATTGCAGCAGACGGAAAACTTGCTGGCAGAACGGTCCGATTCACTCCGCCGAATCACTCGAAACTACAACACGTTGCAGCGTGACCTCACAGAAATAAAGCAGCAACTGGAGGACGAAACTCGAAGTCGCTGCGAAGAGCTTATGGGCCGGACCCATCAGCTCCTCAAGGATGCGGAAGAAGATCGCGACACTGTGAACCGCGTGGCCAAACGCTATTTGGATGAGCAACTAAAGTGGTGGACCCAGAAGCTACGTGGGGACAACTATCAGATTCAGAAAGGCCGGATTGAAAAGGCCATTCAGTTTATCGAGAAAGAAGCATATATACTTCCTGAGCAGATGAAGAAGGACATATTTGGGCAACTGAAACGGGACTACGAATTAAGAGTTCGGAAAGAGGCCGAGATGGAGCGACAACGTTCTCTGAATCAGCAGATGCGGGCTGAGCAAAAAGCAATCAAGGAAGCTGAAGAAGCAAGAAAACGAGCTGCTGCGGAGCAGAAGGCGATTCAGGAAGCATTGAATGCTGCACTTTCGAAGGCTGGAGCTGAACATTCAGCAGAAGTCGAAGAATTGCAGCGGCAACTGCGAGAGGCAGAAGAGAGGGGGCAGCGTGCTATCGCGCAGGCACAGTTGACCAAAGCTGGTCACGTGTATGTCATTAGCAACATTGGCTCATTCGGTGCCGATGTGTTTAAAGTCGGTCTTACCAGAAGACTGGAGCCGCTGGACCGGGTCAAAGAATTGGGCGACGCTTCTGTTCCGTTCCCGTTCGACGTTCACATGATGATCTTCTCTGAAGACGCTCCCGCACTCGAACACGCACTCCACAAGGCACTCAGCCGTTTTCGCGTTAACCGTGTGAATTTCCGAAAGGAGTATTTTCGAGTCGCTTTAGAGACTATCCATCAATCGGTTCTCGAACTTCATGGGAACGTAGAATACATCGCTGATGCTGAAGCTCTGGAATATCATCGCACCATGGAAATGCCCGAAGAAGAGTTTGCAGACATGGAACAGATGGCAGACGCTCAGGGGATTGACTACGAATCCGACGAAGAAGACGTGGATTAAAATGGCTGAGGCGTCAGGCGAAGAATCCATAAAGGGCGTATTCACCACGTCTCCTTTTCCGATGCCCGATTCTGGGCGGCCAGGGTTGGATTGCAGCCGTTGCGGGGCTGAAGGTCATGAACGTTTGGCACTCGTTCAGCTCAGGCAGCCATTGCAGGCGTGGCCCGTGCCTTTCTCGGCGGGGTGGCCCGGTCCAACTTCGGTCGAAAGTGAATCATGCGGCCTAATGTGTGCCACTGGCTTTGCCGGTGTTTGTGTTTCCGTGAGTTTGATACGCTGGTGAGATGACAGATCCCAGCCACAATACCAATCGTCGTTTTGAAGACCGACGGCATTTGCATGAGCTCACATTCTCCTGCTCTCGTCGTCTGCCTCTGCTCACGAATAACGGCTGGAGGAGAACCCTGTCGTAGTCGCACAATGTCGGGTGGATTGAAGAGTGCTTCGCCCTCATTGTGTTCGTGTTCATACCGGAGCAGTGCACCTGCTGGTTCCTGCCAAAACGAATGATGCCAGAATCGGCCGCTTAGTTGCTCGTATCCTGCGAAAGACCTTCAAACACACCGGCAGACAAGCTTCGAATCGGAATTTCTGTCACTTGACATGGATGTCATTGAGGAAGAACTCCGCAGGGACAAACGCCGGAAGTGATGTCCCGACCTGATTTGGATGCAGTCCGCTCAGCCCACACCGTCAATCACAGCACGAACCTTCTTCGCCAGACCGACCGGGGTGTAAGGCTTCTGAATATAGGCGTCCGTTGCTACTCGAACTCCATGCAGCAGAACAGCATCGTCGGTATAGCCGCTGCAATACAGCACACGAATTTTCGGGGCGATGATTCGTACCTTGTCGGCCAGTTCCCGCCCGCTCATCTCCGGCATCACAACATCTGTGATCAGTATGTCGGGCTGCAGATCCTGCTGCAGCAAATCAATTGCCTCGGGGCCGTTTGATGCGGTAACGACGGTGTAACCAAATGACTGCAACACCACCGTTGTGATCCTGCGTACCGAATCGTCATCCTCTACCAGCAGAATTCGCTCGTCACCTTTTCCGGCGTTTTGATCCTGTTCTCCAGCAACACGATCCGCTTTCCATGACGTTTCCGGCTGTTCCGCCGCAGGCAGCAAAACCCGAACAACAGTGCCGCGTCCAACCTGACTCTCCACTTCAAGATGGCCGCCTGCCTGCTGAATGATGCCGTACGCGGTTGCCAGTCCCAGTCCTGTTCCCTTTCCCACTTCCTTTGTGGTGAAGAATGGCTCAAACAACTTGCTTCGGATCTCCTCCGGAATCCCAACACCGTCATCCGAGACAGAAAGCTGGATGAAGTCTCGATTTCCGGATGAACCCGACAGGCCGGACTGTCCTCCGTTAGTGCTGCAGATGCGTTGAGTCTTTAGACAAATCTGTCCGCCGTTCGGCATCGCATCCCGCGCATTGAGCACGAGATTCATAATCACCTGGCCAATCTGATTCGCATCTACGTAAACAAAGCAGTGAGAATCCGCCACCACTTTCACGTCGATGTTTTCACTAATCAGTCGCCGAAGAAGCTGATGTGACTGTGCGACAATTTCATTGAGATCAAGAACCACCGGCGCGATGACCGTTCGTCGACTGAAAGCCAGCAGCTGCGAAGTCACAGACGCCGCTCTGGTACCAGCATCCAGTATTGCAGAGACAGCATTTCGGTCAGGATCATTTGATTCCATGTCGGCAAGCAGGAGATCGGCGTAACCATTGATGACCGTAAGCAGGTTATTGAAATCATGGGCCACTCCGCTGGCCAGTCGACCGACCGCATCCATCTTCTGTATATGCAGCAACTGCGTCTCCAGTCGCTTGCGAGAAGTGAGGTCTCGGACAACACCGGTGAAATGCTGATCACCGCTCAGTAGGAACTCGGTGACCGTCAACTCCACGGGAAAACGGGATCCGTCTTTTCGATGTCCCTCAAACTCATGCTCTTTTGCAACCGCAACCGTTTCGTTCACCGCACTTACAAAGTCCCCGATACTTTTGTTAGCCTGTCCAACAGCTGGCAACAAAAGTGAAATATGTTGACCAAGCAGCTCTTCCACGGAATATTGAAAGAACCGCTCCGCCGTGGGATTGGCCGAACGAATGATGCCCTGCAAATCAATCGTAAATATCGCATCCGTCACACTTCCCAACACCGAACGCAGCAGGTTCATGGTTCGCTCGCGCTCACTGATATCGCGCAAACAAACCAGCACGGCATCTTCGCCGACATCACTAATCGAGGCAGATGTCACCGTCACCGAGCTGCAACTGCCGTCCAGGCGAAAGATCGTTCGAAGAACGTCCTCAGTCGGCTGGCACTGTGACACGAACGGGCTGGATTCAGCCTGCTCAGCTTCATCATGTTCAATCTCAACCAGGTCCCTTGTCGGCTTTTGAAGAAGCTGCGACGGAGAATCCGCACGAAACAATCGGACACTGGCAGGATTGCAAAAAACGACCCGTCCCTGAGCGCAGACCAGGATTGCTTCCGGAAGAAACTCCATCAATCGTCGATAACGTTCTTCACTCGTGCGCAACGATTGCTCAGTGCTCTTGCGATCTGTAATGTCCAGATTGGTTCCCACAACAGCAACCGGCTTTCCCGTTGCGTCGACATCAACCACCTCCGTTGCCTGAATGAATCTCAACTGGCCATCACGATGACGACGAATCCGAAACTCTCGACGACTCTGTCCTATCCTCTCAATGGTGTCGTTCAGTATTCGCTCCTGCTCCGGAAGATCTTCCGGATGAACACTTGAGCTCCATGTCCTGTAGTCCACAATTCGCTCGCCGGTTACCTCCAACCCGTAGATTTGAAACATCTGTTCGTCCCAGCGAACCGCGTTTGTATGCAGATTCCACTCCCAAATCCCCACACCAGTGGTCACGGTCGCAAGGCGAGTCACCTGCTGGCTTTCCGTGAGCCTCACAAGATTCTGATTTCTCTCCGAAATCACGATGTTGGGTACCAGCGCCGTGAGTACCGCCACGGCAAGAAATGACTGCAGTGTTCGAACATGCAGCCCGTCAGCCATTTGATCAGGTGACAATCCCTGCAGAAAATGGGTCGTTAAGAATGCGGAAAGAATTGCCATACTGAGAATCAAAACGGACACACTCCGCAGGCTCATTCGAATGGCTGCCCAAAGAGGAAACAGCAGCAGCAGCGATTTGCTCGGCATCAAAACTCCTCCACCCGGAACAAAGACGTACCAGGTAGCAACCGCCATCGCTGTCCAAAGAAGTGCGAACTCAAGAAGGCGTTTCCGCGAGAAGCCGCTGTTGCCGGAACGAAACGGATAAATCCATGCAATAGCCAGCGGGACAACCAACAGATTGGCCATCGCTCCATTGGCAGACCATGTAACCCACGAATCCAGGAAGGAAGTGCTCCATCCGGACTGGACCAGAGTGAAAGCGCCTCCTGCAGCTCCAATAGCGGGCGCAATGACGCCACAAACGGCCACGAACCAAAGAAACTCCCTCAGGCAATGGAACTTTGTTTGCTGACCGTTAAACCTGGCCAACAGAAAGACCCCAACGACAACCTGAATTAAGTTGGACAGGTAGAAACCGACAAGAGTCAGGAATGGGGTGCCTATGGAAAGATCAAACGCTGCGTTTCCGACAAATGCCGCAAACATCAGTCGGTGCCACGATCGGATCGACATCACCATCGATACAGCGAGCCACGCAGCCGACGGCAGCCAGAAAGGTATGTAAGAACTGTCGGACAGCGACAACTGCCTGCTCAGCCACGCCAGCCCCCAAAAAACAAAACCGAAATAAACAGCAAGCTGCCAGTCGGCCTCACGAGATTCATGCATGCTTGCGGATGAGTCCATCGAAACACTCATTGAATCTGTGGATGCACGTGCATCCGGACGGCCCGCATCCAGCATTGCATCAGATTCCGAAGGAAGGAGAAATTGGAGGGACAGTCCATTCCACGGTAAATGAAATGCCCGATGTGTACCTCATTCTAAGCCCGGATTCAGACTGTGCTCAAGCCATCACACTCAGGGTTAAACTCACTCCACCCCCAGCTATGGACCCTGCCAACCCTGCAGGAACCAGACCCGGAATTCGCTTCCATTAAAACCCATACCGGCAGGGCCAGTGGCACACCGGCGATGGCATCTTCCAGATAGGCTCGTATCCGGGGATCCGTCGTCTCGTCCATTTCCACCCGCAGACGTGCCCGTTGTATGTGACGTTCCCGATATTCGGCCAGAATGGCTTCCAAACTTCGCAGTCCGTTGAGCCCATGGGCATTCGGGTTCAGCAGTTCCTCAGTACTGGCCACATCATTAAACAACACATCAAATGGTCAGGGCTGCCGAAACACTCAGTCGTGCCGGTCAATCCGGCTGTTCATGAACAGTTGGCCGAATGGCGGGACGATATGCTGCTGAATCCCGCTTGGGCAGGATTGGCGGAACGGGCCAGCGACCTGCTATGAAATAGAAAAAAGCCGTCAGAGCGATTGCATCTGACGGCCTTCAGGATCGTTTGAGAAGTCCGACTCAAGCGATATTCAGCGGGCAGCGATCTGATTGCTGGCTGCTGGTGCAAACATCACGTCGACATGGTTCGCGACCTGACCGCTGGCAGTAACAATTTCCAGGCGAACCTGCACCGCTTCTGCGATCTGCAATGCTGGAAGTGTGGCGGTGACTTGAGCGTCAGACCATTGGCTGATTTGAGCATTGAGTCGCAAGCCACCAACCGTCAGTTGTACCAGGCCAGGAGTTGTGCCGAGGTTCGCTGCGTCCAGCGTAATATCCTGACCGGGCGATACCACGGGAAGTTGTGGTTCTGTTGCCGGACCACCGATCACGGGACCTGCTGGTCCGCGGGATGGCAGGAGTTCGATATCCAGTCGGGCCACCACTTTGTCTGTCGAGGTCCGTACGACAACGGTTGCCTGAACGGCATCCGTCAGTGGCAGCACAGGAAGCACGGCTTTGGCCTGAGTGGACGTCCAGTTTGTTACCTGAGCATGCATCACCAGACCGCTGATCTGCAGGGAAACAGCCCCCGGCCTTGGCCCGAGGTACTGCCCGTCGATTGTCACTGTCTGACCAGATTCCAATTGCGGCAACTGAACCGGGGCAGGTGCTGGAGGAGCAAGTTCGTGCCGTTGCACCGGGCGAATGGAACATGCTGGTTGCGAACTCTGAACCGGTGGAGGGCTGATGGGACGCCATTCGGGCTGATGAATCGGCTGGTGAATCGGCTGATGAATTGGCTGGTGAATCGGCTGATGAATTGGCTGATGAATCGGCTGGTGAATTGGTCGGCAGACAGGCTCTTTCACCTTGTATACGGGTGCCGGAATTCCCACGTGACCTGCTCCTGGTCGGCCGCAGTTACCGGCGAAAGTGACGTTCTGAAGAAGGGAGACGATAACCATCGTGACTGAAAGAATGACGTTTTTCATTGCTTTGGCCTTATCTGAATTTCGCAGAAAGCTGGACTTCACACCTCCTCATTTGCGCCAGATCGAATGTGTTACAGATGGAGAAGAGAAATTCGGAGAATTCCCCGGAGGTTTCTTCGTTGTGATGGGCTGGTCCCCCAAAAACCGCGTGTTTTTCGTGGCAGAATTCGATCGTCCGAGATGTAGACGAGGATCGCTGCACTTTGGTTGGGCGTTGCAGAGTGCGACCCGTGGCGTGTTTGAAGAGTCACAAAAAAAATCCGCCCGGTGATTCACCGGGCGGACTTTGCAGTCACAACGCGAACTTGCTTCAGTTGTCGGCGGACTTTTATCGGGAATCCTCTGAAGGATGTCTATCGAGAAGCCAGGGCCTGAAACGCGGGTTGTACTGATGGAACGAGTTGAGCTGTCAATTGATTGGCAACATTTCCATCGGCTCGCAGCACAACAACTGTCGCATTGGCTGCTGCCGCGATCGGGAGTTGCGGTATGACGGCCCGAACCTGCTCGTTCGTCCAGTTGGTCACCTGGGCGTCCAGTTGCATTCCACCGACCGCCACAATCACTCGACCAGGCTGGAAACCGAAAGCTGAGCCGTCGATCGTGACTTCCTGTCCGGCTGGAATTTCTACAGAAGGGGCAGGTGGTTCCACAGGATAAACAGGCTGTGGTGGAACGCAGGTGATCCTGCAGGTTTTCTGGCAGTGGCATTCGCCATGGCAGTGGCACGTGGGCTGATAGACGGGTTCACAGGGTCGAATTGTGCAAACAGGCCGATAGACCGGTTCACAGGGTCGAATGACGCAGACTGGCGGATGCACCGGCTCACAAGGGCGAATGACGCAAACCGGAGGACGAACTGATTCACAGGGTCGAATATGGCACACCGGCGGTGACGGAAGAGAGACTTCGCAGTGAATCGGTCGGTGAAAGGGTTCGCAGGGACGGATGTGACAAACAGGTGGTGGTGGAAGTTCACAGTGAATGGGTGGAAAAACAGGGCGAACATAGCAATCAGTCGGCGGGTGAACCGGGCGAATGCGGCAGTCTCCTGCAGAACTTTCAACAGCGGAGAAAGCGGACAGAGCGATCGTGGCAGCAAGTATGAGTTTCTTCATTGTTCTGATTCCTTGATACTTGTGAGAGTGAGTTTGAGAAGGTCTTGTCTTCACACACACTCATTTGCCTTGTTCGTGAAGTGTTACAACGATTTTTGGAATAGATCTCCAAAAGGCTTTCCCTGAACAAAATACCGCTTCAGCCACAGTGTGCTGAGGATTCTGCCTCGCCACTTCCATCACCAGGCATGCCAGCGGACAAATGCGGATCGGGATATCTTGAGCCCGGCTGTTGCGAATGAATGGCCATCTGGCGATGCACTGTTGGTGCGATGCGACAAGACGCCAGCAAACCGCGTCCTGCTCCACAGTCGTACCGTCATCGAAACCGAGGAATCCTGCTCGACAAGGCCGAAGGTCCACCGATAGGGTGACCGGGCCAAAAACAACCGTTGCCGCCTCACTGGATTTCGAGTCCCGGGCATCACATTCATTGGTGGTTCGCGTTTCCGATCGCGACGATGCAACGTTGACGGACGAAGCCATCGTTGCCATTTATGTCAATGATGTTGCAGAACCCGTTCTGATGATAACGACACCCATCAAAGCTGGTGCGACATCCGTTTCCCTTGCCATCCTGTCGGATAGTTTGTTCGATGCAACGACCGACCTGAATATCGCCGATCTTCAACTTCGCATGGGTGACGTGCAACTGAGCCCAAAGTCTCGCGGAAAGAAAGGCCCGGTTGTCAGCTACACTGATGTCAACGGGGATGGTCGACTCGATCTTGTGGTCACCTTTGAAGTCACGAGTGGATCGTTTGCAGAACAGACGGATGCAGAGATCACGCTGCAGGGAAGCCTGACGAACGGTTCGTTGTTCTCTTCTTATTCTTCCGTTGACATTTTGCCCGGGAAAGGAAACGGGAGAGGAAAGAAGTAGAAAATCCAGCCCCGGGGCATTCAAGACAGCCTTGGGGCCGGATGGGTTTACTGACTGCATGGCCAGCGACATGGAACTCGCACACGCGACAGATCGGTGGGTACCCGTGTCGAACGGAGCAGTGCGCATGACCCGATCAGCCTGTTCCCAGCCCGCGATCGAAAGCGTCAAGCTCGCGGGAGTAGGCCTCCATCGTAGTTTCAAGGGTTGATCGGCCGATCTTCCATGATGGTTCGTCTTCGGTAAATCGATTGCAGTGCTCGGTCAGTAATCGATAAAGAAAACGAAACAGGTGTCTTGGAACACGAAGTCGGCCAAATCGTGAAATCAAATCTTCCCGCGTGACATCATCGGCGAACAGCGACGCAATCGTGACGCCGTTGTTGTGGTCCTGACGCTCCGCATCACCCTTCATGCACGCTCGGATGCGATTGGTGGCCATGTCGAACAGAGATTCGCCAGTCCATTCCAGTGACTTAATCAGGTTTTGTTTATCCAGTCGGGATCGCTCGTAGAATTCACGTTCCTCGCGGTTCAGAAAGTACACAACATCGCGTGGCAGCAACATCTTGAAGCCAATGCCGGGATGCTTGAGAAACTTATTGTCGAACATAGACCAAAGAAAATCCCGCATCCGCTGAGCGGAACCATTGATCAGGTGCGGTTCGTCAACGCGGTCAACCAGGACAAATATACTGGTAAATCCAAGAGGCTTCAGGATCCTCTGAAGTTTGGACATCAGTTCGTACCGATCATCACTTCGGTCTCGCGAGGGCATGGGCTGCCCATCAATTTCTCCTGCGGGGAAGCTACTTAGTATCTGATGAAGTGATGCGGTTCCATGCTCCAGAATACGTACCTGTTTTGCAATCTGGCGGGCCTTCCACCAGAGTGAAGCCGATCTTTTCAGCCAGGGAAACCACCCGGCAAAGAGTGCCAGCAGGAACCATGGTGAAACAAAATTTTCGACCACAGATATACCGTCACGTGAAATGTTTCGCAGGGCGAACGCCAGCACAAGAAGTGAAACGAAGATGCCGACGGCGAATCTCCATCGAGCTGTGATATTCAGGAATCCGATGTTCTTACGGATACGCGACCAGCGGCTCCAGTGAGATTGATCTGACGACTGATCATAGAACGCGGCCAGCATCAGCAGATCACGTTTTCGCATTCGTGGCAGCTCACATAGCTGCTTCAGGTGGATGTCCGGATCTGAGGCATTTGGATCGGCGATTACGTTGCAAAGCCGCCGCGTACTGAGTGCCAGTAAGGCGTCCATATGATCCCAGAGACGCCATTCCTGCAGAGCATGATCCGGATGACGGCGCCGGCCCCGCAGGCGGTCCTGAAAATTGTCCAGAAACGGATTCAGGTCATCGTAGCTGATGATAAACGCACGCTCTTCCGGATGCCGCCTGTTGTGTTCGCGCAGGGAATTAATCAGCTGCAGTCGAATGGCGGTCTTACCTGCGCCTTTTTCACCAAACACAATTGAGGTGCTTGGATTGCTGCAGTCTCCCAGGATCTTGTCCCATGCCGCATGGTAAAGAGACTCAGAACAATGCTGTCGGAAGATGTGATCCGACTGAGCATCCTCCTGGCTGAAAGGATTGATTCCGATGCCGTAGTGTTCAAGAAACTGCTGAATCTTCATCGCGTATTTACGTAGAGTTTGACGTTATGGGTCGCTCGTCCACCAGCCACGATGTCGGGGCGTCCATCTCCCGTCAAATCGGCAACGACCAGATCTTCGGTTGCCATACCACCTGCGTCGACGACGTACTTCTTCCAGGACGTTAAAATATTCTGCGAACAATCATACACAATGACCCCGAACGTATCCGGCGTATCACTGTGCCCAAATACGATCTCATCAGACCCATCGCCATCCATGTCTTCAGTCCATAGTGCATGACCTCGCTGAAAACCCGTATCGATCACATTTCTCTGCCATAAGTCTGTGAATTTGCCCGATTCAGGCAGCTGGTAGAGCACCAGACTATGTCCATGCATAGGTTCGACCGTGACAATAAATGGTGTCCCGTCGAGCAGATGCCCGATTTTAATCTCCCCTGCGCCCTGATCTGTGTTCGCGTCGCCTGATGCACCGTGGCCGAGTCGAGTGGCCTTCCATTCCTCATGAATTCTCTGAACGAGCGTGATTCCTTCCTGGCTGGCCGTCAGCGTGTCCATCTTCTGATCCTGATCAAGATCCAGATGCCAGTGATTGTGCATCCTGTTGAATTCGCTGTTCAACTCCGTGGACATCCATCGGTCGTTTACAGGGTCCGTCGGTACCTCAAACGCGAGTAGTCGAGCACCGTTTTCAGCAGAGCCGTTCAGAGCAGATATGACTAACTGCGATTGCCCGCGGCCAAGCACGTCGGACCACCTTGCGCGATGCAGCCAAAGCTCTTTGCCAATGGAGTGAACTTTCCAGGGTTGTTCCAGCGAATCTGCTCGTTCGATCCAATGCAGTGTGCCGGACTTTGTCCAGCCCGCTCCCACTGCAAAATCGATGTGGCCGTCACCATTGATATCCCGGGGCGCGATGCAAACGTTGTCGCGCGGAGTCTGATCTTCAATCATCACATGCGATTGCCAGGATGGGTTCTCGTACCACAGTACCCGATTCTCGCTCACAGCGACAATATCCTGCTGCCCATCTTCATTGATATCTGCCAGTGTGACCGCGTAACAGACTTTGCCAATTTGTGAGTCGATGATACGCTCTGTGAACTGCGGGAATGGCTTCGTTCCGGCCGGGAGTCGCTTTGCTAAAGGTTCGTCTGCGAAAACGCAGTTTCCAAAGAACAGGCAGATAATCACGAAGCAGAATCGGCATGACGCGGGAACCCCTCTTCGACGATACAGGTTGGATTCTTGATGCACTGGGGACCTCCGGTTCGTTGCACGCCTGCAGATTCGGGTGTGATTTCGAAACATTGATGATCGAGCGAACTAACCTGATGGTAGTGATGCGACCCCGGACTTCAAAACCATACGTCCGGCAACTGCTTCAGGCCGAATGAAACAGCCCTGATCGACCGGGGGTCACCCGATGAATCAGGGCTGTATTATGTGTCAGTTGACGGAAACGGCAGATCAGTTCTGGCCTGGAATCGAGGACGCATCTGCCGGCGTGGCAGCATCTTCGGTCGCATCAGCTGCTTTCAGGCTTACGACATCCTTCCGCTCAATCCGAAACTTTTCCAGGCTGTCGGAAGTAATCACGTAATACCAGCGAGAGAAACGCTGAGACAATTCGTCTGCCTTCTTCTTTCCCTCTTCGACTTTGGTCGCTCTGGTTTTGACGTCTCTTTCCCAGGCTGTCTTTTTCGACTGGTATTCGGCCATGGCCTTGTCGAACTCCTGCTGAGCTGCGGCTTTAGGATCAACGGGCTCGGCAGCAGGAGCTTCGCCCTCTTTCGGAGCAATGACCGGGTCCGGAGTGTTGTCACCCGCGGGCGGTGTCGAAGGCTTCGACTCGTCTGTGGTTTCAGGTTCTGGGGAGCTCTTTTCATCCTCAACCACAGCCGACTTCGCGGGCTCATCCTTTGCTGTCTCATCGGCAGCGGTTTCGGAGCTGGCGGGAGGATCGGCAGGCTGTTGTGTGTTTTCATCCTGGCCCGGTCCGCATTCACTTTCGTCTGCTGGCTCAGAAGGAGATTCTTCCTTCGCGTCATTTGCCTCTTCGCTGCCGCTCGCTTCGGTGTCAGACTTGGGTGCTGACTCGTTGGCCCCAGCCTCTTTGGCGGGCTCTTCCCCGGACGGAGGATCTGATTTCTGAGCGTTTCCCTGGTCTGCGTCTGCATCGTCCTTAGGGGAACCGTCTGCACCTTCGGCTGCTGGCTTCGCGTCGGCGGCTGGCTTCGCATCAGCTGCTGGCTTCGCGTCGGCTGCAGCAGGTTCGTTCAGGATCGCGGGTATCTCGGGTGCAACAGGCTCTTCCGGGGCTGGCCCAAGGAGCTCTTCATTAAATTCAACCTTGACCAGCAGGTAGCGTCGAGGCCCGGCTTCTTCACCCGCCTGATTCTCGTCTTGCTCCTCCGGTTTGGCGGATGCTTCGTTATCCTTTTCGTCGCCCTCACCGTCACCCGCCGCGTCGTTCGCGAATCCGATTTCGATATCTTTTTCCGAACCACGAGCGACTTCGCCGAAGTAAAGCGTGTACTGCACGCCGGCACTTGTGCCTGCCTGCAACTCGCCTTCGTTGGAAACAAGACGCATACCTTCATCGCCGACACGAGCAATGTAGAAGCCCTGCTTCTGCATATCCCGCTGCAGGTATTCCTGCAGCAAAGGGTTTTGTGCGACTTCTCGAGACACGGTCAGATCCGCGTTCAGACCTTCTGGCTTCGGTCGGACACCCACGATCTTCAGCTGATCGAGGTTTGAGGCAATGGAAGTCACGGGGCTTTCGTCGAGCTTTTCAATCGCATCGTCCAGATCGGTCAGTTGCCACTTTCCAGTTGTCTTGAGATCTTCCTTGCGGAAAGTCAGCTTTTCACCTTCTTTGATTCGCCCTTCCTGCTCGTCGATGGAGTAGTTATCGACGACGATATTGACGAGATCCGTCTGATTGATCTTGAGCAAATCGGGCTCAATCCAGTCGCTGAACTTCACAGACAAGTCAGGCTGAAGCTGAGCGATATAAGTTGTCGACTTTTCGGGTTCCCGGACGTAGTAGTGATTTTCGCGGCCTTCAACGGCTTTACCTACGATCAGGTCCACCAGGGCATTTCCGCTTCCATCTCGAAGTGTGACTCGTGTTCCTCGTTCATCGACTGTTGCAGACCCTTCTGCGGCCGGATCAACAACTGAATAGTTCTTCCAGTCGTCTTTGGAACGACTCTGCACGGCCGTCTTCTTGACACCGATCATCGACGCAGCCGTCTTTGCAAGTCGGTCCTGTGCCTCTGCAGGGTAGTTGTGGTGTGACGGAATCACCCATTGTCCATCGTCATTCTGCTGAACCGAAAACGTTTGCGCTTCAGACGTCTTGTCGTTGAACCGTGAGACAGTCAACGATTTCGCCGTCAGCGGATCATTGAATTCAGCAAAGAATGCCTGGCCGACGTCGGCGTATCCATCGATCGATGCAGGACGAGATCCGTACCATGCTGAGACGGCCGCCAATGCGGAAACACCGGCAATCGCGGTGAAAGTCAGAGTGCGTTTTGTCGCATTCATGGGTTGACCTGAATTATCTGTGAGGAAGGACCTTTGAGATTCTGTGAGTGCGGTGGCATCGCGTCCGCCACCAGCAATTCTAATCCGAAGAACCACCAGCCGTTTCGAAACTACCGACGACGGTTAGGTGAGATCGTTTGTTGTTCAGCGAGGTTTCTCATGCCCAGAAACAGCAAACCGAAACACATCGGCAACAACGCAGGAACAGAATAGGCAAACAGTCGCACTCCGTTTTCGACGCGACGAATCTGTCGTTTCATTTCCAGACCCGCCTTCCGGATGCGAGCATTCTTTTCTCGTTCCAGTTCCTGCTCATCCAGTTCCAGCTTGCGATTCAGCTCTTCGGTTTTTTGCCGAAGCTGAACCTGCTTGCTGTTTTCGTCCAGTTCGTCGTTATCTCGAACTTCATCAATCTTCGCCTGCAGTTCTTCTCTTGCTGCGTCCAGACGGGAGTCCTTCATTTCCTCGGCTTCTTTTTCTTCGGTTGCCAGCTTCTTTCGCAAATCGCGAGTCTGCTGTTCAACGTAACGAAGTGTTCGCAGAGTCTCTCTTCTGGAACGCAGTGAAATAAACGCATCGTCTCCTGCAAGCTGATCCACCGCGTTCAGGACGAACGTCACATTGTCGAAGGCGATATCCAGATTGCCCCGATTACGCTCGAAAAAGAACCAGTCACTAATCATGTCAATGTCGGAACAGAAGATGACGTTCAGAGGTTCTTCTTTGGATTTGCTCGTGATATGAGCCGCAATAATGTGTGCATACTGATCGTCGGCACGTCGCGGGTTGGGTTTGGGCACCGCGGTTTGTGACATCGTGAAGGGGCTGAAAGAAGACGTAATGTAATCTTCCCATTTCAGCAGTCCCGATTCACCGCTGGTCTGCAGCAGTGATACAAACTCCTGATCACTCTTGCGATCCCGATCCACCATCGTGCCGGTATACAGGGCCACGATGTCATGCAGATCGCGAGTCACAGGGCTTTCTTCGTTGAAAGCGTTTTTCGAGTTTCCGGATCGTGAAATGAAAACATACTCCGGCGGAAGCGACGCGAACTGCCCATGAGGGTTCATCCGATCATAGACAATCTGGCCATTATCCCAGGAAATGTCGAGCAGGTTCATGAGTGATCGGAGTTCGCCATTGTCTGCTTTCTGTTCAGGAGGTGCGCCGCCGAACATAGGATTTCCCTGGCTGGGCTTAGCCAGCCTGGGAGCCATCGAAATGCCTCCCTGACCCTGAAAATTAATCGGGCAGGGATCGTCGAAGATGAGGGCTGGCTTGCCAGCCCGCACATATGCAAGCAGATTGTCCATCTGAGGCTGAGTCAATGCAGAGGGCATAATGGCCAGCAGAACATCGAAGGGTTCAGCGGCTTCTCCATCACTCTCCGCCGACTTCTCTGCAAGAATTGGCCGCGATGGATTCACGGAGATGACCTGATACTGCTTTCGGAGTTCGCGAACGATTTCCCAGTCGCGGCCTGAACCTGCATCACCGATGACATTGGCATCCGTCTGAAGGACGCCTACAGTCAAACGTTCTTTCTGCGATACTGTTCGAAGAGACCGAGTCAATTCATATTCAATGGGCAGGCCTTTGCCGAAGAACGGAATCTCAACGTTGTCAGTGATGCTCTGGACCACCGCACCCAGAAAGACTTCCGCTTCTTCAAACTTGCCGTCCTGCTCATACTGGATACGAACAGGGCTTACTCCCAGCGCGCGGGCTTCTTCCGCTTCTTCACTAAATGGCTCCACGTCAACAATTCGCACATCCAGCTGACCACCACCCTGCAGATCAAATGTCCGCAGCAAACCAAGAAGCTGGCGTCGAGTTTCGCTGTATTCCCTTGGCACTTCGGGACTTACAAAAGCCTGAATCGTGATCTGCTGGTCACTCGGAATTTCATCCAGTGTCGCCTTCGTTGCAGGGGTGAGTGTGAACAGATTTTCCGAGGTCAGATCCGCTCGAGCAGGGAACAAATTGAAGATGACCAGCAAACTGACAAACGTGACCAGCAAACTGACGGATCGCACAGCGAACTGGAACTCCATGTTGGTCTTCTGGCCCGCAGACCAGCGGCGCCGTGAAATCACGACCATGTTCAGGTAGAGCATGAACGCGGTCAGAAAGCTGAAATAGCAGACGCTGGAAAATGGCACGACGCCGATACTGAAGTCCTGCATCTGCTGAGGAAGGCTCAAGCTCTGAAGCGCTGTTCGAACGGTGTACAGACTGCCCTCGTAGCCCAGCATTCGGCTGCACCATTCAATCGCATCCACAGCACTTCCGATAAAGACCGGAACACAGCAGAAGACGACTCCGAGAACAAATGCCACCGTCGAGCTGTTCGTCAGTGCAGATGCCAGCATCCCGACGCTCAGTAGTGCCGCGCCGGAAATCCAGTATCCAACATAACTGCTGACGATCAGTCCCTGATCCGGCTCTCCCAGTGTGTACAGGATGAAAACATTCACAAGTGAGAACAGAATCGCAACCGTGTACACGCCAAGAACTGCCAGGTATTTGCCCAGCAGAATCTCGAATTCACTGGCTGGTAAGGTGAACAACAGCTCGTCCGTGCCCAGCTTCCTTTCATCTGACCATGTGGTCATGGTGATGGCAGGAACCAGGAACAACAGCAGAATATGAAACTGCTGACTCAGCTGATCCAGATTTGCCTGATTGGCAGTAAAGAAACGTGGGCTGAAGGCAAATACAGAGCCTGCCACACAGAACACAATGATGAACAGATACCCGAGGATACCTGAGAAGTAGCTGCGAAAATTTCGCCTGGCAACTGCAAATACAACGTTTCCGCGAACCATGGTGACCCTTCACCTTTATCGTTGAAACAACGTGAGATGTCTGAATTCGGAAAGCCGAAGAAACACGCCGACTGACACGCCGGGACCAATATCTATGCGGCAGTTAACTCTCGGAACTGCTTTTCCATTTCAACCTCGCTGCTACCGAGATCAGAGGTCGGTCCATCGAAAACGATCCGACCCGCACTGATCAGAATAATCCGATCGCAGACTGCCCGAACCTCCTGCAGGATGTGCGTGCTGAGCAGGATCGTCTTGGTTTTTGCCAGCTCTGTGATCAATTCCCGCACTCCATGGACCTGGTTTGGGTCGAGTCCACTGGTGGGCTCATCAAGAATCAGCACATCAGGATCATGCAGCATCGCATGGGCCATTCCCACACGCTGACGAAATCCGCGCGACAGTTTCGAAATCGGCTTTCGCCAGACTTCATTCAGCGAACACTTATCCGCAACCCAATTTAAACGTGCGGCCAGTTTTTCACCGCTGAGGCCTCGCACTGCACCAATGTACTCCAGCAGCGATTTTGGCGTCATTTCCACGTACAGCGGACCATTTTCAGGCAGGTAGCCCAACTGACCGCTCGCTGCAATTCGATCCGTCGCTATGTTCTTGCCAGCGATGAACGCTTCTCCCGCACTCGGCGAAAGGAAACCCGTCAGCATTTTCATTGTCGTGCTTTTTCCGGCGCCGTTCGGGCCAAGAAAAGCGCACACCTGACCGGCTGGTACCGAAAACGTCACATCACGCGTGGCTGCAAAATCAGCGTAAAATTTTGAAAGTCCCCGAGCTTCAATCATGGCGCTGCCCGTTGATGCATCGCCAGACACTTCTTTCTCCAAAGACACACTCATAGCAATAGTCTCTGTCTTCTTCAAAAATCTGTCTTTTTGAAAACACTGCCAACTTGTGGTCGACAGCTGCCTTTCGAAGATTCAGGCACCTGTTCTCCCATTCTGAAAAGGGAAATCCATCAACTTCCCTCGCGGGAACGCTTCCAGGCAAACCCAACGCGCGCAAACGCTGCCACAACGGCAGTTGCGTGTCGCTTCACGCGTGGTGGAAGCAAACAGTGTTCCAATTTCTCCCGACCGCGCATCATACGTTCGCTGGTAATCGGTTACCCAGTCAAAATCAGAGTGAAATGCAGATTCGACTCAACACCATGTCGTTCCGAAAATGATTCGTTCCCGCATGAGAGCGCTGAGGGGGGAGCGCTTTGCTGCGAAGCACGCGGACCGGCGTACTGACGGGGAAATCTCACTCAAGCCCCTGAAAGAGTCGACTGCCAATGCGGACCAGAGTTGCACCTTCTTCGACGGCGGGAACGAAATCCCCACTCATTCCCATCGAAAGGTGTGGCAGTGGGAGTGCGGTGCCGGAGCTGTTGGAGCGTTCGGCCAATTCATCTCGCAGCAGTCTCAATGCGGTGAACGCGGGCCGGGCTTCGCCGGGGTCGTCGGTGTCTTCGGCCATCGTCATGAGTCCGACGATCGGGACGCTTCCGGAAAACGCCAGGATTTCATCCCATGTGGATCGCAATTCATCAGGCGAGAAACCCGATTTGCTGGCTTCGCCGGTAACATTCACCTGCAGCAGTAACGACGGACACGATTCCGACCTGTTTTCGGACGCGATTTCAACGATACGCGCCAGAAGCCGGATGGAATCAATGGAATGAATCACGGATGCATGGCTCACCGCAAGTCGAGCCTTGTTGCGCTGCAACTGACCGATCAAATGCCACTGCATGCGCGGCATGAGATTCTGTCGTTCGGCCAGTTGTTGAGGTCGGTTTTCGCCAAAGACATCATGAAGAGACGAAAGGGCCTGCACCCAATCCCAGTTCGCGTACTTGGTCACAGCCACCACCTGAACGACGTCGGCTGCGTTCTCGCTGCGGGCTTGGGCAGCCGCGATTTGACCTCGAACATCACGAAGGTTGGTTTCAATTACGCTTCTTATCGTCTCGGGCGTCATGATGCGACTTTCCGCCGGGCAAGTTGCGGCACGAAAATGATGCAGGACCTGTCACTGAAGTCGGCAAATAAAACTCAGAATATACGTCCCGGAGCGAATTCCGGCAGGAGGTCGTGTGGAACCGACCTCAGAAATTCTCTCAAACGAATCCCCGGCAATCGGCGGATCCAGGCAAAGTCAGTACAACTCACGACTCAAACTTCGGGAATTAAGTTCTGGATCGTGCAGTCGATTTGCTTTGAACGGAAGGCATTGAAGCATGAATTACATCCATCACACCGCGGGACTGCTGTTGCTGGCCGTCATTTCCACTGCCAGCACCGGTGCTGCACAGGATGCAACTGCAGCACGAAAGCTTGCGGCAAAGCCAATCGTGGTGATCCGTTCGGGGCGACTCAACGCCAGAGGGATGAGAGACTACCTGATTGAACTCAACCAGGAGTTGAACATCGGCGAACGGCTTCTCGAAGCATTCAAAACTGAAGAAGCTGAACTTGCGATTTCGAAACATCCGAATCCCGTCACCGGCCAGATGGTCTTCATGGTCCAGGGGCTGGTTCCGGGTGTGGAATCCATTCAGTTCTCACAGGTGCTGGACGAAGCCGACTTCGAACGGCTGGTCCGGGCAGGGACTCGATCTCAGGAGGCCGGCAATGTCTCGCTGGAAGGGGCGAAAGGTAAATACAGGAAAACGATCAAAACCAGCTGGCGTGAAGATATCACAGATGCAGCAGAGGATTCAGAAACAGAATCAACGCAGGTCACAATTGGATTTGGAACCAAAGGAGCGGCTGTCGAAGTCAGGGATCTCGATGATGAAGGAGAAATCATCGAAGAGGGCGGCCGGCGTTTTCGTGAACGCAAATTTACGGTGACTCAATACATGCGTTACCATGACGGATTCATGTTCACCAGCAGTTATGAGGATCTGTTCAATACAGAGTTGCCAACCGCCGAAGCTTTGATTGGTGCAGCAGCAGAAGGTATGGATGGTGAAGTAGATTTCTATGTCGATCGAATTCCGGTTGGCTTCAAACACCTGTTCTGGAGCACCATTGGCGGCGCTGCTTCCGCCGGACTGCAACAACGGGACGAGGAAGATCCGATTGATTATGCCCTGCGGCGATCTGCCGGAGATATCGGACTCGAAGCGATTCACACGATGATTTTCGATGTGGAACATTTGTCCGGCCGACTTACCCTGGCCGATACGAATCAGCCGCTTCTCGGAGAACTTCGACTACAGGCACGCAACAACAGCAATTTTTCGAAGCGACTGGACGATTACACCTCCGGCCGGAGTCGTTTCGCGCCGATTCTCTCTGACGATGCTGCTTTCACGTTCCACACATGCGTACATTTTCCGGAAGAGACAGAAAAGGTCATCAATGCTGCCGCTGTCTGGCTGAAGAACCGCATCATTGAGGCATCGCAGGGTAACGTTGATGTTGCGATTGCAGGCAGTGAGTTTGGCGAATCCATGGAATCGCTGGCGACGCGTCGCGACCTCGAACTGCTGATGAAAGTGGGTTGGAATGCGTCCGCCGGGGCAGTGGTTTATGGTGGGCTGCAGGTCGACGACAATCCGGAGATGCTGAAGTCTCTGTTTGACCTGCTGACCAGTCCGCAATTACCACCAGACTTCACCGATCGCATCGCCATGTCAAAGTTGGGGGAGCATTCCATGATTATGATGCGACTCCCCGATTCAAAACCCGCATCACCGATTCACCTGACGCACCTCTACATCACACACGTCAATTCCAGCCTGTGGTTCGCGGCCGGCGGCGAAACCTCACATGAGATTCTTCGGCAATCGATCGAAAAATGCGGTGGATCGTCGCTCCGCACGAAAACACCACTTCTGACAGGAAAACTGGATCTGCAGAAATGGACCGCATGGCCACAAGACGAACCAACAGGGCTCGCCAGTCTGCCGATGTGGCTCGATGGGCAATTCGGTCGTGCTTTGAGCAACTCCGCGCGAGCCAGCGTCAATGGTCAAACAGTACCGGCGGCCAGTACGAGTGATCAACCCAGTCCGGATCTCATGAAGAGAGTCATCGACCTGGGAGGCAGTCAGGACGCCGAACTCTACGTGGACGCCGATTCCTCCGGCATACAGATGAGCGGAAAGCTTGGAGCGGCGACAGCCCGGTATTTTGCAGCACGCTGGCTTATGACCATGGAAGCACTCGTGTCGAATGCGACACTGCCAGGAGAATCGCCGACAGTTGAAGCTGTCACTGAGTAGTCAGCCAACACAAAGCTGATAACAATCCAGTGGTCATGTGACCGCTGTTTACCCCTTATTTCATTCGAACAAAATCATGGCACCATCTAAAGCTGATCAACCTCTTTTCAAGACCTGGACCTGTTGCCCAAAATGTGGTGCGAAGGCAAAGAAGCGCGGGACAAATCCTTTCCGCTGTTCCGAATGCCATTACACACACTTCTTCAGTCCCTGTTCGGCCGTTGGCGCAATTATTACGGATGTCGATGGACAGGTGCTTTTGCTGGTGCGAGCGAAAGATCCCGGCAAAGGGATGTATGGGCTGCCCGGCGGATTCGTCGATCCGGGTGAAACAGCAGAAGAAGCCCTCATCCGGGAAGTTCGGGAGGAAACGCAGCTTAAAGTGATGGACTATCACTATCTGGTGTCGTACCCCAATCAGTACGCCTACGGCGGTGCGATTCTGCCTGTCACGGATCTGTTCTTTGCTGTGACCGTCCGATCATTCGATAAAATGAAACTTCAGGAAGGTGAGATCGAAGCGTGGCACTTTTGTCACCCCACGACGAAAGAACTGAAGAACATGGCCTTCGAATCCAACCGCAAAGCACTGCAAATGTTTCTCAAACTGCGAAAGCAGAAAAAATAGACGACGATCGTTACAGTGCCCGATGATCCGGATGTCGCAACGTACCGGGATCGCCAGCACGGATTTTCTAATGCCAGGAGCGATGATCGTCTTCCGGAGCAACCGGGGCCTGAAAGTCCGGTGCTGCGGAGAATCAGGTCAATCCTCCCTCCAGCTTTAACCTCTGACAAATCAAACTTTCCCCAATGAACTATACCTACGAAGACATCTCACGCATGATTGACCATTCACTGTTGAAACCAACAATGACGGTCGATGATTTTGAAATTGGTTGCCAGCTTGCCGTGGCATACAAAGCGGGCAGCGTTTGTATTCAGCCGTATTACCTGAAACGCTGCGCTGAAATTCTCGCTGGCAGCGGCTGCAAAGCGAGTACGGTGATTGGTTTTCCACATGGCGGTCACACGACATCCATCAAAGAGGCGGAAGCCATCCGGGCTCTGAATGACGGTGGCGAAGAACTCGACATGGTCGTCAACATCAGCAAGGTTCTGAGCGGTGACTGGGACTACGTCCGGACTGATATCAAAGCAGTCATCGATGTCGCACACGCCGCAGGTCAAAAGGTCAAAGTGATCTTTGAGAACTGTTATCTGAGTGAAAATCACAAGATTCGGCTTTGTGAAATCTGCAGCGAATTAAGTGCAGACTGGGTCAAGACATCGACGGGCTATGGCACTGGCGGAGCGACCATCGACGACCTCAAACTGATGCGGAAGCATTCCGCTCCGGCGGTTCAGGTCAAGGCGGCGGGTGGCGTCAGAGACATGGACACCCTGCTACAGTGTCGCGAGATCGGCGTGAGTCGCATCGGCGCCAGTGCTACCCAGGCCATGCTGGACGACTGCCGCCAGCGTCTCGGACTGGAACCCATTGTGTTCGACTTCAAGGCTGACTCCAATGGCTATTAACTCATCTGGACTGACCGTAGGCAGGTAGCGAGAGCAATTGGGTTCTCTTCGGATAATTGTCCTGCTCCGACGAATTGACAGAGCATTTGTAACACGTTGACACTGTGGTCCGGCCTTTGACGGAATACAGGGCGGGAGACGTTATCCGTCGTTTTGACGCAATCGAAATCGTAAGAGGAAAATCGAAGAACGCCATGTTCTCTACCCAACCGATTTTATTTGCCTTGCTCAGGCGATAACCTTTGCAACCTGGTTTGATCCACTTTGAACAGGGAACGTGTGAATGAATCGTCGACTCTGGATTTGCAGATTGGTGTTGATGGTCTCCGCCCAGCTTGCATGCCTCGGCAATGCAGAGGCCGACACTCGCCCGGGTATCATCATGATCTTGTGTGATGATCTTGGCTATGGCGATCTGGGTGTCCATGGGCATCCCCACATCCAGACTCCCAATATCGACGCCCTCGCAAATGAGGGGATTCGATTCACGAATTTTTACTCAGCCGCACCGGTTTGTTCGCCTTCGCGCGTGGGCCTGATGACCGGCCGCAGCCCGAATCGGGCCGGAGTCTATGACTGGATCCCTGAAGTACGGGGCAATAAACCACCGCAGAAAGAGGATGCTCGCGAACTTGTCCATATGCGTCGAGAAGAAGTCACCGTGCCACAACTTCTCAGGAGGGCAGGGTATGCAACCTGCATGGCAGGCAAGTGGCACTGCAACAGTCGATTCAATCACGCTGCTCAGCCTCAACCCGGGGATGCTGGTTTCGATCACTGGCTGGCGACCCAGAACAACGCCGGACCGTCGCACGAGAACCCGGCCAACTACGTGCGAAATGGTGAATGGATTGGCAAACAGGAGGGCTTTAGTTGCCAGATTGCAACCACAGAGGCGATGACATGGCTGGAGAAACAAAACAAAGATCACTCAGATCAACCCTTCTTCATTTACCTGGCATTTCACGAACCGCACGAACCGGTGGCGTCACCTCGGGATCTGGTGGAAAAATATCTTCCCGTCTCACAAAACGAAGATCAGGCCCAGTATTACGCCAACGTTCATAACGTCGACCTGGCTGTGGGGCGAGTCATCGAAACGCTCGACAGGCTCAGGCTTCGGGAAAATACACTGGTTGTCTTCAGTGCGGACAATGGCCCCGAGACGCTCAACAGGTACCGAACGGCCAATCGGAGCTGGGGAACGACGGCACATCTTCGCGGAATGAAGCTGCATACGCACGACGGTGGATTTCACGTTGCCGGAATTATGAGCTGGCCGGCTGCGATCAGGTCCGGACGAGTCATCGACGCTCCGGCTTCCGCACTGGATATGCTTCCGACATTTTGTGAGCTGGCCGGCCAGCCACTGCCAGCAGGTCGAAATTTTGATGGCGTCAGTCTGGCATCGCTCATTTCTGACGACAAGTTGCCGGAACGCCCTCGACCACTTCTCTGGGCCTACTACAACGCCATCAACGACGCCCGAGTGGCAATGCGACACGGACCCTGGAAAGTGCTGGCTCGCCTGGATGGCGGCAGCGTACCCAAAATGGAAAACCTGACTCCCGAAGGCCTGAAGACCGTACGCGAAGCCCAGTTGACCGACTTCGAAATCTACAACGTCGAAAACGATCCCGGCGAGACGCGAAACCTCTACCACCGCGATCTGGCGGAACAAAATCATCTGATCGAGCTTTTCGAAAGCCACTATCGTGAACTCGTCGCTGATTCGCCCGCGTGGAAAAATCAGCAGGAACAATAGACTCGTGTCATTCGCTAATACATCAGAGTTGGCTCGCCGTGTCAGCGACCTTCGAAGTCGGACTCGCAAAGCTGTCGATCAGGTTGTTGTCGGGCTCGATGACGTCACCGACCAGATGCTGATGGCATTGCTTGCCGGTGGTCATGTACTGCTGGAAGGCGTGCCCGGTACGGCAAAAACAACGCTTTGTCGAACGTTTTCAGCCGTCCTTGGTCTGCACTACGAACGTGTTCAGTTCACACCCGATTTACTGCCGTCAGACGTGACCGGAACACAGGTGCTGGATCGGCAGACAAGCGACTTTGTCTTGCGGAAAGGGCCCGTGTTTTGCCAACTGCTGCTCGCAGACGAATTGAACCGCGCGCCGGCGCGGACGCAGTCGTCGCTTCTGGAGGCCATGCAGGAACGACAGGTGACCATCGAAGGTCATACATTGCCGTTGCCCCATCCGTTCATGGTCCTTGCCACTCAGAACCCAATCGAACAGGAAGGCGTCTATCGGCTACCAGAAGCACAACTGGACCGTTTTCTTTTCCGCATCCACGTTGGCTATCCCGCGAGGGACCAGGAAGTCAACATGCTGGAGCTGCATAGCCATCAGATTTCGATACCGTCTGCGGTCACGAATGCCGAAGAAATCAGCGGTATTCAGCATCAGATAGACACGGTCTACGGAACTCGCGAGCTCCAGGAATACATTGTCGATCTGGCTCGAAAAAGTCGCGAGCATCCGGACCTGGTTCTGGGAGCCAGCCCGAGGGCGGCGATCAGTCTGATGAAGGCATCGCGAGTTCATGCGCTCATGTGCGGTCGGGAATATTTGACCCACGAAGATATTCAGCGAGTCTGTTTGCCTGTACTGGCCCACCGCCTGATCATGAGACCTGAGGCTGAAATGGACGGACGTTCTGTTGACGAAGTCATTCAGCAGGTCATCCAGTCCGTCCCGGTACTGAAGAGCAGTTTGCAATGATGACCGCACGGGCCAGGTGGTTGGTGCTGCCGGGGGCTGTAGGGCTGTTTCTCGGCATGTTGCGGGGACAGATGGGGCTCGCCACACTTTCACTGTCTGTCCTGATCTGGATTATCACAGAATGGGCCGTCTTCTGCTGGCGCGTCTGGTACCAGTTGCCCGGGCTGCGTGTGAGTCGGACCGTCAACGGTCGATCCGGGACCGGCGGCGTACTCTGGTGTGGACGCCCGGTGCATGTGACTGTTAAGCTGGAATCCGCTTCGGGCTTCATTCATCCCATTCTGCGCATCAAAGATGTCCTTCCCGAAAATGTCGAGCTGCTCAGCGAAAGTCCCCGGGATCCTCAGGTATTCATTGAGTCTGCGGCTGCAGGCCGCGAAATGTCCGCTGCGAATTCAGCGATCGAGGCACGAACGGGTAATCAGCTTTCAGTCATTGTTGGCGTGCCCGAGATTTCGTGGTCGTACACGGCACGAATGCGTGGCGCAGGTAAAATGCTGCTGCCGGGTCTTCGTCTGACTATACAGGATGCACTTGGGTTTTTTCGGGTTGAACGGTTCATCGATCTGCGGCAGGAATTTCGCGTTCTTCCGAATTACGCCGAAACCGATTCACCCCAGTCGATGATCAAACGCACCAACGCCCTGTCGCAGCATGGTATTCACCGACTCCAGCGATCGGGTATGGGTTCAGAATTGCTGGAATTGCGGGAATATGTACCGGGGGATCCGCCAAAGTCCATTGCCTGGAAAGTCTCCGCCCGCAGAGACAAACTGATGACTCGACAGTACGAATCAGAAGTTCCCGTCCGGGTTCAGCTGATACTTGATGGAACCATCGGAACCCGTTTGGGAGGTTTCGGCCGACGGCTGATCGACCAAATGAACTTTGTGGCCTGCAGCGTCGCGAAGTCGGCGATCTCTGCAGGCGACCCGGTCGGGGCCGTTTTGTTTGACGAACGTGGTCAACGCCGGATCAAACCAGGGAATGGCGATAAGGGCTTCTACAGTCTGGTGGAAGCATTTTCTGAGTTCAGTGTTCCGCCACCAGCACCTCCCATCAAACTGACCCCCGAACTGCTGAACACGGCCACCAATGTTTGTGGAGAACGGTTTCCGGAATTGATGGATGATCGTTTCAACCAGGTGCCTTTTGCCTTGTTTCCCATTTCACCGTGGAAACGTCGGATCCATCACGTTCGCAGCATGCTGGCCGGAGCGTTTGCAGAAATCTTTGCGCTCGGGCCTGCAACCCAGGTGAGGCTGATTTATGACGACGCGATGATGGGCCTTTATATGCAGCATTTTCTGGTGCTGACCGGTATGTCGTGGATGGAACCTGTGATCCCGCCGCGTGAACGAGGATTTCATGACGGCATGGCTCGCATGGAACTCCTGAGCGACGCCGTGCGAACAACGGTTGCCCACGCTCGCGACAATGAAGTCCTTGTCATACTTTCGGATCTGCTCGATTGTGCTCCTGCAATCTCACATCTGTTGCCAGCCCTTCGCATGGCGCGAGGGCGGCATCATCGGGTCGCAGTCGTCTGCCCATCGCCCACTTTTGTTCGTCCCGGTCCTGCGAATACCACCCCCCGCAGAGATGATGTGGCAGATTTGCTGTTTGCGGCCGAACAAATTCGAAACCGTGAATTAAAGCAGCGAATGAACCGCGAACTTCGACGGTTGGGAATTGCCGTATCGATGTCCGGCGAATCGAACGCCATTCGAATGGTGATGGCCGAAACAGAACTCGCTCGATCAGGACGAACTGCTGGTTCAAGCGTCCGTGCTGCCGGAGTTCGAACATGACACAAACCCGTACTTCCTCACGCAGCTGTTCGTCCTATGCTGTCAACAAGAGCGGTCTGATGTTTCAACTGATCGCATACGTCCTGCTGACGCTCGGCACAGGAGTTCTGGTTGGAACGTCCAGCTTCGAGGCTTCACGCATTGCTGTGTCGCTGCGACTGATCTTTGCCGCCGTACTACTGCTTTCGGTGAAGCGATGGACGGGCACAATACTGCTGGTCTTCATTCAAATCGATCTTTTCTCCAGTGAATCGCGTCAACTTGGCGGCGGCATGGGCTACCTCGTGTCCGACATGCTGGTGTTGAGCCTTATCCTGTTTGTCAGCCGGTATCGATTACTGCGTCAAACAACAAGTTCGGGTTTGATGGCGATGCTCCGAAGCCTCTGGTTCGACGAACCTGAACCTTCAAGCAGTCCGAGAGCCTCAAACACCAGTGCCAGCGAACAGTCGGCTGCTGCTTCCGCCATTGGCAGGTCGGCGTTGTCCGCAGGGTTTGGCCTGACAAGGTTGCTGGCGGCATGTGTTGCAGCAGTGGTCATCCTGATGATCCTGCCGCCTTCGGCAGGGAGAGCCGAATGGCTGGTCAATTCGTCCGGGAATTCCGTTTTTCTCTGGCCGGGCCCTTTCCTCCTGACCTGCCTGCTGGGCCTGCTCATTTTATTGACCGAAATCACCTGGCGGCAGCAAACAGAATCGCAGTCCAGCCAGTATGCGCGTTCTGCATTTCTTAAGGCTCACAACCCAGACCTGCGCCGAATTGTTGTTCGACGACTGAAACTCCTGACAAAACGTCGGCCAAAAGCCAAAGTTTCGGACAGCGCCGAAAGCTAATGCCAGGAAAGTATCCCTGGATGGCATCGCACGAATTCCTGCGTCGATATAAGATGGCAGGAAAACTCACAGGGAACGGCTGTTTGAAGGTGCGAAACCTCCCGATTCTCTGCCCCAGGCAAAAAATCATGCGAAGCGAATCCGAAGTCCTTTTCGAAGACAACCCGTTCAACATCCCAGTCGCAGAACGCGTCAAACGCCTGCCACCGTATCTGTTCGGAGCGATCAATAAACGCAAATACCAGCTTCGCGTGGCCGGTGTCGATGTTATCGATCTGGGGATGGGAAATCCTACTGATCCGCCAGACCCGCTGATCGTTCAGAAGATTGAGGAAGCTCTTGTTGATCCTCGCAACCATCGGTATTCGGTATCGAATGGTATTGGCAACCTTCGCAAAGAAGTGTCGGCGAGATACTGGAAACGCTACGGTGTTCGGCTCGACCCCAATGACGAAGTGCTCGCCTGTCTGGGCTCGAAAGAAGGCTTCAGCCATATGTGCCTGGCGCTGATGGGTCCAGGCGATACAGCAATTGTCCCCGCACCTTCATTTCCGATTCACGTCTATGCCGTCATGCTGGCTTCCGGCAACGTGATCGCTCTCGACGTGCGTGATCCGGAGAAATTCCTCCGGAATATCGCTTACACCTGCGAACATCTGGTACCTAAACCCAAAGTGGTGGTGGTCAACTTTCCTCACAATCCATCGTCCACGATCATTGAACAGGATTTTTACGTCGAACTTGTGAGACTAGCAAAGAAGCACAATTTCCTTGTGATCAGCGACTTTGCCTATGCAGACATTTGCTATGACGGCTACGTCGCACCGAGTTTTCTCGCGACTCCCGGCGCCCTGGATGTGGGTGTGGAAATGACCTCGATGAGCAAGAGTTACAGCATGGCTGGCTGGCGCATCGGCTTTTGCTGTGGTAATCCTGAAATGGTCCGCGCGCTGGCCACCATTAAAGGCTACTACGACTACGGAATCTTTCAGCCCATCCAGATCGCCGCCATCGTTGCCATGCGACACTGCGACGCCGCCATCGAAAGTCTGGCCACTGAATACCAAAGTCGCAGAGATGTGCTTTGCGAAGGACTGTCTCGCCTGGGCTGGAATGTGACAGTCCCCAAAGCCGGAATGTTCGTTTGGGCGGAGATTCCGGAACCATGGCGGAAGATGGGGTCGATCGAATTCGCGATGAAGCTTTTGAATGAAGGCGGAGTGGCTGTCAGCCCGGGGCGTGGTTTCGGACCCGAAGGTGAGGGCTGTCTGCGACTGGCGATTGTGGAAAATTCACAACGACTTCGTCAGGCTGTCCGCCAGATCGATAAATGTCTTTCAGCCACGAATGTCGACGGCACTACGGCAACGGATGCATCCAGCGATGCGGCGGAATAGACTGTATGGACAACCAGTCCGTTTGTCGGGCGTGCGGCCACTGAAGTTCTGCAAGTCCCGCCCATACTTCGATGCAACTGCCGGTGCGAACAGCGGTTGTCGAAGTCCTGACGAAGCGTGAACAGGTTTGTCCGAACAGGAATCTCATGTCCGCCGAACAATACCTCAAGCCCGAAGTCATTCAGAACATCGCGCGACTCGATCTTCGCGCGAAGTTCATCGTCGAAGGCTTCCTGAGCGGGTTGCATACCAGTCCGTTTCAGGGGTTCAGCGTCGAATTCAGCGAACACCGCCGGTACAACCCGGGAGACGATCCGAAGGATATAGACTGGCTGGTTTTTGCCCGGACAGATCGTATCTACGTCAAGCGTTACCAGGCCGAAACGAACATCACGGGTTACATCCTGATGGACCTGTCTCGAAGTATGGCCTACACCTATCGACAAACACTGACCAAATTTGACTATTCGATTTGCCTTGCCGCCGCGCTCAGCTACTTGATGGTTCATCAGCAGGACCCGATTGGCCTGATGACATTTGACGATCAACTTCGTGCCTGTCTGCCTGCACGAAGTCGTCGATCACAGTTTGGAGATATCCTCGCTGTTCTGCAGAGATGTCAGCCCAGTGGTACAACCGACATTGCAGGCAATCTGCGTCGAATCGCTTCGATGATCCGGCATCGCAGTCTGATGATCCTGCTGTCTGACCTCCTGGCGGAGCCTGAAGAAATTATTGCCAGCCTTCGGATGCTTCGGCACGCGGGACACGACGTCATACTGTTCCACATTCTGGACGAGGCTGAGGTTTCGTTTCCTTTTTCAGGTAGTGTTGATCTGATCGAACCGGAATCTGATGAGCACGAAGTGGTGGATGCGGCCGCCATTCGCGCCGACTACCTGGAAGCACTTGCCGAATTACGCGAACAGTACCGTTCAACCTGTCTGAGCATTGGGGCAGACTACGTCGCTCTGGATACCAGTATGCCCTTTGACAAAGCTCTTCTCGAATACCTCTACCAGCGACAGGCTCGCTTCTGAAGGACAGGCACAATCTCTGTCGAATACCTGCTCCGCCGTTACGGCGAGATTGAGTATCGGAACGAGACGTTCTAGGAAATTCGGTATTTCTTGCACTTGCTGTAAAACGTACTGCGAGGCAGATTCAGGTGGCGGGCAGCAAGCGCTTTGTTGCCAGCTGCATCTCGAAGTGCTTTCTTCAGCAGTGCCGCCTCACCCGCCGGATCAATGTCATCGGGAATGATGACTTTGGCCGAGTACACTTCGTTTACTCGCTCTTTCCCTGATATCGTTTCAGACTGTTCTCGACCAATGACCATCGGTATCGGCTGTTCGTAAACAATACGCTTCCGAGTCGATTTCCGAATCTCCAGTGGAAGATCAGCAAGCGTGACGACGTCACTGTCGGCCATCACCACGGCTCGCTCCATCACGTTTTCCAGTTCGCGGACGTTTCCCGGCCATGTGTGCTGTTCTAAAGCTTCCAGTGCGTCGGGCTCGATCTGTCGAATTTGTTTTCGTGCCTTCTGTGATGACCGGCTGAGGAAAAAGAAGACCAGTTCGATCAGATCTTCTCTGCGTTCGCGAAGTGGCGGCAAAGTGACAGAAACCACGTTGAGCCGATAAAACAGGTCTTCGCGGAAATCCCCCTTTGCAATCATGGCCTCCAGATCTCGATTCGTCGCAGCGATCAGGCGAACGTCAACATGAACAGTCTTGTCGCTTCCCACTGGCTCAAAACAGCGTTCCTGCAATACCCTGAGTAATTTGACCTGTGTTTCGTGCGAAACATCCCCGATTTCATCCAGAAACAACGTTCCTCCGTTCGCAGCCTGAAATCGCCCTTCCTTGTCAGCATGCGCCCCCGTAAATGCGCCCTTCACGTGACCAAAAAGTTCGCTTTCGAGCAATGAACTCGACAACGCCGCACAATTGACACAGATCAGTGGCTTGTCGCGACGATCGCTGTTGCGGTGAATGACTCTCGCCAGAAGTTCTTTACCGGTACCACTTTCTCCCCTCACCAGAACGGTTGAAAGGCTACGTGAAACCTTGCGTACCTGAGTCAGCACTTCTGCCAGCGAGGTGCTGTTTCCGCGAATTCCTTCGCGATCGAAATCTTCGTCACTCGATGTGATCAGTGTTTGGCCCGCATCACGCTGCAACGACGTCAGTTCTGCGCGCAGCATCGCCACCTGGCGCTGCTGTTCTGCAATGCGATCAACCTTGACCTTGAGCTCAGCATCCAGGCGTGCCATCGTCTGATTCGCACGCGAACTATGCAATGCCAGCACGCTCATCTGTCCAATGGCATGAAGAAAAGCAATATCCTCAGCCGTGTACTGCGTACCGCTCTTGCGACGACCAACCAGAATCAAACCATGCAATCCGCCTTCATCCTCCAGAAAACAGGCCAGCTCAGCCTTCAGTTCATGCAGTAGCTGCTGAACGGGTGACATCGATACGCGGGAGATAGACGGTATCCGCTGTACAACCATTTCGTCAGCGCGAGTGATCGGAAGTCGCTCTGCCTTTAAGGTCGACGGCGCGCCGGGGGCTGATCGCACACCAATCAGCCGGTAGGCTCCTGATCCGTCACGCACATACATACATGCGGACGAAGCATCGATGACTTCCTGACAGGTGCGCAACGTGATTTCCGACATCACAGACGGGTCTGCAAGGTAACCAGCCGCGCGGTTGAGTTGCTGAAGGGTTCGGTCCAGCTGATACTTCTCACTGAAGAATCGGCGGTCTACCACGGACTGCAATCGATCGCGTACCCACAGGCTCAGCGAAGCAGCCAACAGCAGGATCAGGAACAGGGAAATCTGCTGAGCCGTCGATGAGTTCAGCGGCAGGTTGTAGGCGTGAGCGGCAACACCACCTATCGCAAGGCAGGTACAGAATCCTCCGGATACAAGAAGAGACATCATGGAGTACCGTCGGCTTTTCTCCAGGGTGTCGTCTGCCAGAATTAACCGATGCCGTAACATCCCGTTCGCATAGGCTGCCATAAAGATCATGCTGGCAGCGAACATTGGTTTATGTGCAGCTCCCAATGCAAAGGCGACGGATTCGAACATCGCCAGGAACAGCGTGTAACCAATGGGGATGGAAGCAATGGCCGCCGCGGCCAGAATGGTCAGTACCTGGCTTCGTTCCCGAGGAGCGTTGATTCGGAACAAACTTGTTGCCAGCACGGCTACCGTCAACATGAAGTAGATTGCAGCAATGCCGATTGCAATATGTACCAGGCATCTCAGGGCGTACAGAAGCCAGGTGGACAGAGTGACCAGGTCAAGGTCGGCTGTACCACCCCACGCAAGATACCTCGCCAGAAGAGTTGTCTTCTGAAGGGCGTTGAGCGTTCCGTCGACACCGGTGGTTCCGTTCAGACACCAGGCTGACCAGTAGACGATCACAAGAGCGACGGTCATGAAGACCGCAGGCCCGAACAAGATCCACTGAAAAGTACGACGACGTTCCCGGATGAATTCCGGTTCCACCGGAAACACCAGAAAGAAATTCAACACCATCGCGGGCAATAGCATGGCACAGATAATGAAAGGAATGTTCAGCAACGGTGAACCTGTGAGGATCCACCAGTGGAATCCCCCGACGAATGCGCCCATTGATGCACAGGACATCAGACAGAAGTTCTGTGCCACCCGGTCAAACGGACGATGCCAGTAAGCCGCCAGCGCAACTCCCAGAATGGCCAGCTGGCAAACAAACCAGAATATCGTCATCGAAATATCAACAATCTCGACTGGGTGCACCGGCAGATAGATACGGTTCGCGAGGGCCATTCCCCCTTTGTTCACACTATCCTGACGGTGGAAGCGGATCTCGACCATCCGCTCCGCTGCTGCATCCGGCTCTGTTCCAAATACCTCGACGATAGGAGGCACTGGCAATTCGCTGGGGTCAGAACCCGGGGAAAGTTGCCCACCCGGGGCAATCTTTGCAGATCGAATTGCGATGAGCTGATCGACAAAGTCCAGAAACGTCGTAACGCGTTTACCGTTCACTTCCACCAACCGATCACCAGGTGACGGCTGGGGTGATACCTCGTCTGGTAACCGCTGTTGTTGGATGGTCACTCCACCCAGACGGTGCTCTGTCGGCAGGGTTGGCAACAAACAACGCAGGCCAATGTCAGGAAATGTTGCGACGTACCACAGCACAACGACACTAAACGTCACAACAGCTCCGGTTGAAATGGCAACTATTGGACGCAGGTCGACTGCGTTCTCAGACAGTCTTGCAGACTTCCAGAGCAATGCAAAATACCCAAATTAGGCGTTTCCCGTCCATTTCGGCGCTCGGCGCCGACAGATTTCAGCGCAATCTTATCCGTTCAGCGCCGACAATTCAATAAATGAGATGTTCGGCGCCGTGATATTCCGCATGAACAACTGGTGGGTTTTCGACAAAAGCTGAGGCCCACAGGAGATCCAGCGGGCGTTTCGGTAATTCTTGCAGAAAAGCCTGGTAGATTGGCATTAATGGCACAATGAATGCAGTGTCCAGAGATACCCAGCTAGCCCTTCGGTCAAGCTGAGCTTAGTGTTGAACGAAGAATACACTTGCGAAGACGGTTGACCCATCCGTTTGAGCTTTCCCCAATTCCTTTCATCGTTCAGTCCCCGCGCTTTGCTCACTAACGAAGGGCTTTCTTTATGCGCATAAGGAAGCCCCTGAGGTTCAATACCGCAGGGGCTTTCTTCGCCGCAGGGGCTTTCTTCGGCTTAGCTATCCATTGAAAAACCGGGACATGCACGCAGGACTGGAAACCATCGTGTCTTCAGGTCTCCTGCTCGAGCCAGTCCCAATTTTTCAACGGACAGTTGGGTTAGGCCAGGCCCGGTTAGTATTCAATCTCACCAAAACACACTTCGAGCAATCGAGCGAATTCCTGAAGCTCCGATCGAATTTCGCTCTGTTCTCGCTGACTATCGTTCTGGCTACTGTTGCTGGTTTGATTCTGAGACATCGTAACTCTCCCGGGGCTTCAAACACCGAACCAAAAAACGGTTTCAACCGTTGACATTGGTTTCCAGGCGTCGTGTTTTCGGTTTTGTTACAGAATGGCGTTGATGCCGTACAGAAATGCTCAGTGCAAAGCCGGGTTGCGGTCGTCAACCATGCCCCCAAACCTCAGATCTGATCAGCTCTGTCGGCTAAATCAGTTCTCTGATCGGATTCGGATCGCTGACCAGGTGTGCCGGGCGACCTTGAGGTGTGTAAAGGACCGTATTGGGATCGATCCCCAACTTCCAGTAGACGGTCGAAACAAAGTTCTCCGGCGCAAGGACGTTCTCGAGAGCTGAGTGACCTTTGCGATCGGTTGAGCCGACTACTGTACCTCCGGGAGTTCCACCGCCGGCCATCAGAACGCTCATCGCATTTGCCCAGTGGTCTCGCCCGGGTGTGTTCTGGCCCGACAATGTTGAGATCGTCGGGGTGCGGCCAAACTCACCTAGTGCGACAACCAGTGTCGAATCGAGCAGCCCTCGTTCTTTCAAATCCTGAATCAAAGTGGCAACACTGTTGTCCCAGTCGGGCAGACGTTTTCGCAATGCCCCAAAGATGTTGGAATGGTGATCCCATCCGCCGTCGTAAACAGTAATGAATGGAACGCCGGCTTCGACGAGTCGTCTTGCCAGAAGGCATCGCTGTCCCAGACCGTTTCGCCCGTATCGATCACGGACTTCATCCGGTTCCTGGCTGATGTCGAAGGCCCGCTGTGCTTCGGGACTGGTGACGAGGTCGTAGCCCTGCTGAAAATAGTCGTCAAAGGATACTGCAGGATCCCCCGATGCTTCGTCGTTGAGACGAACCATTCGATCAATCTTCGATCTTAAATCGGTTCGTGTGGAGAACCGTGCTTCGGCCAGATCACGAGGCAGAGCCACATCTCGAACACGAAACTTGTCTCGGTTCGGATCGTCGCTCACCACGAATGGTGCGTACTTTGCTCCCAGAAAATTCGGTCCGCCTGACCGGCTCATTTGTGGCATGCTGAAGTAGTTTGGAAGTCCATTGTCTCGGCCCAGTTCTCTGGCGACCACTGAGCCCATACTGGGATGGAAACTGACGAATGCGCCGCATCCAACCGGAATCCGTGGCGGAGCTCCTGTCATCATGTAATGATTGCCAGCGCCGTGGTTGCCCTGATTATGCCGGATCGAACGAATCATTGCGTAGTCATCCAGCGTTGCAGCCAGCCTGACCATGTGTTCGGAATAGTTGACCCCCGAAACCGCTGTTTGAATGTGTGTGAATTCGCCGCGATATTCCACCGGCGCGTCGGGCTTGGGGTCGAAGGTTTCGAAATGCGTCGGGCCACCATCCATCCAGATCAGAATACAACTGGTGGCTTTGGCTTTGGGTCCGCCGCCCTTCCGCGTGGCTTCTCCGCGTGCCCTCAGGCTGCCCACCAACCCAGTGCCCAGCAACGCGCCAACGCCAAATTGAAGGCAGTCGCGACGCGTTGCTCCTTCGCAGTTCTTGTGCAAACTCATCAGATCAATCCTGCAGGACAAATTCAGGAGAATTCAACATAGACCACATCACATCTTCGATCACCTGACGTCGGTTGGCTCCCTCAGCTTCCAGCAAAGATCGAATGAACTCGATTTCCTCTGCCGAAGGGTTCCGTCCAAAGACGAGACGATAGATTTCAGTGGTGACTTCTTCCGGCGTTTTCTCGCTGGCAGCGAGTTTCGCGGCATTACTCTGATCGTTCGTCAAATCCCGATGCAGCTCTTCGTTGTTCATCAGGTGCAGGCTTTGGACAACGGTTTGCTCGGTGATTCGCTCACAGGGAGGGTCCTGATTCGGGTCGGGTCGACCGAACGTATCCAGAAACAGGGACGCCGTCCGATGTGTCCAGATTTGTCGGGCGTTCGTGCCCGGCGGCATCGCGGGGAAATCCTGGGGCATTCCCGTAATCTGCGCGAAGGCATCCAGTAGAACTTCAGCTCTCAGTCGCTGTCGGTAATGCCGCGAATAGTACCGCGTGTCCGTGATGTTGCGATCCGAAGGCAGAGAGCTCAGCTGGTACACATGCGAATTGGCGATGGTTCGAACCAGTTCGGCGATCGAGTATCCGGAGTCGCGAAAGTGGTCTCCTAGTGCGGCGATGAGTTCGGGGTTTGACGGAGGATTTGTCGCGCGGAAGTCATCCACCGGTTCAACGATTCCCCGCCCCATCAGGTCTGCCCAGATTCGATTTGCCATCACCTGAGCAAACAAATGATTTTCGGGAGAGGTAATCCATCTGGCCAGCACTGCTCTGGGGTCAGATTCGTCCTCGTTCACTACCGCATTGCCGAAGAGGGGTTTGGGGGTCATCACTTCGCCGGTGATGGGATGTTTGACAGTCCCTTTGGTACCGGGAAAGAAATATTCTTCGGAACCGGAGATCGGTGCAGAGATGCCTGTTCCCTTGCGACCGATTTTCGCGAAGTATGCGGCAAAACTGTAGAAATCGTCTTGTCCCCAGACTTCAAACGGATGGTGATGACACTTTGCGCATTCCAGTCGAACACCGATAAACAACTGGCTAACCAGAGTTGTCTGTTCTTCGGGGGTTCGACGGTCGCGATACATCGTTGGCGCTCCGTCTCGCCAGGTGCTGCCGGTGGATGCGATCAGGTCACGTGCGAACTGATCCCAGGGACGTCGCTCGCGAAACGCCTGTCGAATCCAGTTATCGTAGTTCAAGACTGTCTTGATGCCGACGTGATACGGATTGGGGCGAAGCAGGTCCATCCATTTGTTGGCCCAGTGGTCCGCGAAGTCTGGTTCCTGAAGCAACCGATCGATCAGTTGCGAACGCTTGTCCGTCGATGTGTCGGCCAGAAAGTCTGCAACTTCACTGGACGTAGGCACCCGTCCGCAGATATCCGTGGTGGCTCGCCGCAGAAACGTATGATCATCACAGATTTCTGAGGGCGTAATGTGCAGTCGCTGAAGTTTCTGCCAGACGAGTCCATCGATGAAATTGCGCTGAGGAAGGCTGGCGTATCGCTCTGCATCGACTTCACCCGGCATAGGTACCGCAGCCATGCAAACGGCAAACTGGCCCAGAAACCGCGCCATCAATGCCGCTTCTCCGGTGATTTGGCCAGCTTCGAAATTCCCGTTGTCGTCCACGCTGACGATGGGTGATTCATTGGACTGGAATTGACTCAGTGATGTAACGTCGCGGCTTGTTCCGTCATTGTAATGAGCAGTGACGGTCAGTGTGCCGGTTTCGCCGTTCTTCAGGACGACGGACTCGGGAGAGACCGTAACTCTTTCGAGCGTCGGTGCGTCGGGAGCCCTGCGGGGCATGCCCTGCCGAATCCAGTTGACCAGTACCTCGTGCTCTTTGCCGGAACGATCCAGTCGCCGGCCACCACCGTGGGGAACTTCCCCTGTTGGCTTTTGCAGAAACAAGCTGGAAGCTGGCGACGCCGCAAAGATACGACGCCCTCGCCCTTCTTTTACAATGGCGTCAAAATCGAATTGAGGATCGAAACCCAGAAGCGAAAGCTGCAATCCTCCCTGGCCTCGCGACTTTCCATGGCAGGGGCCGCTATTGCATCCGAATCGCGTCAGTATCGGCACCACTTCATTCTCAAAATCGACCGTTTCAGCAGGCGGATTCTGGAGCGACGGAGTCTCTGCCCCGAAAGATGGTTGAACTGCCACACAGGACATCGCAATGACGACCGCGGCACGGAGTGATGAGATGATGGCTGGGTTTGGCTTCATCGGGCAGACACCCTTGCCTGCAGTTGAGGGATGGGCCAGCAACTGCCAAAAGGCGAACGCTATGGTGGGAGAGATCGGCGGGCGCGGCACTTTACCGGTGAAACCAGATTCCTGACCGGGGCCGGATTCCTGGCGGAGACCAGATTCGTGAACGCAGGGTGACTATACACCCTTTAGTCGGCACTTGCACGTCCTGAGTCTCCTGGAATGGGTGATCCGCGGCCGATTCAGAGACTCGTCCTTGACATAACACACGCCGTTTGGCACGATTCCCGCTTCCCGCGCGGGGTAGATGCACATTTGTCAACTAAACTTGTCGGTGTCTGCGACTTTTTTCTTTCTGGTGGAAAGTGAGAGGTCGAAAGCTGTGATTCTGATGAGGAAGTCGGTCGACGGACGATTGTGTGTTTTCGACGTTTGCTACGATGACAGTCGTCTGGCGAATGAAGGCTGGTTGGTTAACAAGTAAATCAGATCTGGTGAGGCAGTCATGGCCGTTCCCAAGAGAAGGCAGTCAAAGTCACGATCGCGTAAGCGAAACAGCCACAACGCAGTAAAACCGCGGCAGTTGGCGAAATGTCCACAGTGTGCAACCATGGTTCCGACTCATGTTGTGTGCCCAACCTGCGGCTACTACCAGGGCCGAACCATGGTTGAGGACGCTGAGGATTAGAATTCATGCGAATCGCGTTGGATGCGATGGGGGGCGACTTCGCCCCGGCTCCCAACATCATTGGTGCGATTGACGCTGTTGGAAAGATCCCAGGTCTTGAGATCCTTCTGGTGGGCGATCGCGCGCCCCTGGAGCAGGAGATTGCATCCGCTGGTGGCGTACCCGATTCTGTGAAAATCGTAGAATCTGAGGGCGTCGTCGGGATGGAGGAAAAGCCGACCGTCGCGCTCCGGGAAAAACCGAATTGCTCCATCGCAAGATGCTGGCAATTGATGGCCTCCGGGGATGCCGATGCCGTTGTCAGTGCCGGAAACACGGGGGCAGTTGTCGCTGCCGGGCTGAGAACCCGTCTGTTCCTGAAAGGAATCAAACGCCCCGGCATCGCCGTCACGCTGCCAACGTTGAGCGGGCCCTGTGTGCTGATGGATGTCGGTGCTAACCCGGCTGCCAGGCCGGAACATCTGTATCAGTACGGCATGATGGGTTCGATTTATGCCCGGGAAATGCTGGGGATAGCGTCGCCGCGCGTTGGTCTGATGAATATTGGAAGCGAAGACGGCAAAGGAAACGAACTTTACCGTGAAACGCACTCCTTCCTGTGCAGTTCTCCTTTGCGTCATCTTTACGTGGGGAACGTAGAAGGTCGAGGCCTTTACCATGGTGAGGCCGATGTGCTGATCTGTGAGGGTTTCGTAGGCAACGTGGTCTTGAAGGTCAGCGAAGGGATGGCTGAGTTTCTGTTGCGGACTGTTGGCGGCGCGCTTTTGAAGACGTTGACCACGGAACGCGACCTTGCCGCCAGAACGCTCAGCGAACTGACGCAACAGTTTCGGTATCAGGAATCCGGCGGCGCGCCTTTGCTTGGCATTGATGGGGTCTGCATCATTTGTCACGGGTCCAGTGATGGCGATTCGATCAGCAACGCTCTGAAGATGGCGACGCAGATCAACGAGAATCATATCAACGCTCAGATCATGGATCATATAGCGGCCCATCCTTTGAAATCTGATCAGGCCTGATCTCTACGGGCCTCATTTGAATCCGGCCACGGATCTGCCAACCGCCATTTAGTCGGCCAGCAACTGCCTGCGGTAACCCGTTCATTGAAAGGTGATTTGTGATGTCTCGCACCGCACTTCTTTTTCCGGGCCAGGGGGCACAGCACGTGGGCATGGGACGCCGAATGGCCGAACAGTACCCGCGGGTCCGGGAAATGTACGAACAGGCCGGGCAAATTCTGGGCTTCGATCTTGCCCGGTTATGCTTCGATGGCCCTGCCGAGAAACTGGATTCGACGGATATCAGTCAGCCGGCACTCTTTGTGACCAGCCTGGCGGCTCTGGAAAAGTTGAGGACCGACAGTCCTGGTGTGGCCGAAAGCTGCGAAATGACCGCCGGCTTGAGTCTGGGAGAATACACCGCCCTGGTGTTTGCCGATGCGATGTCATTCGAAGATGGACTTCGAGTGGTCCAGCGACGCGGTCAGGCGATGCAGGCGGCCGCAGAGGCAACGCCTTCCGGCATGGTGAGTATTCTCCTGCTGGATCGCGAAAAGGTGGAGGAAATCTGCGAGCAGGCTTCTGAAACGGGCCGGGTTCGGATCGCGAATTATCTGTGTCCTGGTAATCTGGTTGTCAGCGGTGAAAAGGCTGGTTGCGAACGGGCTGCCGAGCTCGCAGGGGAGGCTGGAGGCCGAGCGATTCCTCTGGCCGTGGCCGGTGCTTTTCATACCGAGATTATGAGTCCCGCTGACCAGTCACTGGCCGACGCGCTTGCTGGGGTTCGCATTTCATCGCCACGCATTCCTGTGATATCGAATGTCGATGCCCGGCCGCATTCGGACCCGGAGGAAATTCGGCAACTGCTGGTGCAGCAGGTTATCAACCCTGTTCGCTGGGAAGATTCGATGAATTACCTGCTGGCGGAAGGTTGTTCAGACTTTTACGAAGTTGGCCCGGGCAAAGTGCTTAAGGGGCTGCTGAAGCGCATCAGCCGGAAGACTGCCTGTAACACGGTCAATGATTCGTTTGACGACACCGCTGGAATCTGACGGGCAGGACTTTGCCTCCGGGCTCCAAACGTCCTCTCCTGCTGAGATTTGGAATTGGAGACCGGGGTGTGAATGATCGGGTTTACATCATTTCGCAAACCCGATATATCTTCCGCTCAATTCGTGGCTTAGCAAAGGCGTTGCCGTTGCAGTCACAGTTGTTAATGACTGCAAGCATCTATTTGCCCCCGATTATTGCCCCGATGATGGCATCGAAACAGGCGTTCGGGATGGAGGAAGTGATCAGTGTCTATTGAAGAAAAAGTCATCGATATCGTCAGCGATCAGCTGAACGTTCCCAAAGAAGAAATCGTCCGCCCCAGCTCATTCGTTGACGATCTGAAGGCTGATTCGCTGGACATCGTCGAACTGGTGATGGCTCTGGAAGACGAATTTGACGTCAAGATTCCGGACGAAGACTACGACAAAATTAAGACCGTCGGTGACGCAATCACCTACATCGAAGGCAAATCGTAAGCGGTTTGCTCTGGTCAGATCGATAGATACCAGAAGACAGGCGGATGTCGCTGTGACCGTGTTTTGACGGCGCGGCATTCGCCTTTTTTGTTGAGTCTCTCCCGGCAGATGTTGATTTGACCTCGTACCCAGTCTGATTTGATGTGCATGTCCATTCTCTGTCAGTCCTCCTGAACCGCGGCGAACACCATCATGTCACGACGTAGAGTTGTAGTGACAGGGCTTGGCGTTGTTACGCCGCTTGGTTGCTGCGTCGAAAGAGTCTGGAAAGCTGTCTGCGAAGGTCAGAGCGGAGTCTCGCCCATTCAGCGGTTCGATTGTCGCGATTTCAAAGTGCGGTTTGGCGGCGAAATCAAGCAGTTCAACGCGGCGGACTATCTGGACTTTGATTCCCGCGATGTGAGGCGCATCGACCGTTTCGCTCAGTTTTCACTTGTCGCCGCCCATTTTGCGATTCAGCATTCAGGGATTGATTTCTCTCTGGGCGACCCCTACCGATACGGCGTTCTGGTCGGTAGCGGGATTGGTGGTTTGGATGAGATTGAAGATCAGCATTCTCGACTCTTCGATCGCGGCCCGGAACGAATTTCCGCATTCATGATTCCGAAGCTCATTATCAACGCGGCCAGTGGTAATATCTCCGTGCGCTGGGGTCTGCGCGGTCCAAATACCGCAGTCTGTACGGCATGTGCATCGGGAACGAATGCGATTGGCGACGCGTTCCGACTGATTCAACACGGTGTTGCTGATGTAATGGTCAGCGGAGGAACTGAAGCCGGGTTGACACCGATGGGCATTGCCGGGTTTGCCAGAATGCAGGCGTTGTCGACTCGTAATGAAGCCCCGCAGGAAGCCAGTCGCCCATTCGACCAGGATCGCGATGGGTTCGTTTTGTCGGAAGGAGCCGGCATTCTGGTTCTGGAAGAATTGGAGTTTGCCCGCAAACGCGGTGCGAACATACTGGCAGAAATCATCGGATACGGAATGTCTTCCGATGCCACGCACCTGACGGCACCAGATCCGCGTGGAATCGGCGCGGCGTACGCCATGAACGCGGCTATTTGCGATGCCGGAATCAATCCTGACGCAATCGATTACATCAATGCGCACGGCACCAGCACGCCGCTGGGCGATGTGGCAGAATCAAATGCGATCCGATCTGTCTTCGGGAGCCACGCGGATGGCCTGGCAATTTCGAGCACAAAAGGTCAAACGGGGCATCTGCTGGGGGCTTCGGGTGGCGTCGAGTCAGCGTTTTGTGTAAAGGCAATTGGTGAACAAAAAGTTCCGCCAACGGGGAATCTTGAGACTCCCGACGAAGCGTGTGACCTGGACTATGTGCCGCACAGTGCCAGAAACATGCGAGTTGGCAAGGTGATGAAAAACAGTTTCGGTTTTGGGGGCCATAATGCCTGCATAGTCTTTTCCGCCCTCGAATAGCTGCAACGCCGTGAATCGGCACGAACTGGCGTCTGTTGGCGTAATTTGCGGTAATCGCGATGAATCAAACTCTGTCGGTTGCTAAACTGCGTCGCGTTTTGCGGAGGTTTTAGGTTTGGCGAATGGGGATTCACCAAACCTGATCACTCAGAATGATCGAAATACAGAGTGATTAAAAACGGTCGCACGACTGCCATCAGCCGTTGGCATCTGCTGGGGATGCCACCTGGGTCAACGAATCTGTTTTGGGCTGAGCTATCTTCATGTCGAATTCGTCAGCACGAGAAGTTGTTATCACCGGAATCGGAGTTGTCTCTCCGCTCGGCATTGGTCGAGATGCCTTTTGGTCGAGCATATCGGAAGGCCGTTCCGGCATCTCCAAAGTTCAGCTGCTGCCATACGTTGGAACTCCTGACCTCGTCGGTGGAGAAGTCGCCGACTTCAATGATGAATCCACACGGAAGATTCACCTGAAGGCGCTCCGCAAGAACCTGAAGGTGATGTGCCGCGATATCCAACTGGGCGTCGCGTCGGCAATTCAGGCAGTGGCTGATGCTGGCATCGCCGAAGGATCCATCGCCCCGGAACGAATGGGCGTCGACTTCGGGGCAAATCTGATGTCCAGCCCTCCGGAAGTGCTGGTCGGTGCAGCTGTGAAATCGTTGTCTGAACGAAACGGCCGCATGTGTTTTGACTTCGATAAATGGGGCGAAGTCGGCATCACTGGAATGGAACCCCTTTGGTTACTGCGATACCTGCCTAACATGCCAGGGTGCCACATCGGAATCGCCGTTGATGCGCGTGGCCCCAATAATTCCATCACGCACGACGAAGCTTCGGGTTGTCTCGCAATTGCAGAGGCTGCCAACATCATTCGACGCAATCGTGCAGATGTGATGATCACCGGAACAACCGGGACCCGGTTGCAGGTTGCGAAAGCGGCACAGTACGCAAACTGGGATCCGTTGGCCACAGGTCCAGCTGAATCTCGATGTCGCCCCTTCGATCGAGACAGAACCGGAGAAGTTCTTGCAGAAGCTTCCTGCACCCTGATCCTTGAAGATCGCGCTCATGCAGAAGCCAGAGGCGCAAAGATTCTCGGGACTTTGCTGGGATGTGGCGCAAGTACCGTTATCTCAAAAGACGGAACAATTGATGAAGCAACGGCTGTGTATCAGGCTGCGTCTGCCGCACTCCGCAACGCGGGTGTCGAAGCTTCCGGACTTGGCCATATCTCTGCGTGTGCCTCCGGACATCCTCAGCGCGACAAGATGGAGGCCGCAGGTCTGCGTCGACTGCTGGGCAGTGCCGCAGACAGCATGCCGGTAACAGCACTCAAGAGTTACATGGGAAGCTCCGGCAGTGGAGCCGGGCTCTGTGAAGTTGCATCTTCTCTCCTTGCTTTGAAGAATGGTGTTGTCCCACGCACACTCAACTTTGAAAATTCCGATCCGGATGCTGCCCTGAACATCGTTCATGGTCAGCATCTGGCCAGCTCAAACAAACTGTTTCTGAAGACGAGCGTCACACGGATGGGCCAGGCGAGTGCCGTTGTGATTCAGGCGTAGTCAGGGCAAAGACTTAAACGATCGCGAACCCTCCATGGCAAATGCACTGGAGGGTTTATTTTGCCATCCCTCCGAGTTCAGGCGGGTCGTCCGCTAACCGCTCGACTGTCTTCCGGAGGTTCATATTTGTGACTGGGCGTGTGCAAAGGGATTGCAGTGTCGGTGTTTCCGGATACGAAACTACGTTTGAGTCTGCTGCAGATTTCCGATCTCCATTTTGGCCCCCCGTTTCGAGTCGAAGTCGCCGAAGCAGTGCTGCGACTGGCCCCCACGATCGCTGCAGACGCTGTTATAATCAGCGGAGATCTGACCCAGCGAGCCAGGCGAGAGCAGTTTGAACAGGCGAAAGTATTTTTGAGTCGGCTTCCCGCTGTTCCCCGGATGGTTATACCGGGCAACCACGATGTGCCGCTGTATCGATTCGTGGAACGTATGGTCGATCCTTATCGAAACTATCGAGCGATCATTTCAAAGGATTTGAATCCAGTACTCGTTTTGCCGTCTGCGATTCTTGCGGGACTGAATTCCTCAGCACCCCATACTGCGATCAGTAATGGCTGGGTATCCAGTCAACAACTGGATGCCTGCGAAGCGGTCTTTCAGAATTCCCCCGAATCGTTGCTGCGCGTGGTCGTTTGCCATCACCCGTTCATTCCGGCTCCTGACCGTCTGCGCGACAAGGTGATGTGGGGGGCTGGACAGGCATTACGACGTCTCCAGTCGATGGGGGTGCGATTGATTCTTGGTGGCCATCTGCATCGCGCATACACAGGTCGGTCTCAGGACTTTTATTTCCACGAAGAAACTGGTGGCAGTGGAATCCTGATTGTTCATTCCGGAACGACGACTTCGAGCCGTGGACGTGGTCGCGAACGCCAGGCGAACTCGTTGAATCACATCGAGATATTCGAGGGGCATTTTTGCGTAACCACCTATCTGCACAGTGGCACCACGGGTGAATTCGAACCGGTCAGCCAGCAAAAATTTGCGACTGCAGACCCCGGAATGGAAGCGTCATAGTCTGCCGTCGATTCTTACTGTGTGATTCATCCCGTTTCTTCAGATTCGTTCGAATCAGGCCGGACAACCACACCGAGTGAATCTGCATCAATAACCAGAATTCGCGTCTTATTCCCCAGCCAGAATCCACCTTCCGATCTCGCCGGAATTCTGGTTTCCTCAACCATGACGAATCCTTCTGGCGAAAGATCTCCATAGGTCAGTCCGTGTTTGCCCCGGAACCTTTCATAAGCGCATTCTCTTGTCGAAGTGGCTTTGTTCTCTCCGGCAGCCCCTGGCTTAGGCGATTCATAACAGCATGGATCGCATCCGCTGCCAGCCCAGCAACAGAAGCCGTCCGAGCAGCAATCACATCCAGCACATGCTGCGCCCTCCGCAGCGCCTTCGGCCCCGGCACAGGCGCATTCGCCGCATTCTCCCACTGCACAAAAAGCTTCGCAGCAATCGCATCGCGCATACTGATAACGTTTGGCTCGGACCAAACCCCATCGTTCGAGCCGTGTGGTCCGACAGATGTGATCGGGATGATGCAGGCGATGGTTGACTCTTCGTGTCAAATCCTCAAGGACCTGGCGACACACAGAATCTTGCGATGGTAAGGCCCATCCGGCACGGGCGAGTTCCAGCAAACAAGTGCGCAGGGAGTTCTCAACCTCCAGCGCATTTCTCAACGGATTGAATTCACCATAAATCTGATCGTGATGAAAGTCAGCTGCGCAATCCCATGCAATCAGCGCACGTCCTGTACTTCGACCGATCTTTTCGAAATCGTCTGCAATGTCATCGGTTGCGTTCAGTGCCATCGCAATGGATCTGAACAACAATGCGAATCCATTTCCTGTTGGCCGTATATAATCAGACAACTCTACTCGTCTGCCGGATTCAAGCTGATGATGTTCCATCAGGATGTTCTGAATCTGACGCTTGATCCCCGGGTTGGCAACTTCGAGGATTTCCGAAGCCATCCTGATTTGTCTTTGGTATTTGAACAGCAGCAAACGGTTGTGCCATCGTCCGTGATCTGCGACATCGTCGTTCAGTTTGATTCCGGCCAGCAGCATGCCGAATGCTGCTGACAGCGAAGCCGCTGCGTAATCGGGCTGCTGTTCCGGATTCTTCAGCCGTTTCAGGCGACAGCATTCCGGAGACGCCGAGGGCAGTTCCGGAATCAGTTGTTTTTCAATGGCCAGTCTGTAAACAAATGTTGCTTCGTAGCTAAGAAATGGCAAAGACATCATGCCAAACAGGCGGCGCTGTGTCTGGCAAATGCGGGCGTAGCTTTGCCGCCAAAGCGGCAACTTTGCTGCTGGTTTAAGAAAGCCAAACATCGTCTGCCACCTGAATGGTTCTCCTGGAAAATTCGGATGATCACATCGGAGTCGTCAATGCCCGGAAGCGTAGTGAAAGGCAATCGTCAAGAACAGCCATGATCCGTTCGGGGACGAATTCAAAAAACAGCTTCTGCTTCACGCTGGCTTAAGGTTGTTGTGTTAGAGTGGCTGGAGTCGCCTGAGCATTGGTTGTTCAGCCGAGTTCAAAGAAGATTGTGGAGAGATCGAATATGAAAAGAATCCTATACACGTCGGCCTTTGCTGGTTTACTCAGTGTCGCAACAGTTGTTCTGGCACAACCACCAGAAGGTGGACGGCCGGATGGACCACCTCCCGGCGAGCGTGGACCGCGGGAGCGAAATCCACCGCCACCCAATCCATTTATGGAAGCGCTGGATACGAATGGCGATCACGTAATTTCAGCCGAGGAACTTGAGAACGCGAAGGCGTCCTTGTTGACTCTTGATAAGAATGGCGACGGAAAGCTGAGTGACGAAGAGACTCGGCCACCTGCCCCCGAAGGAAGAGGTCCTCGAGACGGTGGTCCTCGAGACGGTGGTCCTCGAGACGGCGGTCCTCGAGACGGCGGTCCTCGAGACGGTGGTCCTCGAGATGGCGGTCCTCGAGATGGCGGTCCTCCGAGCCCCGAGCGACTCGTCGCGGAGGCAATGCGTTTTGACGCGGATGGTGATGGGAAACTGGGCCGGGACGAGTTGCTTGAATTCGCCCGGGACTTCATCACCCGCCGACCCCCTCAGGGAGCAGGTCGACCTCCAGGACCGGATGATGCGCCGGGTGGTCGGGATGGTCGAGGTCGCCCTCCTCGCGATGGCCGTCCTTCAGGGGAAAATCGACCTCCTTCCGAATAGCCCGCCGCCGTTTTGATTTTCAGAGCCAGGCAGCCGGAGCCAAGTCAGTCAGGGTTCGCGCGAACGATACTCTATAGATAGCAAACAGTATCCCGCGCGAATCATGGCTCTCCGGTTGCTCAGACCGGCCCCGATAAAGAAATACCCGGGAAGTTTCATCTTGCGATCCACTGCACTGCATCGACGACGACGTAGCCATCGGTTCCGCTGTTGCTGATCGTCACCTGTGCTGGTTTGTCGGATGAAAACGGAAAGGTCCCCAGCAGCTGAAAATGATCATTGCCCTCAGGAGGCTTTCTCTGATCGATGGTAATCGTCCTTGTGCCGGATACCGTTGAGACTTCAATCCTGACACTGGAAGATCGATTGGAATTAGGCGGCCAACAGATTCGTACATCGTACATCCCGGTCTTTTCCAGCGATGTTTGAAACGTTACGGATGCCTTGCCGTCTTTTGCGGCGTTATCATGTCGGTATCCATTCGCCACGTAGTAGTTCGATGCACTGCTCACCCTCCATTCGCCGGTGAAGATCGCGTCATCGTCATCGACGACGATGCCTGGCAGGCTCGACGGTTCAACAAAGGCTTTTTGAGAATGCGGATGTCCACCTGATGATGCACTCGCATATGTCAGTACCTGGCCATCCATCAGCAACTTCTCTCGGAGTTCATCATAAGCAACGTTCTGCACCGGAACCCTGTTTTCAATCGCCATTACCGCGGCGGTTGCTGCGCTCTGGCCGAGAATCATGAAGACCGGCTCCATTCGGATACTGCCAAATGCGATATGTGAGCTGCTGACGCATACGCTGACAAGTAGGTTTTCGGCCTGTTCCTGCCTGGGGATCAACGCTCCATAAGCAATTGCATACGGGCTGATTCCCACGCCGATGTCACCTTCATTCTGCACGTAACCATCTGGCGTGATGTAACGCTGCACGTTATGCGAATCGATCGTGTAGCTGCCCATACCAACGGAGTCCGGTGTTGGCTTCTTCTTCGTCAATTCATTTTCTGTCATGACGAAATGTCCAATCATGCGCCGCGCTTCGCGAACGTAGATCTGGTGAGGCCAGTGACCATTGTCTTTGAATTCGTCCGATGGCAGTCCCCAGTTCTGCATTTGTTCCCGGACTTCAGCCGGAACCCGCGGATCATTTGCCACAAAGTAGAGCCATCCCTGCTGGTACTGCCGATGTTCGTCCAGAATTTCCTGCCGACGTTCGTAAGATGCATCGGGATAGTCATAGTTCATCCCGATGTTATCGGTACTGAAGGGGCCATGGTTGTTTGTGTCAGTCTTGTGATTCGGCAGTGGATCAAACTTATTGAAAGTCTCACGCCACCCCGCCTCATAAATGCGCAGAAGCAACTCGTATTGAGCGGGGTCGTAGCCTTCCGGTTTGGGGAAGGGAATGCGGTTCTCCGGATGGTCCGTCGCGCAATATCGATAGCAGTAGGCCTGGACGCGATGATCTGCTTCGCCATAGTTTCCCGGCGGTTCTGTGCTGATTCGGGGCAGGACTCCGGAGGTCGGGTCGCCGGGAATAACATAGGGACTGATTTTTTGCTTCACGGCTCCGAAATGATGACGATGATGCAGAACACCCACCTGAACGCCATTCCAGTTTTCACCGTAGACCGAATTGGCTTCCCGACCAACGTGGTAATCCACACCAGCGGCTGCCATCAGGTCCCCTTCGTAGGTCGCATCGATAAACATGCGACCCGAATAGGTATTACCGGATAACATCGTGATGCTGGTAATTCTCGCTCCTTTCTTTTTTACGCCGTCGTTTCGATCGAGCCATTCGTTGCGATGAACGGGAATCCGGAACTCGCTTACAAAATCTTCAAAGACCTGTTCCGCGACGTGTGGTTCGAAGATCCACATCGTGCGATTCTCGCCATCAATGGCCGGTGTCCCCTGCCCTTTGTTGCCATATTCCGATTGGTCCTGCCACTTCCATGCGTCCGGCTTTTGATAGGCCTTCCAGATGCGATGATAAAAGTCGCGAGACAATCCACCGATGACGGCTTTGTTACCTGTGTCCGTAAAGCCAAGCCCCCCTGCGGTCAGGCCGCCCAGATGTTGATCCGGGCCGACAATGATCACGCTCTTACCCATTTTCTTTGCCTGCACAGCGGCAATGACGCCCGACGATGTGCCACCGTAGACAATCAGATCTGCTTCAAAAAACTCGGCGCGGGCGGCCGGATAAAATGATGCATGAAGGACGAAGAAGAGCGTCAGTAAGGCAATCTGAGAGAATCGAGTCAGATGGAGCGACGGTAGCATGTGGGTGGGTCTCTGCTGATGTTGAGTTGCAGGCCAAAATAATCGTGAATCCTGGCCGAAGCGAATGATTGTGAATCCCTGGAGGAAAGGCAACCAGCGTCGACCCATGGTCGGCGTAACGCGCCCGTACACCAACAAAAGAAGGCTCAGAATGCATTGCGAGAATGCTTCTGAGCCGTTCGGAGAATGGCTCAAACACACAGCTGGTAAAGCAACGCAGCTGCCGATTTCGGATTACGCGTTGATGGGAGCGCGGCCTGCCATTCGTCGCGCATCTGCGACCTGACCATAGTGCATCATGGTGTGCATGGACATCGTCACCAGGCAGGCTCCGATGGTGCCGAACATGGCCTCACGACCAGGTGGTGGATTCCGGGTCGGTTTCGCCAGATCTTCATCACTCAGGCCATCCAGGAATCTCAGAGTTGCCTCTCGAATCTCATCAGATTGTTTTCGTACGTCATCCCATGCCGGGTAATCTTCAGGATTCGCAGACGGCTCAGTCTGCGCACCAAAGACCTTCTTCCATTCCAGCAGCGGATTGTCGTTACCTCTGATTATGTGTTCGATAATATTTGACTCGGCATAAGCAAGATGGCCGAGAATCCAGAGCGGTGGATTTCCACCGTTCGCGGTCGGCATTTGTAGTGGTGCATCTTTCATGTCGTCGATCAGTTTCATGATCAACATGCGGCCTGCTTCCAGGCCGTGACGCAGATAATCAACAGTGCTCATCGTTTTCTCCCAAACAAACCAGTTCAGTGTGACAGAACAATCGACGTGACAGAACAATCGACCAGATCGGATAACGCCGACGGCCAGTTGACAAACCATACGGAGGGCCCCCTGCCGCGTAAGCGAGTGACGTTTTCAAAGGCTTTCAATGGCCATCAATCGCTTGCTGACGCATCGGACTCATTTCTTCAACGGGTCGTACGACAGGCGTACGGCGATGCTAACTGACCGTTGAAAAACCGGGACAGCGATGCAGGACGACCGGAAACCGTCATGTTTTCAGGTCTCCTGCTTGAGCCAGTCCGGTTTTCCAACAGGCTGCTAACTAAGAATCTTCACGTTCCACTGAGAGCTCCGATGGTCCTGCCCCCGGAATCATCCCAAGAACGTAGTCACGAAAATGATGGACACTCTTCCGAACCAGTGAAGGTTCCTGGCGAGTTCTGGCCAGCAGGATGGATCCTTCGAGTGAGGCGATGAAGTAGTCGGCCAGCGCCCGAGGTTTCGGGCACCCGTCGTTGGCAGCCAGTGCATCAGCAATGAGGCTTTCAAGCATGCCGCTCCACTGCTCGAAGTAATGAGCCGCTCGTTCTCGCACTTGTGGATGCGTATCAGAAAGCTCAAGAGCAAGTGTTCCCAGCAGACACCCTTTCGGAGATGTTGGTGACTCCAACAGGCTCGCCATGAGATTGAGGTATGTCAGTAGTCGGTCGACCGCAGAGGCTTGCTCCATAAAGCCGCTCGCGCGAGCACGCTCCACCATCGCCGTCATCCAGTGGTCAAGTGTTTCGCAGGCCGCAGCCTCCTTGGAGGGGAAATGATGAAAGAAGCTTCCTTTCGAAACGTTCGCTCGCTCGCAAATGGCGTCGACGGAAGTTCCACCGTACCCGCGTTCAAGCACGAGATCGCAAATGGCGTCGAATAGCTTTAGCCTCGCATTTTCTGACATTTCACCTCCATACCAACCAGTCGGTTTGTAGGGTACCGACTGGTTGGTATGGAGTCAAGTGGCAATCGGGAGGTTAATCCACAGACACCGAATCCGGATTCATTGTCCGAAACCGCTGCGGTTTGCGTTCGAGTCATTGATTGCCCAACAACATCTCGGTGAGGCTCGTGTAAAACCACAGCAGAGTTTGCCATGAAAAAGATCACTTCGGATTTGCACCCTATTCCGCACAAGTTGCTCGAAACCTATCCGACCCTCAACAGACTTCGAACGCCGGGCCGGATCCATCTGATTCTCGCGCTGGTGCTGGTCTCAACCGGCCTTTGGTTGCTGGCATTGCCGGTGATTGTCCCGCTCATTCTGCTGTCGTTGTTACGGTCGTCCTGGGAATATTTTCTGCCGGGATTGTGCACGGAAGTCTGGATGGACGACGACAGACTGATGTGCAAACGCAACGGCCTGGAGATCTGCGTCCCGCTGGCGCAGATCGAATCGATTCGGTTCAGGAAACGGAACAACCCTCCGTATGCCACAATCCAGCTTCGAAAGGCGAGTCCTTTCGGGCCGACACTTTCATTTGTTCCGGATGTCAGCCGAGGGCGATTCTGCGCACAGTTGATCGTTGATGAACTTCATCGTCGATGTGGTATTGAGTCGACCGGTGACATGGATCCGATGGCAATGTCCGTTCATTCGTAAGATGCCCGGTGATCATTTCAGAGAGGATGATAATGCAGACGCAAGAGCTTCGAGCCGAATACGAGTTACGCAAGTCGCAGGCAGAATTGCTGGCTGGTGGCCTTCTCGATATTCCGCGGCGGGTCATTATGCTGACAAACATGTACCTGGATTCCGGGCGCAATCATGCTTTCTGCCAAATGGCGGCCCACGGCGCGCTCTGGGGACTTTCATACTTCGAGTCCGGAGGAAGTCTTGGCCGATTGATTGCCAGGAGGTACTTCTACAATTCAAAAGAGAAGGCCTTTCGGCTGGGCATTTTGCGGGAGTTCGCGGAATCATTTCGAAGAATCAATCGCCAGGTTTGCATCGACACCTATGCAGCGTACGAGTTTACGCGTGAATACGGTCAATTGTCGGCGGCCTCCGACATAGTTCCTGCCGATCTGCTGGAGGCCCTGAATCAAATTCATCACGCAAGTCGGACAAAGAAATCTCTCCCCGGAGATCAGAAACGTCGGATCTTCGAGACTTCATTCCGAAACGAACAGGAGCTGACGGTCGCCCCAGGTGTTCAGAGTGCAATTGCCGCGTTCGATTGCCGCATCATGCGGTGGTTATGTCTGCATCCCGTTGTTCGCTTTTCGTATTTTCCGTCAATGAGATATATGTTCTTTCGAGACTTTGGTTGCACAGAAGAGCGAATTCAACGAGGGATTGAGGCCTATGAAGTAGCAGAGCGTGTTGGGTGGGATCATGTGTTTGACAGTATGGAATTCTATGGTCATATGCCCCGGCCCTTCTTTTCACAACCACTGCCTTACTTCGAAGACCTGAAATCTGATGCGCTTCGCAACGCGGGTGTTGCAGCCACATTCTCCAGACCATGAGACTGTTCAGAGCATGACCGAGCGCAGGCAGAGTCCGTTTGAGGGCGTGCGTTCGATGCTGGAGAGGTTTTTCAATTGGACGCTCCTCGCTTGCCTCGGGGTGCATCTTCCGCGCCGACGGTTGCTTTCCAGTCGTGCAGTTTTTTGAGCAGCCGGTCCCGATCTGCAGGCTGTGAATCCGCCAGGTTTTGTGCCTCCTGAATGTCGGAGGAAAGATCATAGAGCTCAATACGCTGCTCTGTGGGGAACTCCAGTAGTTTCAGATGGCCTTCGCGAATCGCGGACGAAAACCAGTCACCGGTACTTGTGGGTCGGGGAGCCGGGTTGTGCCAGTAGAATGTTCGATCCGGTAAAGCTGCGTTGCTGATAAGACGAGATGCAAGGCTTAAGCCGTCGCGATGATCGCCCGGGCGAAGATCCAGTCCTGCCAACTGCAGCATGGTTGGAAACAGATCTGTTGTGATTACCGGCGAATCGATGGTCTGCCCGGCGTCAATCTTTCCCGTCCAGCGGACGAGCAATGGAATGCGAAGTCCACCTTCGTACAAGTGACCCTTGCCAGCTCGGAATGGTCGATTCGACGTTGCCACTTCCCGTTTGTTGCCCCTCGCCGACAGCCCTCCGTGATCACTTGCAAGAATCACAATGGTGTTTTCGGAAAGGTCGAGGCGATCCAGCAATTTCAGCAGACGGCCGACACCGTTATCGACGCTCTCAATCATCGCTGCGTAGGTTGCATTCTTCTGAACCAGAAGATTTTCGCCTGCACTCTCGGGTTCGTAGAGTCGATCGGGAAGTGGTTTGGTTGCCAGTTTCTGTTCGTAACGTTTGGTCAGATGCGGCTTGGCTTCGATAGGAGTGTGGACCGCATAATGGGCAAGCACCGCCAGAAACGGCTGGTCCTTATGTTCCTTGATGAAGTTTATCGTTTCGACAGTGAGTCGATCCGTCAGGTATTCGTCATCAGGAGCATCATCAAGACCAGTAATGGCTTCTTTTTCTCCTTTTCCGCCGGTCCGCGATCTGGTGTATGGTGCAAAGTGGGAACGCGTTGCACCGGCCGCACCAGCGGCGACGGTCGTGTCGAAACCTGTATTTTCGGGTGCAGACGCCCCTTCACCCAGATGCCACTTACCGCAGTAGAACGTCGCGTATCCGGCCTCCTGAAATGGCTGCCCAAATGTAATGTCGCGATTCGGTTCAATGTGGACACTGTCTCGCTTCTTTTGGAAGACGGCCGGGTGTTTGCCGGTCAGAATGGCAAAACGAGAAGGAACGCACCGGGGATACGCCACGTAAGCCTGCTGGAATTTTGCACCTTCGGCCGCCAGTCGATCCATGTTCGGAGTTTCGTAGAGTGTCGATCCATAACAGGCCAGATCGCGAGGCCCAAAGTCATCCACCAGAATGAACAGAATGTTCGGACGTGAATCTTCTGCACAGAACCCCGACCTGTTAGCAGACAGCAGGATCGCGACACCGAGAGCCAGGAGATAAGGATGTGACATGCGGAGTGTTCCTTTGATTTCAGGGAGTCAGACGGCGTTCTGGCTGGACAGCGTCGGATTTGTCCGGAAAAGAGATGCAGGTCCTTCGTTGGTAGTGCGTTCCATCCTCATGGCAGCCCGATTCGTGAGTGAAGAATTTTCAACGCTTTTCCGGCTGCAGCGTTGAGCGATCCATCCGTCGAATACGGCACTGTCCCGTCAGTAATCGCCGACAACTTCTCCACCATTGATGGTGGAAAGAGCATGGTACGTCGTGAGATCGATGTTTTCGCTGACGAATCTTGCTGAGCCATCCCAGAGCATAAACGTCGCGCCGCCCTGAGGGTGGCGGCTTCGAAAACAAGTGTCGACCTTATCGCCCGAAGCATTTCGCGTGTTGATCGCGTCCCTGCAGGTGATGCGTGCCGGAGAAGACCACAGGAGTTTTGGATCGATGGTATCTGTGTCCAGTTCGCCGGTATGCAGAGAGTTGCTCAACCCGTCCTTTACATCGTTGATACCGCCACGATTCACAGTTCGTCCATCGCCCTGGACTCCTGCATAGTGGGTACGCGCAAGCTGGAGACTGCCGCTGATGATTGTTGATTCTCCGGCATCCGGACAGATCAGGGCCGGAATGACATCTGCCGGCGTTGCGTTGGGAGCCTCCAGGCTTGAAGTCTTCCAGCCTTTGTAATGTCCGAAGCCACTATTGTTATGCAGGGCAACTCCCATTTGGTGCAGGTTGTTCTTGCACTGGGTGAGTCGGGCAGCAGATCGGGCATTCTGGATGGCTGGCAGTAGCAGTGCGATCAGCAGAGAGACAATCGCAAAGACAACAAGCAACTCGATCAGGGTCAGTGCATTCCTGTTCGAACACAACCGGTTTTTGGTGCGGCTGGCACATCCTGGTGAATGCCGACGTTTTGAGGGCAATAAGTTTCACAGGCGCGTGACCTCCCGGTTCTCGAATCCAAAAGCCGGTATGACGTTTGACAGGTTTAGCTTAGCTGTCCGTTGAAAAACCGGGACAGGCAAGCAGGACGACTGGAAACCGTCGTGTTTTAAGGTTTCCTGCTTGAGCCAGTCCCGTTTTTCAACAGGCTGTTGGGTTAGGACATAACTGCGGCGCAGTTGAGAAAATGCTCAATACTGAAAGGAGCGGGTTCTGTCGACTGCTCAAACAGTTCAAAAATGGTTTGGCTGAGCCGTCCTGGCTGCATGATCCCTCCGCTTGCTGTAACCACCTTTGATTGGGCGCCATGGGAAACTGTACCGATTGCATTGGTTGTATGCACAGACTCTGGCGGATTTTGCCGGGAGCATCATGACAGGCCCGGACAATCAGCGGTCATTGGGAAAATCGAACGTTGCAGCAGAACTCATTCATCCGAATTCATCTGCATGATCTTATCTCCTTCCATCCAGGGCAGCGTATTCGCAGTCGCATTGACCGTTGTGTCTCTGTGGAGCAATTGCGTTTGCGCTTCGGATCAGCCAGACGGCAAATGGGAGACGAGCACTGATGTTGGCAGGCTGTTCACCGTAGGGGGCGATACTGCCTGGACCGAATCATTGCGAGAAACACAGAAGTCGGCGAAGGACTCGCAACTCTTCGGTAAGCAGGCGACCGCGATCGTCCCCGTGTCTGCGAATTCGCAGATCGAATCTCCTATCCTGGATCCTTTGCGCTCATCGTCACCCGGTGCGTACCCACCGGGCCTGACAACGTCGCATGCTCCGGATGATTTCGGACCCATTCCGCGTTTTCGCAAATCACTGTTGCAAAGCATTCAGGTACAGCAGGGAAACATCGGCGGGGGAGCGACTGAATCGCTGGGGTTGCATTACGTATCGACGCTGGTCAGTCTTGCGGTGCCCCTCGGAAGCAAGGACAACATTCTGGGTGTAATGCCAAACTTCAAGGCCGACTTCATCAGCGCGCCGGCAACCATGGATGTGCCGGATGCATTATTTGAGACTGGTGTGAAGTTTTTTTACCAGAAGCCGCTGAGCGAAAGAGTTGGCACCACAATTCTCTTCGCACCCTCCGCACGAACGGACTTTCGGACCAGTGAAAAGTCCTTCCGTATTTTCGGGATGGCGATGCTGACATGGGAAGTTGTTCCTGAAGAACTGACTCTGTCGGCAGGTTTGGTTTATCTGGATCGAGCAGACTACCCTGCGATCCCTGGGTTTGGGGTCCTTTGGACGCCGAATCCCCTTTGGCGAATCGATGTGCAGTTTCCCCAACCGCGAATCAGCTACCGCCTTTCGAAAGTCGGCATGGAAAGCGAATCCTGGATATATGTCTCGGGTGGTTTTGGTGGGAATACGTGGGCTGCGATTCGACAGGATGGTACCACCGATGAGATCACCATCAGCGACTTGAGAGCGGCGATCGGCTACGAAAAAGTACTGGCCGGCAACAAGGGGTGGTTTGCGGAAGTTGGTCTGGCATTTGCTCGAAAGTACAAATGGCAGAAGTTGAATGTTGAAAACGAGCTGGATGCCGCAAGCATGATTCGTGGCGGCATCACATTTTGATTCTCTGTCTTGCGTGATGAGCGCAGGACATCTTGAGAACCGTTCGGCGGATTAGCCAAATTCGTGCTGTGGGCAAATTACGAATCCAGGCCCAGGACATCGGCCATGGAGTAGATGCCAGCCGGTTTCTGCACCACGTATTTCGCGGCGGACAACGCTCCGTAGGCGTAGCTGTCACGCGTATGTCCGCGAACTGTCAGGTCAATCGTTTCACCCATCAGGCCAAATACAATCGTGTGTTCACCCACATTGTCGCCTGTGCGGAGTGCGTGGTAACCGATTTCGTTGGCGGGCCGCTTTCCGGGGCGACCCTCACGACCATGAATGTGATTTGTCTGTCCCATTTGTTCGGCGACGATTCGGCCGAAATGCAGGGCTGTTCCACTGGGGGCATCTTCTTTGAAGCGGTGATGGCGTTCGATGATTTCGACGTCGACACCGGATGAGTGATTCTTCAGGATGCGAGCTGCATCCGCGACCAGCTTCATGACGAGATTGACAGCCGTGCTCATACTGGGCGCCATGACAATTGGCGTGACCTGTGATGCTGCCAGCACGGTTTCTCGCTGCGCGTCTGTCAGACCTGTTGTCGCAACAACCAGTGGCACTCGACGATCTTCACACAGGGCAACTACGCGTTCCAGTCCGGCTGGCGTTGAGAAGTCGATCACGACATCAACGTGGCAGTCCAGTTCGGAGGCGATTTTGACTCCGGCGGTCCCTGCCCCGGCAATCTCGCCTGCATCCCGACCCAGGCTGGCGCTGTTTGGAGATTCAAGGGCCGCAGCAAGCTGTAATTCTGTGTCGGCCATGGTCAATGCGACGACCCGTTGTCCCATTCGCCCCGCTGCACCGTTTACGCCGACTTTCAGAACCATAATGCTCCACCCTCAAAGGTCCCTCACAGAGGGAGTGACCAGGAGACGGCAGGTTGCGATCTCCCGAAAACATGAACTCATCAGAAACCCGGCATGAGCAGCCTGTTGAAAAACGGGACTGGGTCGAGCGGGTGATCTCAAAACACGACAGCTTACAGTTACAGCCGTCCAGCATGCCTGTCCCGATTTTCAATGGACAGTTAGCGGTCTGTAACCGGAATGTAACTGCGTTCTGTTGGCCCGGTGTAGATCTGCCGAGGGCGATAAATGCGGCTCGTATCGTCTTCGCGAAGTTCCTTCCAGTGTGCCAGCCATCCGGGGAGCCGACCGATAGCGAACATGACGGTGAACATGTTCACTGGAATTCCCATCGCTCGATACAGGATTCCGCTGTAGAAATCGACGTTCGGATACAGCTTGCGATCAACGAAGTATTCGTCCTCCAGCGCGATCTTCTCGAGGTTCATTGCGATATCCAGAAGTGGATCGTCGATACCGAGAGATTCAAGAACGTCGGCTGACATCTTTCGCAGAATGGTGGCCCGCGGATCGAAGTTCTTGTAGACGCGATGGCCAAAGCCCATCAGGCGGAAGTTGTCATCTTTGTCCTTGGCCTTTTGGATGTATTTTTTGTAGTCGCCGCCGTCTTCATGAATCATGCTCAGCATTTCGAGCACAGCCTGATTCGCGCCACCATGCAGTGGGCCCCACAGAGCGCAGATTCCTGCAGAAATCGAAGCGAAGATATTTGCCCGGCTGCTGCCGACCATTCGAACCGTTGATGTGCTGCAGTTCTGTTCGTGGTCCGCGTGCAGGATCAGCAGCATATTAAGTGCTTTCACCAGCAGCGGGTTGACTTTGTATTCTTCAGCAGGGACGGCAAACATCATGTTCAGAAAGTTTGCACAGTAGGAGAAATCGTTCCGAGGGTAGATAATTGGCTGCCCAATGGATTTCTTGTACGCATACGCAGCAATCGTTCGCACTTTAGCGATCAGGCGAACGATGTTGACGTCCATGTGTTCGTCTTCGGAATCCGGGTAATAGGTCGATAATGATGCGACCATGGCAGAGAGAATTGCCATGGGATGTGCATTGGGGGGGTATCCTTCGAAGAACTTTTTCATGTCTTCGTGGATCATGCTGTGGTAGGTCAGCTGTGCGCGAAAGGTGCGCAGCTGGTCTGCTGTCGGCAGTTCGCCGTTCAGCAGCAGCCAGGATGTTTCCACGAAATCCGATCGCTCGGCAAGTTGTTCGATCGGGTAGCCGCGGTACCGAAGAATTCCTTTGTCACCGTCGATGAATGTAATTGCGCTTTCACATGCGCCAGTGCTGTTGAATCCGGGATCCAGCGTGATCGCGCCCGAGGCGGATCGCAGTTTTGTGATGTCCACACCTACTTCGTGTTCGGTGCCGGTCACGACGGGCAGGTCCCAGGACTTGTCGCCGAGAATGAAACTGGAACTGGTCATAGTGGTCGTTTTCCCGATATTCAGGTCTGTCTCGCGCCCTCAGGCGGGTGCATGCCGGGAAGAAGACGGTGCAAAAACTGACCCGTCCTTCCCAATTCACGTTCAACGTAGCTTCTGGATGTGGCTGCGAGAAGGAAAGTGCCACGGTAGTCCAGTGCGGTGAGGCTACGGCGTGATTCATCCCTCAGAAATGAACCACTCCGTACAGGCGGGATTCTACGGTATCACGCCGAACGCAAAAGTAAACCGACATGGATTCCCTGCGGAATTAACCCGACTTTGAGTGAGAACATGGTGAAGGGAGGGTGTGAATGTGCCGAGCTTGTCTGTTTTGACCACTATTCACGACAATCAGACGGTGACATCGGCGACGGCATCTGCTTCCAGCAAAAGAAGGCGAGCAGTAATGTGCTCTCGCGGCACACGAAAACAGTGTTCAACCGCATGGATATAGATGTCCAGTTGCGGTGCATAGTGCTCCGTCCTGGCCGAAATCCACTCTCTAACAGGTCCCACGACGCGATCTGTCTTGAAGTCGACAATGTCAGCAGCCACGTTTTTTTGGTTTTTTCTCGCCAGAACCAGGCGGTCCATTGTCCCCTGAATGATCGTTCCGTTCTTTGGCAGTACGAACGAGCGTTCGGGCAATACGTGAATCCGGATTTGCCCGGAACGGATTTCGTCTGCCCACCGCGCGAAGGCTCGACTTGTGACTCCGCCACCGAACGGGACCGCTTTCTGTGCTCGATTCTCCGGCACCACTGCCTGTCTGGACATCACTCCTCGTGTCACTGGACGGTTCAGCATGCTGCGGAATTCAACCAGCAGGCTTTCAACAGCCGGCTCCGGGATCGATAGCTCTGCCGCTCGTTTCCGCAGGAGCTGTTCGTCAGGCATCGTTCCGTCTGGCAACCATTCGATACATTCAAACCAGGCATGAATCACTGTCCCTCGGGTTCTTGGGTCCACAGCTCCTGCATGGCTGATGGTTGTGTGTTGCGGCAATTCCTGACTGGTTTCGATGTCCGAGGCAGGTAGAAACAATCGAGTTTCATCATGTCGCGAAGGTGTTTGTCGCGCGAGTCCCCGCCGTCGACCTCCCGACATAGGGGCCAGTTCAATTGTGCGGGATGGAAAGGCGGGCTTTATCTGATGAACTTTGAGAAGGGACTTCGTCGGCAGAAGAGACATCCAATCGGGGTTCCCGGTTGAATAAAGGACCGCATTACCGTCTGCACTTGCGGCGTCGGTCAGACCCGCGAACAACACGCCTGCATATGTCTTTGGCAGTTTTTTGCTGAACGGCTCAATCAGCATATGCAATGCATGTACGGCTCGTGTCATCGCGACGTAAAGGAGGCAAAGTGTTTCGGATAGGTGGCTGGCGGTGGTTTGTTCGAAGGCCTTTTGAATCGGTTCCGGCAGCAGATCACGCATGCTCTTGTTCCGCCAGATTGATACATATTCCGGAGCTTCGCCCGCTTCATTTCCTCCAGCGGCGGCCGCTGGAGCAAGGAAGAGTCTGGCATCCAGTTCGGGCAGCACAACGATGTCAAATTCCAGACCTTTGCTCTGGTGGACAGTCATGACTCGAACCGGAGCGGGCTCCGAGCGCGAAAACCGACTGGTTTCAAGGAGACGCACAAAATCTGCCGCATTCAGGGACGGAGATTCATCGAATTGCCATCCTGCCGCAATCACCTGACGCATTCTCAACAGGTCGCGGGCGTTACAGTGCGGTCGAATGTGGTCGAGCAGATTCTGAAGCGTCCGTCCGTATCCGTCGTCGATCAACTGGTTCCGCAGTGCCTGCGAGACTTCAAGGGCCATTTTGTCGTCGTCCCACGCCGTCAGACCTACGATTTGACCCAGTGGTGAACCGGAAACATGAAACCTGGAAATCTGACAACCCGGATGACTGCAGAGATGAAGGAGCGACATGATGGCCAGAACGGCGGGGCTGTCGAGCGGTGCGGTACCGCCTTCTTCGCTTGCCGGGACACCGAGCAATGTCAGTTCGTGAACTAAACGGGCTACGGTTGCATTTCGGCGCGTAAGGACCCCAATCTCGTGACCTGGTGCCTGTTCGTAAAGATCCCTGATCTGCGATGCTACCCAGCGATACCATGGACCCTTTTTATCCTCGACACCTTTGGTGTCAAGAAAAGGCCCGGTCCGGAGTTCTGCGTAGCCGGGCAGCGTTGTCTTTGCCGTCGAATGTGTCGGGAACAACTTCTGCCATGCATGGCATGCCTCCTCATAATCGCCAAGGTCCTTGTGCTGACTGATGTGTTGAAACAGCTGATTGACAGTCTCGATGACAGGCAATGATGATCGCTGACTGGTATTCAGTGAACCTGCTTTGATCTCCGGGATGGATTTTTCCACGGCGTTCAGAATCTCAGCCTCACCACCACGCCATCCGTAAATAGCCTGCTTGCCATCGCCGACGCAAAAGAACGTCGTCGAGTCTTTGCCGCGGTCCTCCTTGTCCGATCGCGTTCGCGACCTGGATTTTCCTGCGATCGATAGTGCGAGGTCTTTCAGAATGTGCCACTGATCGGGAGAAGTGTCCTGAAACTCATCGAGCAGAAGATGACGGATTGTGCTGTCGAGCCGAAACTGAAGCCGTGTTCCATCAGCCGCCGAACTGGACCGTGCCAGAATTCGCGTCACGTCGCTGAACCGCATTCCTCCGTGCTCGGCCCGCAGTCGGGAATATTCGCGGTCAAATCGCGAAATCAACTCCCACGTCGCATATGTTTGCCTTGCGAGTTGTTCTGTCAGATGAGCCTTTGCCTCCTTGATGAGCGGTTCATAGGCTTCCACCAGTCCGTCTGGCAAAGGCTTGCTGTAGAATACGGGATGCCCCGCGACGATTTTCGTGGCGACTCCGCTGGTGATGAAGGAATCCCATTGCCTGTTTTGAAATCGATCGAGGTCGCCTGTGACAGACGTCTGTACCCTCTTGTCCAGATCCGGCAGCATACTGCGAATCAGAATGACATGATCGCGCAGCAGGTCGTCGCGCTGTCGTTGCGGTTTTGGGAAGCGCAGCCACGCTTCCCTGTCCGTTAACTGGTACAGCTCGTAGAACTTTGAGACTGCATCATCAATCAAATCCCGCACACTTCTTTTGGACCGGCCCTTTGCCAGCATTTGCATCAATTGCTGCGCATCTTTGGACACATGTTGTGCGAGAACAGAATCAATGGCCTGCTGTTTCAGATCCTGATCCACGTGTTCATCAATAATGCTCCAGCCTGGAGGAAGCCCAAGTTCGAGTGTCAGGCTGCGAGCCAGTAGTTGAAAAAAGCTGTCGAGTGTACAGACTCGCATGCGATGCAGGTTATGGGTCACTTCTGCCAGCAGAGCCTGAGAGGACTCCTGTGTAACCAGCGAAGTCTCCAGGAACTCGGCCAACTTTGCACTTGCTGCCGGATCCTCTGCAGCGTCCGAAAGTCTGGTCAGGACTCGCCCCAGAATTTCTCCGGCGGCTTTTCGAGTGAAAGTTGTGGCAAGAATCGATTCCGGTGGGCTGCCTTCGTACAGCTGTCGCAGAAAGTGACCGGACAGACGAAACGTCTTTCCGCTTCCTGCAGACGCGCGGATCAGCAAACGGCTCATTTCGGTTCTCCCTCCACACCAATCTTCCATCGATCACTTCCGGCGGAAGTGTAACGGTTGTAGCGAATCGTGGCAGGGCACCGTCGCGGCGAACAGTCTTGCGACACTGGAAACGCGAGGGTCGCGCATCTTACTCGTTTCTGACCATCGCCCGGTCATGCGGATGATGCGGCTACTCGACTCAAAAGTGGACTGAACGGCTTAACCGTCACCACATACCAGGATGTCAGGCAAACACTACCTCAAATTGGGCGGGGATGCCGGGAACGTGGGCTACGGTTTCTCATTGGTTGCATTGTGGCAACATCCGTCGATGGCTGGCAAATGCATCGACGGGACACCCGAAGTGGTCACAGGCACGCGTAAGATGTTCATTCAGGACAAACCATCGATGGCGACAACTGCACAACATTCTTTGTCGATCAACCCCGCGGAAGGTACGGAACAGCCTGGTCAGAGTCCGGCCTGGATGCTTGTCAGCTCGGTATCAGAGAATGGAACCTGTCAGAAGGTTGCCGTTTCGGTCAGCAATTTTCTTGTCGGTCGCAGCTCTTCCTGCCATCTGACGATTGCTGATCCAACAGTCTCTGGACGCCACGCTGAGCTGCTGGTGATCGATCGGGATCTGTTTATTCGTGATCTGAACAGCACAAATGGAACGCTGTTGAACGGCCGAAGAGTTCAAAACCTGACCGGCCTTCGTTCCGGCGATGTTCTGCATTTCGGCAGTGTCATGTACACCCTGAACAGCGCTGACAGCGAGGCGATACCTGAAGCGACCATGATGGCGGATGTCTCCACGGAAGCCATGGCACAGCTGCAATTTGACAAGTTGCTGAAACGCCCGGGCCTGAAACCGTATTACCAGCCGATTGTTCGCCTGGACGACCATTCCCGTGTCGCTTTTGAAGTCTTGTCACGCAGTACACTGATTGGTCTGGAAACGCCGGATAAGATGTTTCGCATCGCTGCGCAGCGGACATCAGAAGTTGAGTTGAGCATTGTTTGCCGGCACGAAGGGCTCCGTGTCGGAGAGGGAATGGGGCCGGATGTTCAGTTCTATCTGAACACGCACCCTGCGGAACTGAAGAGTACGCAGCTGTTCAATTCGCTCACAACAATGCGGGAAGAATTTCCGCTGATGGATATCGTGATTGAAGTTCATGAAGCGGCGGTTGCATCCACTGATTTTCTCCGTCAGTTGCGGACGGTTGTTTCTGATCTCGGCATGAAGCTGGCATACGACGATTTTGGTGCGGGGCAGGCTCGATTGAAGGAACTCTTCGATGTTCCGCCGGACGTGCTGAAATTCGATGTGAAATTTGTGAATGGACTGCCATTCGCTTCACCACAGCAACGCGCCACGATCCAGTCGCTTGTGAAGCTCGTCCGGGACCTGAATGTGATCCCGCTCGCAGAAGGCGTCGAAACAACTGAGGAGGCGGCCTGTTGTCATGAACTGGGCTTCGAACTTGCTCAGGGGTATCTGTTTGGTCGGGCCGACACGGCTGCACACTGGGCACAGCACTAGTTTTACTGAAAGCTGCGTCATTCCGTCGCAACAGGTTACGCCATGTTAATGTCACGTAGTGCAAAGATAAACGCCGGAGACGCCAGCCTGCTGTCAGCGTTAATGGCGGGTGAAAGCTTCTGGCCCACAGACCCGCGAAGTCTGCAGGAGATGGGTTTAAGCGATCCATTTGTGGAAGCACTGATTTGCCGCCTGCTGCTTTCAACCGGCAACATGACAGGTCGACAGGTCGCGACGGAATCGAGCATACCCTTCCGCATTGCAGAAGGTGTACTGGAACGGCTGAAGTCACGACGGCTTGTTCTCCACTGCGGCAGCGCAAGCCTGAACGATTACATTTATGGTTTGACGGACGAGGGCCGGAAACGGGCCGAGGTCTTTTATGCCGAATGTGGCTACACCGGGCATGCACCTGTGCCACTTACCGATTACGTAATCTCTGTTGAAGCACAGGCCATCTGCGACGAACCGATACGTCGGGCGGAATTGCGAGATGCATTCTATAACGTGTCGATCAACGAAGATTTGATTGATATGCTCGGACCGGCGGTGAACTCTGGCAGCGGTCTGTTTCTGTACGGTGCACCGGGGAACGGGAAATCCACGCTGGCCCACTGTGTCACCAGCTGTTTCGGCCAGGAAATCTGGATTCCGTATTCGATTATTGATGGTCGAGACATCATTACTGTCTACGACCCGTCCTACCACGAAATTGTGGAACCAACAGGGGACACCGCGCCGTATGATCGTCGCTGGGTTCGGGTGCGCCGTCCGACAGTTGTCGTCGGTGGCGAATTGACCATGGATAACCTGGAAATCCGCCACGATCCCGCGACACGAATCAGTGAAGCCCCGCTGCAAATGAAAAGCAATTGTGGCTGTCTGCTGATCGACGACTTCGGACGTCAGAGGATTTCACCAACGGACCTGCTGAATCGGTGGATTATCCCGCTGGAGAATCGTCACGATTTTCTCACTCTGTCATCTGGCAAGAAAATCCAGGTACCGTTCGAACAGCTGATCATTTTTTCAACAAACCTTGATCCATCGGAACTGGTGGACGAAGCTTTCCTGCGACGAATACCGTACCGCATCGAAGTTCGAGATCCGGATGAAACAGAGTTTCATTTGCTGTTTCAGATCGCAGCCGACCGTATGGGTTGCGGCTACGACCGAAACGCTGTCGACCACTTGCTGAAGACTTATTATCGCGATCAGGGCAGACCACTTCGAAGATGTCATGCCAGAGACATTCTTCTTCAGGTGCGAAATTACTGCACGTACCATGATCATCCCTTCGAGATGTTACCTGAGTACTTTGATGCGGTCTCAAGCTGCTTCTTCACACGCGTAAAAACCAGGGATTTCAATCCGGAAACGCAGGATCGAGGCGACCTGCCACAACACGCAGCTCTGCCTGGGAGTAACTGAGAATGGCGAACACGGAGATCGTTTCTACTGCCGTTGTTGGAGGTGATACTCGCGAACCGGGGACAGCGCTGGCTGCGGGTGAGCGCATTATTGCAGGGTATGAACTTCAGGACTGCATCGGGGTTGGCGGCTACGGCGAAGTCTGGCGAGCCATCGGCCCGGGCGGTTTTCCAAAAGCCGTCAAGATCCTGTTCGGCAAGGTGGACGGGCCGCAGGCCGAAACCGAAATGAAGTCTCTGAACCTGATGCGCGAATTGCGGCATCCGTTTCTGCTGAATGTCGAACGAGTAGAACTCATCGGTGGAAGGTTAATTGTCGTTACAGAACTGGCAGACTGCAGTCTCGATAAACGATTCAGCGATATCATCGCGGCTGGTGGCCGCGGGATTCCACGGGATGAACTGATCGGATTTCTGCGCGATGCGGCGGATGCCCTGGATTTCATGTCCGAGCACCACGGTCTGCAACATCTGGACATCAAGCCAGAGAATCTTCTGATCCAGGGAACGCATGCCAAAGTCGGTGATTTCGGTCTCACGAAGAATGTTGCGATCTCGCGAGCATCCCTTGTGAGCGGATTCACACCGCTGTACGCGCCGCCTGAATTGTTTGAAGGCCGCGCGACGCGAAGCAGTGATCAGTACAGCCTCGCAATCGTTTACCAAACGATGCTCACGGGTGTGCCTCCATTCAACGGGCGAACCGCCGCTCAGCTGACAGCCCAGCATCTGCACAGTAAGCCGGATCTCTCATCATTGAGCAACGGTGATCGAAGTGTTGTCGCGCGTGCTTTGTCCAAGAATGCCAATAGTCGCTTTTCCGGTTGCCGACAGTTCGTCGATGAACTGGCAAAACGCCGGACGGGAGGTGGCCCGTCGAATCGACTGCCCGCAATGCCGCTCAGAGATCAGGATAACAGCCTGACCAAAGTGGTTGAGCCGGGTCTGGTAGGCACGACTCAGTCGACGCCACTTCGTCCATCCAGACAACTTCCACTGGTGGCTCCGGACCAGGGGATACGTCATCGGCCCACACTTTTCATCGGCGTCGGTGGCCTTGGAGCAGAGATCCTCAGTAGCCTGCATCAGAAACTGCATGAACAGTTCTGTAGTACTCAGCTCTCGACGGTTGGCTTTGTTGTCGTTGATTCAGACTCTGACGTCATTCGACAGATTCAGAACGGCTTGAGCGAGCAGGAACATCTGCCTTTCCGGGAAGTGGCGATCCCACTTCGCTCGACGCAGCAGTACCGCAAAGTCGCCGATGAGCATCTGACATGGTTGAGCCGAAGATGGCTCTTCAACATTCCCCGTTCGGGAAACGTCGAAGGGATGCGCCCCCTGGGGCGACTTGCGCTGATTGATCATCAGTCAAAGGTGCGCGACGTAATTACGGCCGCGATTGGGGAACTGATCGTGGAAGGAAACGCTGCGAAGAGTTCCGAGCAAACGGGCTGGCAGTTCGACGAAGACTCAATTGACGTCTGTCTTGTTGGTTCGACCGCCGGCGGCACTTCCAGCGGAATGTTGCTGGATATGGGATTCCTCCTGCGACGCATCCTGCGGATGAACGGGCTTCACCACAATCCACGAATCCTTGGCATGTTGCTTCACGGCACCAGTGCCGGGGGGCGGAATACGGATGCACAGGATGCAAACTCTGTTTGTTTTCTGAAAGAGTTGCAACTTTACGGGCTCCCTGGAGCAGACCTGCCTGCAGATATTCGAGCATCCGGGACCGTGGCCAGACCACTCGACGCGGCCTGGTTTGTGCATATGGGCGACGATCTGACAACAGCAGATTATGACCGTCATGTGGAACGTGTGGCTGAGTATCTCCGGACATGGTCCATGTCTCCGCATCGGGCAATTCTCGAAACATGGCGAAAAGAAGATGATGCCGATTCAGCCAGCGCGGCTTCAGAACTGACACTGCATACCATTGGATATTCCGCAATCGATATCGAAACCTGGCGCGATGCGAGTGCCGATTCAGAACGATTGGCACATCAGTGTATTCGTCGGTGGGCTGCCGCGTTTGGCAACAGTCCTGAAAAGGCAACGAACTCGGAAAGTGACGACCACCATGATGTTTCGGGCTGCGGTCGGGAAGGATCGCCCGAACTGGAGCAGCTGTTTCAGTCCCTGTCACTAACCAACAGCCAGATCCTTGAGTTCATGCCGACACTGTTGCGAGGTGAGATCGCAAAGCGAATTGAAATCTATGCAAATGATGTCTGGCGTCGGATTTGCGGAAATATTCGATCGGAATCGGATCTGACAGACCTGGCGTCGAAGCTCGCGGAAACTATCACGCACGATGCGTCCAGTACTTCGCAGTCAATGGACTCGGTCGCCCGCATCACCCAAACGGTGCGGCAGGGTCTTATCGCTCGACTGCAGCAGTCGTACAAAAAGATCACCTCACATTTATCCGAAGTTGTCGACCAGCCTCATCGGGTGTGGAATGCCCGTTACACCCTGGAAAGCTGCTACAGTCGGGTTGAGGCAGCGATTGCAGCCTGTACCTCTCAGAAGACAGACATCCAGCAGTCTTTCAGTGAGCTTTGCGAAACGTTTATGCGAAAGGTCGAGAGCGAAAGCACGACCACATCACAATTGGCTCCCCAGAATTTCTGCCAGCAGTACTGCATGCTGATGACGTGTCAGACGGTTTGCCAATGTGTCATTGGACACCTGGTTAGCCTGCGGGAATTTGTTGAAAAACAACGCCGCGACACAATGGAAAAGCTGCGAGACCAACTGCTGACAATTTCCGGCGGATTGACGATGAACGGCAATACAAATTCGGAAATGAGCGAGTCCGTCGTGGCGGCCTTCGATCAGTATCTGGCCGCCTCGGGACAATTTCGAATTGGTGCTCTGCTGACACAGGCTGTGACGCCGGCCAAAGCTCAGGGAATTCTGCTTTCGGATGCCTCCAGCTTCCTGATGATGCATCGCGAATCTGAGATTAACAGTGGCGATAATGACACAGAGTCGATGCCGACAGTTCGCGAGAATTTCCCGGCGAATGCGAGGCCTGTTCTGAGCAACGTCGGCGGAGGTCACCGTGTGCTCAGTCTGATTCCTGAAAGTGCTGCTCAGGACACGTGGAAATCCCGATTTCAGGCAGAGTTCGGGGAATGTGTTCAGGTTGAATCGTCGAAGGGGACACAGGTTTCGGCCTTCTACGAGGGTTCATCGATTGTCATTCCCGCCGTCATAGATGCCCTGACCCACCTTCGACCCAATGTCGAAGAAATGTCAGACCGCCTACATACTCGAAAAGATGTCGCATGGTAGAACGCCCGTCATAGAACGTCTGACAGGCGACGTCACCACTCGGCGCTTCGTGTCGTTGGCGGATGTTCCACTTCCTGACTGACACGCAGAACGGCATGGTCGCTGGAATTTGGGGAGACGGCTTCAGACTGCCAGCTCTGACTGTAGAGCGAACGCTGATCGGAGTTCGGCAGATTGCGAGATTTGATTCGACCAGCGATGTGCCCGCCGATGACACCGCCAACATATCCAAAGGGTATGTAGCCCGATATCACGTTGCCGACGTAGGATCCATAGGCTGGATAAAGGATCTCGTAGGCCTCTTTTTGCTGACCACGGTCACCATTCACAGTGACGTAGTCAATGGCATCCTGCGTCGCCAGACGTTCGTGGTAGAGTGAAACGCCCGGGATCAGATAGGCTGCTGCATACGTGCCCTTCCATTCTCTTTTGGCAAAGTCTTTGGCATGCCCTCCCTCGTGGTATGCGATAGAGGGAATGTTTGAATAGAGATGGATTGTGTTTGTAAACGGATTGAAGTGGTCGCCGCCAATGAGGCGTCCGGGAAACAGTGTCTCGCCGAGGACGCTCATCGTTCCAAGTGTGTACTTCCATCCCGCGCCGACCGATTTGTTGGCAACGAGCCGTTTCCAGTCGTCGCCGGGGCGGTACTGATTCAGACGTACCTTCACACTGCTGAGCTCGTTCTGAGCCAGATAGCCGGCAATGGCTGTTTCCGTTTGTTGATCAATGTTGTGATTTTCAACACGACGATCAAAAAGCAGAATCTTGTTGGGAATTCCAAATACCCAGCCCACTGAATCGACCACCACATTGGGTTCGCCGCGTTCGATCTGAGGGCCTGTCCGAGCCTGTAGTTCATCACTGGTTCGATAGTGTTCAGCGCGACCAAAATGATACGAACCCGTCGCACAGCCCGCGCAGGCGGAAATGATCAGTGCGATACTGACCTGAAGAGAATGCCGGAATATTGAAGCAATACTTGGCTGGGTATTGTGAAGCTGCACGAAGGGGCTCCGGGAATGCCAGGCAGATGAAGATTTCCCTCATTGTGGCAGAATCGATTGACCTTCCCGAGATCAGTTTGTGACCTGCTGGCCGGACAACGGACACGTGCAGGAGACATTTTCCCGGACCGGCAGAATCTGCCGATTGTCAGATGGCTTCCAGGTGAGTCTCGCCTGCATTCAGGCCGATCAGAATACGTGCCACGCTTTGGATTCAAATTCGGCGATGATCTCGGGCGAATTCGCGCGGGCGGCCAGCTCGTAGTAGGCATACGGGTACTTGAACACGTGGCCGATGCCTAGTGTTTTTTCTCCCCGTTTTTCCCAGTATTCGGCTTCATTCGGACGCAGCTTGCTGAATCGATGATCGGCAATCCTGCGATCCCCGGCCTGGGGGCCACTGCGCGTCACGGTCACGTATTTTCGGAAGGCTGTTCGGCAGCTTTCGGCCCATTCGACGTCACCCATTTCTGCGAGCTCAATCAGGGACTGACCAAACGTCAGCATGTGTCCGGCAAAGCCCTGTCCAAACCCAATAAAGCGATCGATCGCGTCACTGGCTTCTTTCAGGACGAATCGAGACGCGGCTTCGATGTCGCTAAACGGCGGTGGATTGACATTGGCCGCAGGTTCGACATCGCGCCAGGGCTTGATGGCATTGATTAACCGACACACTCCATCGACGCGTTCAGCCGTTGCCAGTTGAGGCATCAACCGAATTGCCTTGATCGCATGCATTGCAAAGATGGCATCGTGTCCGACTTCTCGCAGTACACCGTTTCCGTTCGCCAGCGCTTTGCCGATTTGCTGCGCGGCATCGTCAACAGGATCTGCCCTGGGAAAAGACTGGCACAACTTTGTCCCCGCCCAGTTCAAATCGAAGAGCTGCACAATACGGGCTGAGGCCACATCATCCAACTTGTTGTCCACACAAAGCAGATGAGCCGAGATCATTGCTGCCCCGCGATGTCCGTCAGCAAAGTAACTCATATCTGCCGCGCGGCTCAGAGCGTTCAGACCAAGTTCCACCAGTCGCTGCTGTTCGATCGCTGGTTCCCCGGCCTCCAGCCGTGATGCAGGAATGGAGAAGCCATATCCTGCCAGTACTGCAGCAGTTGAAAGCCCGAATTGACGGCGACTGATTTGATTCATCGAACGGCCCCTGAAACGTGCCCTGCGATTTTTCTACGCGGTGAAGCATCGTCTGCCTGTCAGATGCTTTTGCCGTGTGGCCCGGAAGATGCACGCAGCCATGATCCTCTAAAGGGGCTGAATTGTCACCCTCAACTCTCCGGTATTGTTGAAGTAAAATCCCGGAACGTCGTTTGCGAACAGGAACAAGTATCCATCAGAAGGTGGTGAAAAGGGTTGTTGGTCTCTGATGAGAAATGCGGGTGCGGTTGGATCATTCATGCATCCACACAATGTCATGTATTTGGTGCTCATTCGCCGGAGTGGTCCCGCCAGCTTCATTGCCCGATTCTCGTATTCAACGCCCTCTTTCCCAGCGTGATAATCACCGTCCTGCCAGGATGGTTGTTCGAAGCGTCCGACATAGACCTGACCAGCGCGAAGGTACATCCCTGTTGCCAGAACAGCTGAGCCTTCGACGATGAATGGTTCAGGAGACCCGGATTGATTATTCGCAGGACTTGTCACGGTTTGGGCTGCCGCGGCTGCCGCAGAGTCGTGCCTTTGCAGGCGAATGCGAATGAGCACGTCTTTGATGGTAATCCAAACGGGGTAAGAAAAGACCGCGACCAGGATGCCAACCCCGACCGCTGGCACCACGAACCGTCCCAGCAGGTCGCTCGCCTTACCGAAAACTCCATGGCGATGTCTGATGATTCTCTGAAGCTTCTGAGCCCAGCGATCAAATCTATCCACATCCGGATGCCGAACTTCTTTCTCATGGCGAGAGTATCTCCAGGACAGGACATTCCATTCACGAATCCGATCGCAGCAGAGGTTGTTGAGGCGATTTGTCAGGTACAGTGCCCCCGACAAGAAGGTGAAAATAATCGGTGATCCGAAGACGCCATGGAGGAGTGGTTCGACAAAACCTGGTGCGATCCATTCCACGACGAGAGCGATGGCTGGCCGTGTGACCCATGCGATAAGCATGATGACCATCGTACGTCCAAATAATGCAAGAGCAGCACTCGTATGCTGTTCCGCTGGATACTGAACCCGTCGCCGGGATCGAAGACTGAGAATCACAAACGCAACCAGCGGGGGTGTCAGTACGATGAGCGGAACTGGTGAAAACAGCATCGTCACTATTTCCAGGGCGATCCCTCGCCCCAGGGCAGCTTCCACAGGCCAGGTGGCAAGAGCACGCGCGCTATCGACGGTGACCGCAATCAGGCCGTACAGCGACTGGTTGGCACGATCGATTGCCCATGAGAGACAGTTGGTGGCTTGCCCCGGCTGCCAAAATAGCCCAATGGCAATGGCGATGATCGAAAGCACAATCCATGCGTAATAACATGACCTCCTGATGATGACGTAGCCGGCTGTGTAGTCAGCCGCCAGTTGGCGGTACTTGCTGACAGCTTTTTCCAGTTCCTCCACGTCCAGTGGCGGTTCGCCAGGAAGCGACCCGGACAAAGGGGGTGTTGCTGCGAAACCGGCAACGGGAGGATCGATGGACTCCAGTGCTTTGTACGTCCCTGGACGGTTATTCGGACCGAAGTTCTGTCTCCAGCGTTGTTCTGATGGATTCAGCATTTCACGGCCAGCCGATTGCCTCGCCGCTTTCGTGAAGTTCTCGGCAGTGATCTCTCCGACGGGAACTCCGTTGACGGTGATTTCCGGTCCGAACGATTTCGTTGTTTCCCCAACATCAAGGGGCTTGATCAGGGGCACGAATGCTTCGGATTCTTCCTCGTATTGATTCGGCCCGGGGATTCCGGAAGGGGCGTAATCCAGGCCAAAGTTTTCGATGCGAGCCAGCGTGCTGTGATGAATAAACGGCAAGTTGTGCTGTTGTCTTCCGCTGGCATCAACGTAACTACTTCCGTCGATACCGACTTCTTTGGCGAATTGTTCGATCACGCGAGGCCGGTATCGATAATAGACGGCAAGTCCCGCTCGCGAATCGTGTAGTGTGCCGAGCGGATCGGCCTCCTGTTCATAAGTTGCCTTGAGGGTCTCGTCGAATTCAAGACCGGCGGCTTCGGCATGTCTGATCATCCAGACGAGCGAAACATGGGCCAACTGGTCTTTTGCGTAACCGCCTCCAACGTTGGCATGAACACCCGGGAACCAGACTTGTTTCACCGTGTTTTTCTTGCGTGAGCCGTCCCTGTTGAACTCCAGCCACAGGAGTGGTCGAAACGTTTCGCGTTCGTCATCGATTGAAATGGCGTGGAATGCGCTCTGGATACCTGGATGCAGATCATCATCCTTCCATTCCTTCCAGCTTGTCTTTGGTGGCCGATGGAAGTTCAGCGTCGTCAGTGTCAGCCAGCGAAAGGCGGGCCTTTTGATCACCCGGCACCAGAAGCCGAATAGCCACTGCGTCAGGTTTTCGAATGGAAGTCCCACCGCGGCAACAGTGTCCCACACACCAACGAAACTGATGGGAACGCGACCAATTTCGTGGCTCTTGTCCAGATCGGATTGGTCTGCGGAAACCCCGAATGTTGTTCGAAACTGGTCGGCAACCGTTGTTGCGGGAGAATCCGGCCCGGCGGACTCGATAACGTGGCGGCACTTGTATGCGATGACTGCTTTTCTTGAGATTTCGCGGATGCGATCAATTGTGTGTAGCTGCCGACTGTCTCGATCTCGCTTATCTGCCAATCCACAGACATGAAGCATGTACGCCAGAGTCCGGATGGTGAATGCTCCGCGGCTGAAGCCGAACATATAGATACGGTCGCCCGGTTCGTAAACTTCCATCAATCGAGCGTAGAGCTGTTCCAGATTGCTGGTGATTCCAAAACTGATGGCCTTCCCGATGACTTCCAGCGGCAGAAAGGTGGAGGTCCCGACTCCATCCTGATGGATCAGTATCTGTCGCTCGTTTTTCTCCTTTGTCAGTTTCCTGACGGCTTTGTGGATTCGCCAGACATTTGTGGGAGCTGCGTTTCCACCGACATTCCCCGTTCCGTCGGAACAAATAATAATCGACTTGTTTTTTGGAAGGTTGGTATTCTCAGCGCTGCTTGTCATGATTGGCCCTTCTTGTGCGGATGAGTTCAGCCATTGCATCTATCTTTAGGTGCGGGGTCAAGTGAGTCGCTCCCCAGGGAACGGTTGACATCGCGATTCAGGCCCGGGCGGCAACTCGTCATGTGACGATCGTTTGTGCTGTGCGTTTGTATTATTGAGGATGGAAATGGGCTGGCCTGCTACTCATCGCTGTGCGATGTCCGTTGTTTCCGGGATTCTGGTTTGGTTTTCTGCGGACCTGTCAGCGCAGGATGTGACGAAGCCATTGAAACCGTTTCCACAGAATCGCCTGAAGAGCTTTTACTTTCATCAGGCGGAGCAACTTCTGGATGCAGATCAAATTCCGGATTTGATCCCGCAGTTCCCGGGACTGGATGGCGGCGCATTCGGACACTGGGGACAAAACCCCGAAGAGGTCAATTTTGACCATACACTGAACGACGTTGATACGGGAAATGTTGTTCGACAGGTGATCAATCATTTTGGGACAGCGACGACAAAAGGAGTGGCTGTTCATGTTGACAAAGACTCCTCCACCACGGTGCTGTTCGATCCGGAAAAAATGTCATTTGTGGATACATGGCAGGACGGTTTCGTGCAGTGGGGTGTCAGCCGGTTTGGTGTGATTGGCGGAGTACAGGCGAAGGGCCGACAGTGGATTGGTCTGAATCAGAGCGGCTGGCATCTGCCGGAAAAGACGCAGGCGCGGTATGAAGGTTTTTTCCGCAATGGAACGACCGTCGTATTCCAGTATCGTGTGGGTTCTGCTCGCCTGCTGGATGCTATGACGTTCCATGGCGGAAGGCTGATTCGAACAATCCGGAGCGATCAGACCTTGGGCGAAGGTGTTCATCTGAAACTGATGACCTGCAGAAATGATGTGGTGATGGGAAGGCAACGGAAGGAAGCCGGGGTTGGTACTTCCGGTCCACTCGTGTATTCGTCACGGATTTCGGACGATTCGATGGTGGTTGTCACGCAGGCTCACAGTCTTAACAGTCAGCTTGTCGCATCAGACAACGATCTGGTCGTCGAATTTACGCGTTCGACCAATGAAACGCCGGACTCAGGAACGTTGGTGCAACTGGAGCTTTCCATCGAGCCCATCATTGACGCTGCTTCGCCAGGGACCGCCGTTGAATTAGCGGATGTTGTGGAATTAGCGGAGCTGGCAAAAGGCGGGGCCGGCCAATGGGTCTCACAGACCGTAACGACAACGGGTGTCCCCGGAAGTGCCGGCGACGGATATGCGATCGACACGCTGACGGTGCCGTTCGGGGAAAAAAATCCTTTTCGGACACCCATGCGTCTTTGTGGGATTGGATCGCTCAGCGATGGACGAATCGTTGTTTCCACGCTGATTGGTGATGTCTGGCTGGTGACATCTTCAGGGGATGATCTGAAAGAAATTCACTGGCAGCGCATTGCCGCCGGGTTCTATCAGCCACTTGGTCTGGTCGTGCATAACGACCAGATCGTTGTACTTGGTCGAGATCAGGTGACGCGACTGCATGATTTGAATGGAGATCTGGAAACGGACTTCTACGAATGCCTGACCAACGACTACCCCACAACGCCTGGTCACGACTTTTGTACATCGCTGCAGCAGGATCAGATGGGGAATCTATACTGGTTCACGGCGGCACAAAACTTTGGCGTCACGATGCTGAAAGATGCGTTTCACGATCCGGTTTCGACAAAGCCCGCGTCGATTGCTACCGGTCTTCGCAATTCCAATGGCATAGGAGTTTCTTCAGACGGATCTGTTGTCTACGCGACCGTTCAGGAGGGGACCTGGACACCTGCTTCTGCGATATTTGAAGTCCGTAACGGAAGCTATCACGGCTTCAATGGACCTCGCGATGGAACTGGCAAGTACGGATATGACTTGCCTCTGTGCTTTCTGCCCCGGGGCGTTGATAATTCTTCTGGTGAACTCGCTTTTCTTCCACAGGACCGTCGCCTGGGTCCGCTTTCAGGCGCGACGATCGGCACGTCCTTTGGCGACTGCAGTTACTATGTTGTTCTTCGCGAAGTTGTGAACGGAAAATACCAGGGCGGAATCGTGCCGATGCCCGGAGAATTTGAAAGTGGCGCGTGTCGACTGAGCTTCAATCAGTACGACGGTTGTATCTACGTTGCCGGCACAAGCGGCTGGCAAAGTTACGCTCAGAAGAACGGCTGCCTCCAGCGAATTCGTTATACAGGTCGCCCCGTGGTCTTGCCAACATCCGTCGAAGCGCGAAACAACGGCCTTCTGGTGCGATTCAGCGATAAGATCGACGCAGATTCGGTTCAGCTTTCCAATGTCTTCTGTCAGCAATGGAATTATCTCTACAGTGCTGCGTACGGTTCTCCGGAGTATTCCGTCAAAGACCCCGGACGACAGGCGCACGACTTTGTGAGGGTGGAATCCGTACACGTGCTGTCCGATCAGCAGTCTGTGTTTCTGGAGATTCCTGAGCTTCATCCTGTCATGCAGTTTCATCTGCACATGCGTCTTCGAAATTCGGACGGGCAAATGTTTACGCCGGATGCCTATACGTCCATATTTGAACTGGGTCCAGCGTTTACAGAATTCGAAGGGTACGAACTGATTGCGAAACGACGTGACCCCGATTTTCCAGTCGCCGAAAAGTTCGCGCTCGACCCCAGACTGTCAGCGCAGGATCAATATGGAACCAATTTTGGATGGGTGCAGTCGGCAACCAAACTTTCGATTTCGGCCATCCCCGGTCTACAGTATGAACCCCGTCGACTACGCATTGCACCGCGCAGACGTGTGGCATTGACGTTTCACAACACTGATCCCAGCATGCCCCATAACATTGCAATCGTTAAGGCTGACTCTGCTGATGCGTTTGCGGAAAAGGCGATGATGCTGGCCAGTAATCCGCGTGCCATTGCAACTCACTATGTGCCGCAGGATTCGGCAGAAATCTGTTTCTCACCGATCCTGAATCCGCTGGATCAATATACCGTCTACTTTGAGGCTCCGGAAGAACAGGGCGAGTATCGAATCATTTGCACCTACCCTGGGCATTCGCGAGTGATGCGAGGCACATTGTTTGTTCTTCCGGATGACCAGCCCATGCCCGAAGAAACGGATGCCCCGGTTCGTCGGTTTGTCCGGAACTGGCAACTGCAGGAATTGAGCGATGCTGCAGAAACGATGACGTCGCGGTCTTATGAAAATGGGAAAGCTGTTTTCGTTCAGGCAGGCTGTGTTAAATGCCATCGCATCGGCTCAGACGACTCTGGGTTATCAGGTTCGATCACTTCGGCGCTTGGACCAGATCTCAGCAAGGTCCGTGAGCGGTTCCGTGGGGCAAAATTGCTGCAACAGGTTTTGGAGCCATCTGCTGAGATCAGCAAGCAGCACCAGACATGGATTGTTGTCACCAACGAGGGCCGTACTCTGACAGGCTTGATGACCGACTCCAGCGACACCTCCGTTACTCTGGTCACCAATCCGCTTATCCCTGACCATAAGACCATTGTTGCTCGCAGTGATATTGACGAAATCCTTGCATCCGATCGTTCAACAATGCCCGAAGGACTACTCATGGTTTTCGACCGCGACGAGATTCTGGATCTTCTGGCATATATCCAGTCCGGTGCCAATGACCAGGACGAAGTCTTTCGAAAATGAAGTTCCATCCCATCATCAGGCCCATCTTTGATAATGGTGTGAGTTTGCAGATGGAAACGCTCAGGCCAGACGGACCGTTTTCATGCTGATTTGCCACGACAGGATCAGGCACCCGGAAATGTTAATGAAGTCTGTTCTTGTTCTCATGTCTCTGATGCTGCCATGGCAGTCTGTTTGGGCCGACGATACCGATCTTCTTGCTGCGTGTCAGCGATATCTGGTTGCTGGCGGAAATCCGGATCTCCTGACCAGAGAAACCATGGAAGTACTGGATACGCCTGACCGCGATCCGGTTGTCGTCAATAAGATCGTTGATCGACTGTCTCGGTCTGAACCCGTCGATCGTCAGGCGGTGACAGGCGTGATGGCGAACCAATCGTTCCGGCACCCGGATTTGATGGATAGACATACCGGTGACCTGCTGCACTTCTATGTTCCACAGAGTTACAAGCCCTCTCAGCCGTTTGGATTGGTCATCTTCATGCATGGCGGTGGCGGCCAGACTCCACCAGAACATGCGCTGCATATTGTGACGCATCCGGATGATGACCCACAAAGCATTGGCCTGCAGCCATACCTCGCCGATCGTCCTTTTATTCTGGCAGCACCATCAGCACCCGTGAATAAAAACACAGGGGCGAGATGGAACGTGCAGGGAGCAGACGAATCTATTGCCGATGTAATTCGGGAGTGCCGATTTCGTTTCAACATCGATGGCGATCGCGTATTTCTCGGTGGATACTCAATGGGAGGATTCGGTGCCTATCATCTTTGCCAACGACTGAGTGATCAGTTGGCTGGAGGTTTCGTTTTCTCCGGCGCATGGAAGACCATGCGATGGCAGGCATGGACCGGTTTGCCGTTATTTCTGAGACATGGTGTTTACGATGCCGCACCCGCGAAGCAGAACGAAACGGCTGGACGGCCTCGTTTTACGGATGTTTTTTACGCCCGGGCGGCCACACAGCGGCTCTCGGAACTCGGCCTGCCGCATGAGTATGTGGAGGATGAAGGCAATCATGCCATTCGTGGAGCAAAGGTTGCGATGTCGCGTTTCGCGGACTGGATTGTGACACCGCGACGAGACCCGTTTGCTAAACGTGTTGTCGCCATCTCTCCACGTGGATGGAATGCAGACAGCGATGCTCCGTCACCTCATTGCCGCTGGATCACGATTCACAAATCCGGCGACGGAACAATTGAATTCGATCAGGTTCAGATCACGGGCCCTCGACCTGCTTTTGGAGAATCATCGGAGGATTTTCACAAGCAAAGCTTTCATCTGAGCCGACGTGCGGTGAAGGCCGGCCTGGTTGATGCACGTATTGCGTCTGATAATCATCTCGTGGTCGAAACGCAAAACGTTCGCCGATTTTCTGTCTGGCTGCATCCGGCGATGGTCGATTTTTCGCGGCCTGTGAACGTCTCCGTGAATGGCCAGCAGAGCCAGCATCGCATTGACTGCCGCCTGTCGACTGTTCTTGAAAGTTACCAGCGCCGAAAAGACTGGGGGCTAATCTATCAGGCTAAAGTTACTCTGACGGTTCCATCAGAAGAGTAATTGACCTCGAACATTGATCCAGTCCGAACGGCTAACCTAACAGCCAGTTGAAAAGCGGGACTGGCTCGAGCAGGAGACCTTAAAACGTGATGGTTTCCAGTCGTCCTGCGTGCCTGACCCGGTTTTTCAATGGGCGGCTAGCTCCGGATCGAAGCCGGGTGATGGCAGATCAGTTCCAGAACATTTCCCTCCGGGTCCTTGAAAAAGACGGCCTTTGCATTCATCGCCGGAAAACTGGCATACGAAACTTCAATCCCGAGGTCGCAAAGTCGTTTGGCGTGCTGCCCGAAGGACTCAGGAGGAATCTCAAACGCCAGATGATTGAGCGTCGACCGTGAGACATCATGTCCGGCAAATCGCTTTCTTGCGTGGACATGGCGGCGATGGTCGATCAGGACAAAGAGCTGTGGATGTCCAGCAAGTCCCAGAGGGGTTTGCGTTTCACTGATACTCAGGAAAGCGATTGTCGGAACGCCATCCGGATCCGGAACCAGTGACTCCAGCGACAACTGGCTGTGCAATCGAAACCCCAGGACTCGGACATAGAAGTCCCGCATCTCTGTCAGGTCATTGACGCTTAACACGATTTCTGAAATACCAGTGATCGGAGGGACTGCCTGCATATCGAACTCTGCCTGTCTGACGTTGGGCCTGTGTTCCTCGATCCAGCGAAGGCAACAGTTTCAGCCAGTGAGTGTCACCAGGCATCCGTTGTGCGCTGGCTTCTGGATCGTGCCGCTATGGGGTTGGACGCAGCATTGGCAGAATCATTACATGATAAGTGCGGAAAACCTCCATTCCGGGAGAGCATCGATCGAAACTGTTTTGATGGTGTCAGCAAATTGCCTGCATTGGGTCAGCCCGAACCAGCAGCAATGGATTTGAATTTCATCGCTTCTTGTTCATTACACAGCGGATTGTTGTTGTCTGGCCACGATGACGTTCTAGTCGAACACTACGGGAAACGTCGCAGCGGTGTGCCACGGCCTGATCTTTCCGGATTCCGTGACGGATATAAGAACGATAATCCAGGCTTCTCCCGTCACTTCCGGAATCTGCCAGGCGCCCTCAATGTGGCGCGTCAGTGGCCCGCCTGGATACTCGCAGGTGCCAGGCCCTCCGAGGCCCACTTCCTGTCCAACGGACCAGCCCAAACGGTTTCGATCTTTGTAAGCAATACCCAGCTGTACCGACTCGATACACCTTCCATTGTTTAACTCTTCCGCGGGAACGAGAAACCCGGAGACGTCCACCTTCGTATTGGATTTCAGGTGAATTGGCTGCGGTCCGCATTCCTGATCACCCAGCTTGATGACGACTTTGCCTGCCAGTGGCTCAACAGGAACGTCTACATCAGGAGGGGACAAGTGTCCTGTTAACGGCTTCGTATAAAAAATGTAAGGCGGTGCAGGTCCCCTGTCTCGAAATGTCCAATACAAACCGGCCAGCACAACCACAGCAAAGACGATCCAGGTTGTATGTCTTCTTACCATTCGGTCACCTGATCTCCGTTGTGGATGGTTCCAATGGATGTCCACAGATCGCGATCAATTGAGGCGGAAGCAAACCTGACCGATCCATCTGCCAGAAGGACATTGACGCCTCCAATGTGTCCACTGACGGCCGATATTACATCGATAAAGCAGGGATTCGTTCCTGAAAAACAGGAGCCTCGATGGGGTGGCAGGGCATGATTATATCCATTGGTAAGCGACAGCACTCGTCCGCCGGAACTTCCGTAGTCCGCCGGTCGTGCATCCGCATCCTCTGAACAGCGATCGGCCATCCACTTGAATGATAAGTCACAGGGAGTCGGGGCCCAGGTAAGCCAAACGCCCAGGCCACGTGGGCCATCATATGGATCCGGAGACATCAGGTCGAAGGCGGTGTTGACGCTTTCACTGACAAAGGCTGTCTGGGAGAGACCATCCGTGACTTCTCTGAATCTGACACCGTTACTGAACTGATTGAACCCAGCCCTCTCTTCGGTTGGAGGTATGGACCCTTTGTTGAGGACATAACTTGCCCCACCTTCGGGATCACAAAGAATGTCGTCCGGGCAAATATATGTGGTGATCCCACCCAGAATATCATGAGATCTGGCCAAGTCCTGGTGGGCCAGTGATTCGGAAGCGTTTTCGAATCGCATCTGCTGCTCAACGTATGGCAGGACGCTGAACAACAAGCCTCCGGCACTGCAGGGCGGGAGCGAGCCGTGTTGTTCATGATATTGGTGGGCTGCGATGCCGATTTGTCGCAGGTTATTCGAACATTCGGTTCGCCGTGCCATTGCCCTCGCCGACTGCACTGCGGGTAACACAAGGGCTGTCAGCAGGCCGATCACGGCCAGTACCACAAGAACCTCGGGCAGCGACACTCCTCTGCGAGCACTCGATGAAACCGTGACGTCGTTCATTGTTTGGCTCCCGATTCCAGAAGTTCCGCCGAGAGCAGAAGTGCCTCGGCGGAAGGTTGTCAGGTCAGTTCCTACTGCAAGGTCTCGTATACCAGTTGGTGTCCTCACAGAGCGTTACCATTAACATGGTCCTGACTTCACAAATGTTTTCGAATTTGGCGCCGTGGCATGAACATCCGGGTCAGCGACGGGTGTTGCGCAGTCTCCCGATGAGTTCGTCAGGCACCCAAGTTTGTTAGCACTGAAAACTTCCCCCCGACAGGTTCGTAACGCAATTGCCCCGAGACATACTTGTTGCTGAAACTGGATGTCCCATTGATCAGGCTCACGACGCGGGCCCGGTCGCATTGCCTGGCGTCACGACATCGACTGCCCCAGGGCATATGGCGCTGTCATCGGACCACAAATCGACCAGCATTCACCTGGGGACACTTCGACTCGTCATCTTTGGAGCTCCTGAAGGTAAGTGGAAAAGAACTGGTGCGTATAGTGTTGTATACCGGGTGTAGGGTCAATGCTGCTGTTGGTGTGATCATCGCTGATTTGGCGTATTCTGGTGTGGGAATGGAGAAATGGTTGCCAATTTTTCTCACCGAATGGCCCAGGCAGGTTGGCTTGCTTTTTGTCGGTTGGAAAATCCGATTCGCGCTTGAAAAAGTTGTTGGGTAGCTGGCACAGTGTTGCCCGTGTCAATGGGGGCACCTGCAAATATCCTGAACGAATCACACCATGCCTCGCCTGAACTTCACTGGACGCCGACGTATCTCACACAGTCACGTACAAATCAGCGTGACCGGAATTGGTGGCATTGAAACCTTCCATGCCAGGCTGGAGTTAGCGTCTTATAAATTTCCACCAACGGCGAGAGTTGTCATTGAAGCCTACCGGCAGCTTGAGCTTTCCCGGTTTGAATTTGGAACTGTCGAACAGATTGACGTGCCTTCCAACTGTCGACTGTCCGAATTTGGATCACTGTCCGGTTTGAGGTTCCGGGTGAAAATTGTTTCGACAGATGTTCCCCGAGGTCGGTTGCTGGGTGTTGCGGATCGAATTCATCCGCAGGACAGCCATCGTGAATCGTTGTTGCGTGTACCGCTGCTGCCGGTGAAATCGCAGGACCTGGGACGTGAGGTCTGGCGTCTGGATTTCTCGGATGAACCTTTATTGCTGGTGAATTCTCGACTGGTGTCTCGCAAAGCACTTGTGCAGACCAGTGAATTTCAGTCGATGGTGCTTCCGGAGATTCTGCGATCCATTCTGAATCGAATTGTGCTGGTTGATCAGGTTCGCAGCGGGGACGACAACGACGACTGGAGTGCACGCTGGCTGAATTTTGCCGCCTCTTTACCGGGTTCGGGGGTGCTGCCGGAACAGGCCGACATGGAGCTGGATCACGACTGGATTGACATGGCCGTCGGATCTTTTTGCCGCTGGCGAGGTGTTGATCGGCAGTTTGTCAGCTTCTGGCAGAATCGAGTGACGGAAATGGCAGCGTCCGCCGATGACAGCTCTGAAAGTACGTCGGAATCTCCCGAAACGTCGGGTGTTCAGGCTGACTGGTAGTCGAAAGTTATCCAGGCCTCAGACAAATTGCAGCCGCAGGAATTTGATCCGGCTGGCCATTAGAGTTGATGTTGACAGTTAATATCAACAATCTTAAAAAGCCCTCGCTGAATTGCCGATGATGGTCGGAGAAGGGGGTCAGGGACTGTGAACGCTGCAAGGTCCGCGTCTGCTCAGTCAGATACGCTGCATGATTTGCGGCGGCAGTTGAATAAGTCATTCACGGTGGGCATCACTCAGGATGTCGTGGCGTCCGACTATTCTGCGCTGAACCAGCTTCTGCCGGATGGTGGATTTCCGACAGCTTCTCTGGTGGAATGGGTGAGTGATCAGCCTGGATCCGCGGCCACCACCGTCGCCCTGAATTGTCTGCGGCCACAGTTAAAAAAGCCCGGATGTCTGGCGGTGATTGACAGCCGACGAGACTTTTATCCACTGGCTGCCGGCAGTGCCGGAATTCCCCTGAGTCGCCTTCTGCTGATTCGACCGCCACAACAGGAAATGCTTTGGGCACTTGAACAAACGGCAAGGTCGGTGGGAGTGCGGGCCATTCTTTGCTGGCTGGATCGAGTTTCATCGACGGCGTTGCGGCGTCTTCAACTGGCCGTCGAACGAAGCGGCGTCACCATATTTCTGATGCGTCCGTCTTCGGTGCTGATGCAATCGTCGTGGGCGGATCTGCGTTTGCACGTTTCACGAGTCACGTTACCCTGCCATGATGTTGGCAAAGCGATTTCCATTCGTGTTTTGAAGTCGCGTCAGTCTGTTTTGCAACGTCAGCAAAGTGTGCTGCTGAAGATTGATGATGAAACGGGTGCTTTGTTTACGATTCCCGAACTGGCCGATCCAGCGTCTTCAGCAACAACTTCTGCTGACAGCCGCGTCACCCGGATCACAGACGGCCAAAGGTCTCTCAAATCCTGAACCCCTGGCTATCCATTCGCCAATGCCGGTTACACAATCGGGGGTTGCAGCTGCCAGTGCTTCTCATGAAGCCAGACCGTCCGGAACTCGCGACGCAGCCGGACGTTCAGAAAGGACGCATTCGCTCAGGCAGACCTCTGGTCGCGGAAAATCCGTGAAAGGCGGGGCAAAGGAACTGGAGCTGACGGATCTGAAATGGATTCGAACTCTGTTTCCGGCAGCACGCAACGGGCCTGCTGTAATCGCTGTCTGCGACCAGGCATGGCAGCGAGGTGTTCGGCCGGGAATGCCCCTGGCCGAAGCTCGAAGCATGGCCGTTCCTTTGCTCAATCAACGCAGTCACCAAAGCGCAGGTCGCAGCAGAAGTCAACGGGAAGTCAAAACTCCGCCAGAAATCCAGTTCCGTGAATGGCAACCTCTGGAAGATCGTGCCGGTTTGATTTCTCTGGCCGAACTGACTCGTCGGTTCTCTCCGGTCACAGGGCTTGATCAAATGCCTGCACCGGATTGTCTGATTCTGGAGATTACCGGATGTGGGCCCTTGTTTGGCGGCGAATCGGCTCTGGCAGAACAGCTTCTCAGGACCATGCAGTCGAATGGCTATCGATGTCGTGTCGCAGTTACTGACAGTATTGCGGCGGCGTGGGCATTTGCTCATTATGATGGCGACGTTCGGATGGCCCCAAGCTCTGGTCGAGGTCATATTCGATCGGTCAGTACCCCGGCAGGTCGGGATCAGACACTGAACCTTCCTATTCTGATTATGCCACCCGGGCAGCATTCAGATTCAATGGGGCGACTGCCAGTTCACGCGGCGCGGCTGCTTCCTTCGGACATTGATGTGCTGTCACAACTGGGGTTGCTGACCATTCGGCAATTGTTGGATTTACCGCGAGAAGACCTGCCATCGCGACTGAGTATAGACGGTGTTCGGCGAGTGCAGCAGTTGGCTGGTCTGGATGACGAACTGATCGTTCCTATTCCCGAAAGCAGCCCCATCGAGGCAGAATGGAGCTCTGAGTTTCCCGCCTCTCAACACGATGAGATTCTTCAGGTTTTGAATCATCTGGTCGCTCAAATGGCCGAACAATTCGTCAGTCATCATGTTGGCTGTATTCGGTTAACAGGCGAATTGCATTGTCTGACTGAAGGTGCATCCAGCACCGATGTTTCGCTCAGGACTCAGTCGATTGAGAATGCGTCGACACTGCCAAAAAAAGAAATGCGGACTCTGATTGTCGAAACGGTCAAACCAACTCAGGCAGCAGACCTGCTGATGGATGTGTTGTCGCTTCGACTGGAAGCCATGAAGCTGTCGCTGTCGGTCGAAAAAATCCATCTGCTTGCGACGACGTGCCCACTTCCGACAGCCCGCCAAAAGGATTTATTTGACGAGACACAGCATGTTGTCCCATCAGATGAACTGGCAACGCTGATTTCCCGGCTGAATGGTCGCCTGGGGGCGGATGCTGTGCTGGTGGCACGCCAGGCCGATGATGTCAGGCCAGAGTATTCGGTTCGACTGACGCCTGCTGTTCCTGACCTTCAGGGGGCTACTTTGTCGCTCAACCGCGAGGACGTCGTTCATCAACTGGCGACGCCGGCTGAGGGGGACGGCAGAACGTCTGCAGTGACGACTCCACTTCGCCCGGTACGACTTCTGTCAGCGCCGTTTCTGCTTCCGCAGCGAACGAGTGCTGCCCTGATGATGGAAGGAATTCAGTGGCAGGGACAATCGTATCGGATCGAACAAATTATTGGCCCCGAACGTCTGCAAACGGCATGGTGGCACGACGATGCGATCCAGCGCGATTACTACCGGGTTCGGACTACGGTCGGGTCTTTGTTCTGGATTTATCGGGATCTGGTGACAAATCAGTGGTGGCTGCACGGTCTTTTTGATTGACGAGAGTCACAGCATCCAGACATGAAGTGTCTACGTCGGATCGGGACCGGCTGGATCAGAACGACCCGGTTGCAGCAGAATTGTCGGGTTCGTCTCTTTTTCGGCAGGTGCCTGCGGTTCAGAATCGACTGCGGCTTTGCTCAGATCCTTCAGATTCAGGCCGGACTGATGCAGGAAGTACATTCCAAGAGTCGTGACAGGAATATACATGCTGACGTGGTAGTAAAGGGATGCACCCAGCACGAGCGATGGATCCGGCTTAACCGCCTGAGCACCCATAGCAACCTTAAAGCAGATCTGGATGACGCCAAAGTAGCCTGGCGTTGATGGAATTGTGACGCCCATCGCGGTGACGCCCGTCACAATCATTCCCGTTGCAAATGTAACGGGGATTCCGAATGCACGCAGGGCAACCCATGCGATCATTCCATTGAACAACCACTGCACCAGGGAACTGACGGTGATCATCAGCACCATTTTCCCGCTGCGAAGGGAGGACAACCCTTCAGCACCACTGGCAAGCATACCGACGATCTTGTCGGAAAGACTGTGGGGAATAAAAGGCACTTTGCGACATACGGCCCGCAGCAGATTCAGAAACGAGTCCGTCCAGATGAGATAAACGGCGACGCAGACAACCACTGCGGCAGAGGCTGCGCCGAAAAACAGCGCTGCCTTGCGGTATTCTTCCGGCAAATCCGCCGAATACATCAGACCAATTGAGAACCATGCAAGGATGGCGAGGACATCAAAGATTCGTTCCAGCACAACGGTTGAAAGAACAGTGCTGGCCGGAATTCCATAGCGACGGCGAACGATGAACACACGAACGAATTCGCCAAGGTGGGCCGGCAGGAGATTATTTGCAGCGAAGCCGATCAGCATGGGGGGGAAAAGTTCGCGGACGGTCAACTGCCGCACGGGAGACAACAGCCAGACCCAACGCTGTGTCTTCATCCAGTAGAAAGCGAAGAGAAGACCGAGCATGGCAGGCAAAGTCAGGTAATTCGCCTGGGCAAACCCGGTCTGTAATTCATCGATGTTGGTCCCTCTCAGTGACGCTGCAAAGCAGGCGACCGAAACACCAATACCAAAGATCAGGAAGAACAGTCGTTTCATTTCGACTCAGCAGGCAGAGACCGGATTCTGGCATTGCGAATGCGACCAGTGGTCTGCCATGTCGCAAACCCAAGTGGCTTTGATCGTTCCATTTCGAACCGAACGGAAATGCGTCGCCCTTCGGTTTCCACTTCGACCATGTGATCGTCATCGACCCACGCATCAATGCGCTTATCGGTGACAATCAGGCGGATCTTGTACCACTTGCCCTTTTCGAATTCACGATAGGATGTTGTTTCGTTTTCTGAAGCATCCATTCCGTCGAGACTGGATAACCCGCAAACTCCGCCGCCCCAGCCTCCCAGGATCAAAGAGCATGAGGCATCTGCCACGGGGAAGGTCAGTCCGGCAAAGAAATCGCTTCCGGCAGAGCGCTGAGCTTCGTACTGAATTTCGTAGTTGATTTTCGGGATTTTCTGCTCCGTATGCGCGCCGGACAATTCCGCTCCCTGAGTAATGACCAAGGCACCATCTTCGACGAAAACATCTCCCTCGCCCCCAAAATTCGTCACCTTCCAGTCTGTCAGGTCTTTGCCGTTGAACAGCATTTTCCAGCCATCATCCTTCCCGGCAGCCGGCTTTTCATCCTTCGGAGCCACCAGGTCAGTTGGTTCTGCTGTCAGGGTTTTCTCCTGAATCGGTGGGCCAGGAGGTTTTGACTGAGCCAGTACCGGTGATTGAGCGAACAATGCAGTCACAGCAAAGGCCAGGCAGGCGTTCGTTCGACAGAATCGGCTTATACCCGGAGATGAACCGGGCAAACGCGGCATGGATTCGACGGCGCGGCTGAGATATGGCATGAACAAGCAACTCCTGTGTTGAGTATTTGTGATGTGACGGTGACCGGGATGTTAAAGTCTTGCATGACAACATGCACGCCCTGCCATCCTATCATGATCAGGCCGCTGGCGAAGTGAAAAACAGCCTGGGGCTCCGAAGACTGGACGCTGTTCGTTTTGTCGAGGGTTCTCGAGTCTGCTGTTTCGATAGCCGATTGAAGCGAGTAGGTTGTCGGATGGGTCAACGCTGTCAAGAATGTTGGCTGTTATGTCTCGCAATGGCCGTCACTTCGCCGTATGGCCGTGTCAAATCTCTCGTTGTGAAATCTCTGCTCTCTAAAATCCTCAGCACAAACGGTTCTGTTATGCATCAGGTCATCGCGGCGTTCGGTCTGCTTGTCATGATTGGCCTTGCATGGCTGATGAGTTCGGATCGCAGTCGGTTTCCTTTTCGCGTTGTGGCGGGCGGATTGTTTTTGCAGGTCAGTTTTGCGCTGCTGATCCTTCGCACAAGAACCGGACAGGCACTGTTTGAATATCTCGGAGCGTTTTTCACGGGGCTACTGGATTTTGTGGATGTGGGGAGCCAGTTTGTTTTCGGGGACAATTTTGGCGAACACTATTTTGCTTTCAAAGTTCTGCCAACGATCATCTTTTTCTCTGCCCTGATGAGTGTTCTCTATCATCTTGGTGTGATGCAGTTTGTTGTTCGGATTTTGGGCGTGATCATGCAGAAAACGCTGGGTACTTCCGGGGCGGAAAGTCTTTCTGCGGCGGCCAATATTTTTGTCGGCCAGACTGAAGCGCCATTGGTCATTCGTCCGTATCTGCCTGGCATGACGCGTTCTGAAATGATGGCGGTGATGGTTGGGGGATTCTCTACAGTCGCGGGCGGAGTCATGGCGGCCTATGTCGGAATGAAAATCAATGCCGCTCATCTGATGACCGCATCTGTCATTTCTGCCCCCGCGGCGCTGGTGCTTGCTAAAGTGATGCAGCCTGAAACAGGTACGCCGGAAACACTGGGAGTCACAAAGCATGAACTTCCGCGTCAGACCGCTAATCTGATCGAAGCTGTGAGCGTGGGGGCGTCTGATGGTTTGAAGCTGGCGCTGAACGTCGGAGCCATGCTGATTGCCTTTCTTGGGTTGATCAGGATGATTGACTTCGGGATGGAACATACGTCGATCTGGTTGAGCCAGTTGCTGGGTTTTGCAGACGCAGCCCCATGGACATTGTCTCGCCTTTGCGGGGTCCTGTTTTCTCCGTTTGCCTGGCTGATTGGAATTGAATGGAGCGATTGTCAGGCTGCCGGCGAACTTCTTGGGCTGAAGATGGTCTCGAACGAATTCGTGGCGTATCAGAATCTTTCTGAATGGATTGCGAACCCCGACAGCGGAAAGACGATGACTCCGCGTTCGATCGTGATCATCACGTACGCATTGTGTGGCTTTTCGAATTTTGCCTCGATCGGTATTCAGGTTGGTGGCATCGGTGGCATCGTTCCCGAAAGAAGAACGGAACTGACCCAGCTGGGGCTCCGCGCGATGCTTGGTGGAACACTTGCGTGTTTGATGACAGCGTGCGTTGCTGGCATTGTCATGCCGGATTGAACCGGACGAAAGAAAGCGGGGCGGAAGAAATAATGCTGTCCGTTACACCAGTGCAACGACAACGGCAACAGTTAACAGCACGGCACCTGTCAACCGTCGCAACATAACGCCGGGTGCCAGAAAGGCTTCGTTGGCGGCAAAATACCGCGCTGTACCCCAGGCCAGCAGGACGCCCCAAAGACCGCGTAGTGCATAAACAATGTTGATGCGCGTGGCGTCGCCATAAGTGGACAACGACCACGACATGCTGACCGCCTGCATGGCCATTAACATGGTTCCGGGGACAATCCATCGAAGGGCCTTCAGCTGCATCATGTTCTTTGGGCGATCCACCCACGGAAGAAATCCGCACGACAAAATTCCGGTGACGGCAAAGGCAACAGGCAGAAATTCGCGGCTGTTCCATTGTGTTCCCCACTTCTTCAGCAGGACATCGAACAGGGACAGGCAAAATGCCGCCAGCAGAGCCATCCCGATCGTCAGACCAAAGCGACTTGTTGCCGACGGATGGTCAGAATCGTTTGATTTTGGTGATCGGCTTCCCGAAGACTGAACCAGAATAACGCCAACCGTGGCCAGAGCGGATGCGATCCAGACTCTTCCCGGAACCGCTTCCCCGGCAAGCGCAGAAACCAGCAGAGCGACCATCAGTACCTTGACCCCGAAAACCGGTGTGGCGACGGAGACGTCACCAAACTGGAATGCGAGATAGGTAAAGAGCTGCCCCAGTACGAACAGACCGCCAATAACGGCGGCCTGCCCCCAGGCTTCTGTTGGAGCCACCGTGCCATTCAGAAATGCGGGAACGCTCCAGAACAGGGCCAGCCAGGCATTGCCCAGAAATGTACCGGTCCATGGACTTACGCCCAGTGTTGTCCCGCGTTTTACCAGCATCATGCCGAGCACAAACACAACACTGGAAAACAACGGAAACAGCAGATGCAATGGCATGGATAGTTCTATCGTTAGTGCCGGATCGCTCAGGAACGGGGGGACTCGGCAAGATCGACACAGATAATTTCGTTGTCATTGCGGATGTAGGCGTGTCGATTTGCGAAAGCTGGCATGCTCCAGACAACATCCCGACCGAAAGCGAAGTTCGAAGGTTCGATGACTTTCGCCCGATCGATTTCTGTATAACCATCGGCCGACATCCGGCCGATTACCAGTTCGCCCAGTTCATTGAACATCCAGAAGTGATCGTCGTGGCGAACCAGGAAGGCAGTTTCGGATCCCGCTGCCCGCTTGCCGATTACATCCGTGGTTTCCCAGAGTCGTTCGCCGGAGGGAATCTCCAATGCTCTCAGAACACCTTTCTGGTCGAAACCATAGACGATGTTGTCAATAACGAATGGCTGGACATTCACCGGGCAAATTACATTTCGCTTGTCGCGCCAGACTTCTTCAACGGCTGGTTTCGCCGGATCCATCTTCAGCAAAAGGCTCTTGTTGCTGTAGCCGGCGGCGTACAGGTATTCACCGACAAGAACGGGTGACATAATGATGGAGCCATTCGACGCTTCGTACGGCACCGACCAGTATTCTTTCCCTGTTTCGGGGTCAATCCCGGCGACTGCGTTGGGGCGCAGTAACACGAGCTGCCGAACTCCGCCCGCATGCAGGATAGTCGGTGGACAGTACCCCTGCTCCGGCGCTGTTGAACTTCGCCAGATCTCGTCCCCAGTCATCTTGTTAAGTGCGACGATGTGAGTTCCTTCGCCTCCGGCCAGCGTCAGAAGCTTGTCACCATCGATCAATGGGTGTGCAGCGTAACCCCAGAGTGCTGTTTTGGTTTTGTATTCGGAACGAACGTCTTTGGACCAGATGATCTTTCCTGTCTTGAGTTCAAAACAAAACAGATGTCCTTCCGCACCCAGTGTGTATACACGATCGTCTTCGATACAGGGGGTGCAACGCGGCCCTGCGGGATACGACACCGTGTACTTGACCGGATATTCATGAGACCAGGCCACTTTGCCGGATTGTTCATCGAGGCAATGAACGCGTTCGGTTCCGGTGAATTCGCTTCTCTGGAAGTTATCAACCTTAACATTTTCACTTGTAACGTAGTCGGTGATGACAACCATTCCGTTGGCGACAGCCGGACCGGAGTAACCTCCTGCGATCGGTGTTCGCCAAAGCACCTTTGGACCGCCCTCCGGAAATTTCCGGATGATGCCGCCTTCACGCCAGACGTTATCACGCTGGGGGCCCATCCATTGCGGCCAGTCGTCTGCAGTGGCCACCAAAGGACTCATGTTTAGAATCGTCAGGATCAACAGGTTGTGAACGAATGTTCGCATGAAGATTCCTCGGGCAAATTTCAGAAGTGAACGAGACGGTTGTTGGTTGGTTTCGTGAGTGTTGACATTTCGCCACACTCGACAAGCCAGAGTGAGCGTCGTTTTCCGCGAAATTGAGCGGATTGGCCGCAATTCTCGCTGAAGAGGCAGCCAGCCGTTGACGCAGGGGCGACGGGCCGGAATTCTACAATGGCGTGGTGTTCAAAAGACAGCGTGGCCAACGGTCTGTGAGCTTGCCCGGTCACTGCACGGTGAAGGCGACCGTAAGGTGAAATGAGTTCGCAGAGCGAATCCGAATGTGAGTTCTAATGGATTGTGCAGCATTTCGGATTCTCTAACCCCAAAAAAATCGATTCAGACGGAGTTCGTCAGCTTTATCGCATGACGCTGCTCACGATGTTGTTTGTGCGAGAACAGACGACATTCGATTCACTGTTCCTCGAAAGATGGATTCATGAAGCACCGAATTTCTGTATTTATGATGGCATTCATTGCCTTGGCTGCTGCACCGTTATTCTGTGTTGCCAGTGCGTTTGCCGGAGATCAGCAAATCATCCTGGCATCTGATCCTGCTGTTTCACCGGATGGCAAAGAGGTGGTCTTCACCCATCGTGGGGATTTGTGGAAGGCATCAACAAACGGAGGCCGGGCTCGTCGCCTGACAGTACATAATGCAGGAGATCGAAGCCCTCGCTATTCACCCGACGGCAAACAGTTGGCGTTTGTCAGTGATCGCACAGGGGCGGATCAGGTTTTCGTCATGCCGGTCACCGGTGGAAGCCCGCAGCAGCTCACATTCCATTCTGAAGGATTCACACTTGAGGATTGGTACCCTGATGGCTCACAGCTGCTGGTGATGGGTAATCGCGATCATTTCTGGCGAAGCAGCCAGCGTTTCTTCCGTATCGATGCGGACAAGCGATCCGCCGAGAAACTTCTGTTTAACGACTACGGTTATGAAGGTCGGATTAGCCCCGACGGCAGGAAGATGCTGTTCGTCCGCGAAGGTGAGCGTGAATGGCGGAAGGGCTATCGGGGAGCGCGGGCCGCTCAGATCTGGCTTCACGAATTCGAATCGGGCAATTTCAGAAAAGTTGTCAACCATGAAGCAGGAAGCCGAACGCCAGCATGGGCAACGGACGGCAGCGGATTCTACTATTGCACTTCGCAGGGTGCAGAAAATGGCGCGAGGAATCTCTGGTATCACGATTTAAACAGTGGAGAGGATAAGCAGCTCACTTCTCTTGAAGATGACCTAGTCACCCAGCCTGTCATCTCGGCCGATGGAACGACGATTGTCTTTCGGCATCTGTTCGATCTGTATCGATGGAGACCGGGACAGGACAAGACCCCGGAAAGAATCAGACTGACTGAGTCCGCAGATGATCGACCTGATGACACGTTGCGTCGCACATTAAAGGAGGCCACCGATGCGGCGTTCAGTAGTGACGGTCTGGAAGTGGCTTTTATCGCGGGCGGCGATCTGTGGGTCATGGAAACCGAACTCCGTGAACCGGTCCAGATAACTACGACCGCGGAATTCGAATCGGATCCTGTCTTCGTTGATGACGGGGCTGCGATCATTCTCCGCAGCTGGAAAGACGGTCAGTCAGATCTGTATCGTGTCGAAAGGTCCGATGCCAAGAAGTATTGGTGGCAGAATACTGACTTTCAGATGACGCAACTGACGAACGACGCAGCTGTTGAATTCAATCTGAAGTTAAGCCCTAACGGCGAAGATCTGGCCTATCTGCGTGAACGTGGTGATCTTTGGATTCGCAATCTGAAGTCCGGCGAATCCAGGAGACTGGTTCCTTCATTCTCGGAAACCAGCTACGACTTCTCGCCTGATGGTCGCTGGCTGGTCTACGCGACCATGGATAACGACTTCAACAGCGACATCTGGATCGCTCCCATCGATCAGTCAGCGGAGCCTGTCAACATTTCGCGTCATCCGGACGTGGAGGGAAACCCTGTTTGGTCGCCGGATGGAAAGGTCGTTGCCTTTACCGGCCGGCGTTCTGACGATGAAGTCGATATCTATTATGTTTGGCTGAATCGCGAGGATGAAGACCTGGATTCGCGTGATCGCAAGCTGAGCAAAACCGCAGAAGCTTTCAGGAAGGCACGATCAGGAAAGGGGGCGAAAGCATCCGCTGATCCGAAGAAATCAGACGATCCGAAAACAGAAAGCAACGACGAAAAAGAATCGACTGCGAAAAAAGAGGCAGAGCAGGATGGTGACAAGGAAGATCAGAAAACAGGAAAGCTGCCTGAAGTCGTAATTGACTTCGAAGAGATTCACCGTCGGTTACACAAGATTTCGATCGAAGACAGCAGTGAACGAGGCTTATCATGGTCACCCGATGGAAAGACTCTTGTATTCTCGTCCAGCGTGAAAGGCGAAAGCGGAACCTACAGTGTTACGTTCCCTGACAAGATGACGCCGAGCAAAGTGACGTCGTCGACAGGAAGTATTAAGTCGTGGCTGGCATCACCCAATCGAATTCTTTGGCTCAACAATGGTACTCCCGGTGTACAGCCTTTGAGCGGATCAGCGACCTCCTGGTCATTTTCCGCCGCACAGGAAACACGGCATTCGGTTCGCCGCCGGGCGGCGTTTGAAGAAGCCTGGAGAACCATGCGTGATCGCTGGTATGACAATAATTTTGGAAATCACAACTGGGATCAGATTCGCAGGAAATATGTCGACGCGGCAGAATCGTCATCCAATGAAGAAAGTCTGAAGTATGTGGTCGAGTTGATGTTGGGAGAACTTAACGGGTCACATCTGGGGTTTTACCCGAGTTCATCGGCGTCCAGCACAGAGAACGACTGGCGTCCCGTGACGGTGCATCCGGGATTGCGATTTGATCTGAAATTCAAAGGACCCGGACTTCGAGTGAAGGACGTGATTCCGGGTGGCCCGGCAGAAGAAAAGAACAGTCGAATCGAACCCGGCGAGATTGTTCTGAGCATCAACGGCACTTCTGTCGATTCGGCAATGGACTTAACCACCGTCCTGACCGGTCGACTTGATCAGGATCTGATCCTGCGAGTGAAATCGAAAGGGAAGAAGCCTGTCGAACGCGAAGTCGCGCTGCGGCCAACCACCTATGCACGCGTACGAAGCGCGTTGTATCAGAAATGGCAGGATGACAACCGGAAATCAGTCGAACGCCGCGCGGACAACATCGGGTATCTGCATATTCAGGGTATGAACTGGCCGAGCTTTCTGGAATTCGAACGTGAACTCTACGACGTTGGATACGGGAAAGATGGCTTGATCATCGATGTGAGGGATAATGGCGGCGGCTTCACCACCGATCACCTGCTAACCGCGTTGACTCAGCCACGACATGCGGTCACGGTTCCGCGCGGTGGAGGTGCAGGTTATCCACAGGACAGAATGGTCTACGCGACCTGGGACAAGCCGATTGTCGTAATGTGTAACCAAAACAGCTACAGCAACGCTGAGATTTTCAGTCACGCGATCAAAGGGCTGGGACGTGGTAAGCTTGTCGGTGTACCAACAGCCGGTGGCGTCATCAGTACTGGTGGAGCCCAGATTATGGATATGGGCTTCCTTCGTCTGCCATTTCGAGGTTGGTTCCTGAAGTGGACGGGGGAAGACATGGAACTCAACGGGGCTGTACCGGATGTGGTGATCTGGCCGATGCCCAATGAGATTCCAAACGGCCGCGATCGACAACTCGGCCGGGCTGTTCAGGTGCTCCAACAGGAAATTAAAGAGGCGAAAAGCAAATCGTCCCCGACCCTGATGAAAGTTACCGGAACTCCCGCACTGGAAAACAATGACGAGATGCCTCTGGAAAACTGATTCGGAAGGATCTGTCGGCAAGACTTCGGAAGCAGGTCATACGTGTTCTTACGTGTGACCGCTTTCGACATTTCATGGAGTCAGCGATTTCGTACCACTCCGGCGGCCACGTCGCGTGGACCGTTGCCCGGCGGTTCAGGGAGTCCTGACGAGTGTGGTGTCCGGTTGGATAAAACAACGAACACATTCTTCCATGGTTGCCCTGTGGAGCATCAGGACTTTGTGTATGTCTCCGAATTGATCCCGCTGGTATCCCCCGGCCAGATTCCACACAACTGGTAGATTGTGGTTTCGACATAATTCGAAAATCAGCCGATCTCGCTTTCGCATTTCGTGGTCATACATGCCCAGTTCACCAGGACCCAGAGGATCGTCAATGTGCGCGTCCGCGCCGGCCTGGTAGAACACGATCCGAGAGCTCTCGCGGGATTGGCTCAGATAGGAATCGATGAATCCGCGAATTTGTCTTTCGAATCGCGCCCATTGAAATGCTGCCTTAATCTCCTGACCATAGGTCCAGTGAAAGACCTGGTTGTGCATCTTTTTCTGGTTGATGATGCTTTGTGTTCCATCACCCTGGTGTGCATCGCAATCGATAATTGCGACCGTCCATTTCCGCAGACACATACGGGCTGCCGCGACCATCAGGCCATTGAATGTGCAAAATCCTCTGGCCGAATCATAGCGAGCGTGGTGAAATCCACTGGTGGGAGAGCAGGCCACCTTTCCGTTGTGTGCAGCCTCTTCCGCGGCGGCGACGAATGAGCCTGCCGTCAGAAGACACGACCTGGAGACGCGGCGAATTGCGTTGCCGTGTCCATTCTTTAATTGGCCCTGCAGAATGCCATCGATGTATTGGCGACTGTGTACGGCGCTCAGGTCGACCTTCGAGACCGGGGGAACGTCCTTCAAATGGATTGGAAGTTCCGACTTAAGCCAGTCTGCCACAACGTGTTCGGGTTTCGATGCTGAAGGAGAGTATCCACCGGAATCAACAGACATTGATGGGCAGTAGAAAACGGGGACCTGCTGCACGATTTGTTCCTCTGCTGCACGTTGGTTGACCGGTATTGTTCATTTCACGGCAACCTTCTGACACACAATCCATTGAAGGGGATCATGGGATGATGGTCGTTTGTGATCTCGCAGACTTCGTTGTGGCAGATGAACTATTGGTCAGCCCGGTATCAGGCCGCATGAACCCACGGGTTTCGTCGTCAAACATTTGACATCGTTCCGGGTTCGAGGAAACTGCATCGGCTGCTGAATGTCCTGCCCACTCTAGCCGGAGTTTCCTTCATGTTCCTGTCCCGTCTGATCGTTGCCGCTTCGATCCTGAGTTCGACTGTTACCTTTGCTTCTGAATGGACACGGTTTCGAGGTCCAAATGGCACAGGTGTGAATGAAGCGGCTGACCTTCCTGTTGAATGGAAGGACGAGAACATCTTGTTTCGCACCCAATTGCCGGGTGGCAGTGGAGCTGGCTCTCCTGTGGTCTGGGCAGACAAGGTTTTTCTGCTGAGTGCCGATCCCGAAACGGCAACTCGTTATCTGGTTTGCGTAGACGCAATGAAGGGCGGCATTGTCTGGCAAAAAGAGTACGCGTCGCAGCCACATCATCTGCATACACGAAGCAGTTACGCATCCTGTACGCCATCAGTTGACGAAGAGCGCGTTTACGTCGCCTGGTCGACGCCCGAGCAGACAACTCTGACCGCCGTGACGCATGATGGTCAGGAAGTCTGGACCAGGGACCTGGGCTCATGGCAAAGTCAGCATGGTTTTGGAACTTCACCTGTCGTCTACCGAGATCTGCTGATCCTGCACAATTCGCAGCAGGCGAATCAGCTGAAGGAAGGTGAGAAGCCCGGAGAAAGCCGAATGATGGCATTCAACCGGAAAACAGGCGAACTGGTCTGGAAGAAGGATCTGGAATCCGTGAACGTTTGCTATTCGGTTCCGATGATTTATTCACCACCGGATGGAGGACCGGATCAGCTGGTTTGCACCAGCACAGGAAACGGTGTCTTCAGCCTGGATCCGCTGACAGGCAACGAAAACTGGTCGTACAACGAGAAGCTGTTTGCCATGCGGACCGTTTCTTCGCCCGTTGAAGCCGGGGGGCTTCTGTTTGGCAGCAATGGTTCCGGAGCCTATTCCGGAAACTACATCGTTGCGATTCAACCGGGGCCGGAGGCATCACTTGTCTACAAACTACAGAACAGCAATCAGTTTAAGGCACCCTATGTTCCATGCCTGATCGCGAAGGATGAACTGCTGTTTTGCCTCTATGATCGCGGCTTTGCAAGCTGCATCAATGCAAAGTCCGGCGATATTCTGTGGATGGAACGAACGAATGCTCAGTTTTCCGGCTCACCCGTTCGAACACGAGACTGCATTTACTGTGCCGACGAAAAAGGTACCGTTTGGGTATTTGCTGCCTCAGACGAATACAAGTTGCTGGCAAAGAATGAACTGGGAGAAGAAAGCTGGTCGACGCCCGCCATTGCCAACAATCGACTTTATGTGCGAACAATCGGTCAACTGATTGCCGTCGGCCGGAAGTAATGCGAGGGTGCGGCGAATGACTCTGATTCGCGACTGATCAGGAATTCAATTTATGCCGTGAAGAAATCTTCGCGGCATTTTTTAACGTCTGAAGCACGACGCAGTAGCGCTCAGCCAGTTGAATCAGCTTATCCGCCTGTTCAACGCTCAGATCGCCGGTCAGTTGAAAGAGCAATTCAATTTCAAACAGGCCGACTGGCGCCTCACGGCTCACGCCAAGTGTTCCCCGGAAGTCCATTCTGCCGACGGCTTCGATGTGGGCAGACCTGAGCGGCAATTCCATGGCGGTGGAAACAGCTGCCAGCGTCACACCGGCGCAGGATACGAGGGATTGCAGCAACATATCGCCTGAACACGCGGTGGTACCGTCGCCACCAGTCATCGGGTGCAGCCCGGCAACGGTCATACCGTCGCATGATGGTGGTGGTGTCAGTCGGCAGGTGATCGACGCAACATCGACATCACCTGTGGCGTGAAGCAGGGCGACTGCCTTTTCCGGCTGTTCCTGATACAGCGCCTTCAGAGGTGCCTGAAGATTTCTTAGGGTCTCTCGGTCCATCGCGGCGCGATTCTTTGCAACTGAGGTTTCTGGAAGATGACGATGACACAAGGATTCACCAATCATTGGTGGACTGTGTCTGTGTGGACTGTGTCTGTGTCGGGAAATACCGGATGATATCGATAGTAAACCTGCAGCGTGAGCGTCGCCAGACATGTTGTCAGCAGTCTTCCGCCTGATTTACTGTAGTCGCTTCGGTCTCGAGGTGACCAGCTGCCTTTGGCCTCCCCTTCGGTTATCTGCCATGCGATCAGGTCGTCACGCAATCGTTCATTCCAGCGATTCCATTCTTCGCCACCCCAGTTTCGCATAACTTGAGTGGCGAAGTAATTGTAGTAGAGATTGTCATATGGGCCGCGTTTGTCCAGAAGTGCGATTCCGTCCTTCATGTCGCCATCAGCCCGCCGCCAGCCAAGATACATGCGGCACAGAAGGGCCATGGCGGTAATAGAGGCCTGATAGGATTTTTTCTCGACTTCATATCCATAGCGCCCTTCACCATCGACCTGTACGGTATCCAGGTAGTGCATGATTTTCTGCAGAGATGCCTCCGGCACTTTGATGCCCGCTTTCTTTGCCGCCATGAGAGCCATCACCTGAATGGCCGTTACGGATGTGGAGCCTGCCTGTTGCGGGACATATCTCCATCCGCCACCGCGAGGGTCCTGTGAATTCAGCAGAAACAGCACCGCGCCTTCGGCCACCGGTTTCAGTCGGCGGTCATTGGTCATTCCGTAGGCTTCACAGACGGCCAGCGTCGCCGCTCCGTGAACGTAATAGGCTTCGTTCGGCTGATCATCTTTGTCACCTTTATTCAGCACACCACGCAGATCATAACCAGCTGGTGTTCGAATGCCGACACTGCTCAGGTAGTTTAATCCTGCTTCAACCTGCCGCCTGTACCGGGAATTCTTATCCCGATGAGTGTGTCCAGCAGCCAGAAATGGCAGCAGTGCGTAGGCCGTGCCCCCTATCGGATTGTTAACGGTCCCGGGATTTGTGCATGGACCGATATCGATAAAGTCCCAGCTGCCATCCCGGCGCTGACACGAAGCGATCCACTCCAGGGCATGCCCGACGGCGGATTCACTGGCAGCTGATCCTCCGTATTTCTGCAGCATCATCTTTCGACCCGCTTCACTGCGATTGTCGACAGCGCTGGATGCTTCTGCGGAAGATTCTGCCGTCGCCGTCGCTAGGGTGGTTGATTCCTCGGCCGTATCGGTCATGGGTAGGTCGGCGGAGTTCGAATCGGGATCGACGGGCATCTCCGGTTCGCTCGTTGCCTCTTCGGGGACCAGGGGCTCCGGTGTCTCGACGGGTTCAGCCTCTTCGGCCATTTCCTCTTCCGGTTCAGGCTCCGATTCTTCGGCTTCTGGTTCCTCAGCCTCGGCCATTTGTTGCTCGCCTGTTTCTTCTTCCGGCGGTTCGATCGGTTGTGGCTCCGCGTCCGACTCAACAACCTCTTCGGCAAACGATGCTATGATTGGCAGTGGCTGTTCTTCAGCGTCGACGGTCAGTCGAAGGCAACTGAGTGCGACGATCGTCACCAGAAGCAGTGCCAGACTGGCGAATGCAGATCCCTGTGTTTTCCGGATCTCTTCGACGGCTGTTCGTTGTCGTGGTTTCAGATCCGACTTCTTTGCGCGAATTCGGATGCGATCCATCAGCTGGGGGGCCATCAGCCGGATTTGTTCAGCAAGCTCACGTACGCGTTTTGGTTTTCTGCGAGACCGTTTGGGCAATTGGGTGGAACGAGCCGATCGTTGTTCTATGCCGTCGGTCGGGAGTTGCTCAAGTCCGACGGAGGGTGTATCCGGCTGGACCAGCGTTTTGGTCTCCAGCGGACCAGGGGCATTCTTCCTGGATTCCGGTTCACGGCACACTGCGGTCTGCTCAATTCCAATTGGCGGTGCTGGCAGACCGGTATTGGCCTCCGCTACCAGACGGGCTGCGACATCCACTTGTCCGTTCAGAATTTTGCCGCGGCCGGCTTGTTCAGCCAATGCGGCAAATTTTTGTGACAGTGCCAGATATTGCTGCGAAAGAGACGCGTGGTGGACCGATGCTGTCAGTGCCTCCTGAGCCTGGCCTCGCAGTCTCGCTGCGAACTCGTCGGGAGATGCCGAGGGTGTTCTTGTTTGTGATTCCGCGTGTAAATCACTTCGCCGTTTCTGGTTCATCTTGCAGCTCACGACAAGCATGGGCACAAGTCATTTCAAAACCCGCAGCAGCAGAAATTGTCGCGATTTTCCGAGGGTATGGGATTCGAACAAATTCCGCTGCCATTGGTGTCTCGAAGTGACCTCTGTCAGCATCAATATTTCTCCGCCACCTGGGCAGGTTCCTTAGTCTACCAGTGGGGATTATACTCGCAAGCACAAGATGGAAAGATGATTCACCCACCCTCTATTTTTCTTCGGGAGTCCGGGTGTTCTCTTCGTTGCCCGGGGGGCTTTCTTTGGGGCTGTCGGCACTCGAGTTTCCGGCAGCATCGGAATTTTCAGACGGAAGGAGTTCTGTGACCGGTTGCCAGACACCCAGATCGTAGCGTTGCCAGAAGTCTGCGGCCTTGATGGGTGTTTCCACCGTTGGTTGTAGTTCGGCCAATGAAGGCATATTCCGAATCACATCGATTCCTGCGGTGATGCGCTCGGGGCTAAACGTCAGTCGTTCCAGTTTCAGGTCTTTCAGTGGAGTGAGATCGGTGACAGGAGTGTCGGCGATGTTCAGTCTCCTGAGAGTCGTCATGGCGGCAAGAGGTTCCAGCGAACGAACATCTGTGGCCTGAATATCGAGGCTCTGGAGTTTCATGCCCGCGAGTGGTGACAGATCCGCGATCTTTGTCCGCGGAGCCCACAGAGTCTCCAGCGGCATATCATGAAACGGGCTCAGATCATTGACCTCCAGGCCCAGCAGATTGAGTTGCCGGATTGGCATTCCGTGTAATACCGTGAGATCCGTGATCTTCGTGTTCTGAAGTTTGACAACCTCCAGCTGCATTCCCTTTAGCACAGAAATATCAGCGACCGGAGTATTCTCCAGGACGAGTTCTTTGAGTGGCATGCCTTCCAGCGGCGAAATGTCAGACACGTCTGTCATGCCCAGGTCCAGAAACTCCAGAGGGATCCCTCTGAGCGGCTCGATGGAGCGTATACCGGACTGAAACAATTCGGCACGAACAATACTATTGCCTGCCAGTGTGAATTTGGCTCGCTCATTGGCCTTCAGATTGGCCCTCAATTCCGAAGGAGTAATCTGGTAGGTGGTGCTGTCGTCTGCAGGCATGACCGGCGGTGCGGCCGTTCTGGCGGTCTCTTTGGAATTGCTACCACACCCAATGGCCGTCACGATGATCAGCAGTCCGGTCATGCCGATGAATGGAAGAGACGATTCACGCTCGCCGGTCTGTGCGTGTCTTTTTTTCCGAGTGATGTGTGTTTCCGTTGTGTTCTGTAATAACTGCATGTGCTGAATCCGTTGTGAATTGATCAACTGTTGTCATTTGCATGCCATGTATTGGCGAGTGCAATGAATTGGTCACCGCGGTCGCGGTAATCGCGAAACCATCCGTAACTTGCGCAGCCCGGTGAAAGGAGCACGATATCGCCTGGCCCACTCAGTTCAACTGCCTTGGCGAAGGAGTCCTGGAAGTCTGCACCTGTTCGAATCTTCAGCGTGTCCTGTCTTGCGCATCTTGTGATTTGGTCTTCAATTAATGCCTGCAGTATCGGCGCGGTCTGGCCCATCAGGACGACAACGGCTGCCCTTGACGCTATCTCTGCGGCCAGTGTCCGGAGATCCTGTTTCTTGTCGTAGCCACCGGCCAGCAGGATTACGCGTCCGGAAAACACTCTCAGAGCCTGTATGGCAGATTCGGGCGTTGTTGCGATGGAATCGTTGTAGAAACGTCTCTCGTTTCGTACTGCGACAAGTTGCAGGCGATGAGGCAGCGGCTGGAAAGTGTGAATAGCTCTGCTGAAGAATGCGGAATTGGCTCCAGCCAGCCACGCGGCCGCGCATGCGGCCGCAACGTTTTGCTCGTTGTGACGCCCCGGTAGCTGAGGCGGCATCTGAAATCGCACGCTGTCTTCCATCGTCGTGCCCGAAGTTCCGCTGGATTGCCGCAGAATCAACATTCCATCCTGAAGAAAGGCGCCGTCTTCACTGGTGTCTGTCAGGCCAAAAGTAAATCGTTTCGCCCGGACTCGCCATGGCGGAACGCACTGAGCGTCCTCGTTAAAGTCATCCGGGACAATGGCGATGTCGTCGCCGCGCTGGGCGTCCAGAAGGCCCTGCTTCGCAGCATGGTACGCTTCCATCGTTTCGTGCCAGTCCAGATGGTTGGGACTGAAGTTTGTAATCACGGCGATGTCAGGGCGGAAACGATTCTTACGCAGTTGTTCCAGCTGAAAACTGCTCAGTTCAAGAATCACCCAGTCACGCTCACGAATATGAGGCAGTTCGGGTAGCAGACTGACGCCGATGTTACCCCCCAGCCAGACATGAGGCACATCAGTGGAACGGGTTGCGGCAGATTCCTGCTGAAAGTGGCCCTGCAGAATTCGATGAATTAAAGCTGATGTCGTGGACTTTCCATTCGTTCCTGTAACCGCAATGACTCGGGCAGGATTTTGCTGCAGAAAGAGCTCGATCTCCGTGGTGATCGTGGCTCCTCGGCTAACAGATCGCTGCACCAGAGCATTGTCCGGCTTGACAGCCGGATTCACGACAAGCAGATCGCAGTCGTCGAAGAACGCCTGCGGATGTTCTCCGAAGGCCATTTGTTCGATCGGGACATCGGCAAGTGAATCAATGGATTGTTGTAATTCGCTTTCCTGACGCAGGTCCGTAATCGAAACACGGCATCCGTGAAGGCAGAGATATCTGGCAGCCGCCACGCCCCCGCCGAATGCACCCAGGCCCATGATCGTGACACGTAAGCCCGGGTGCATGAACGGAATGGCATTCGCCTGAACCTGCTTTTTCATATGGTGACTTTTTAAGAAGACTGGCCGGCTCCGGCGTCCTGGTCAACCGCGTGCCTGATATCGGAGTTGAGTTGCAAGTCTGCCCTGGAGGTGTTTTTATGATTATGCTTGCGTGTGGATTATTGCTTACGTAGTATCACTCAGCGTGGATAGCATCTCTGCATTCTGTTCGCATCGCATTCCCGAGTCACTTCTCCGCAAATGCTGAGTTGTTCCCGGAGACCGTGTGGATCTGGAGTCTAATCAGACAACAGGATGCTGCGAACACACGTCATGGAGAATCAAATGGATCGAAGAGCATTCCTGAGGGCCACGGGAATTGCCGCGGCTGGTACTTCAACGGTCTCTGAAGTTGCAAGAGCTGAAGGCTATCGGCGTTGCGACCAGATTCACAATAAATTGACGGAGGCGGACATTGACAAATGGACGACTCCACTTGCTGTTCCCCGAACGGTTCCAACCCGGGTTGTCACGCAGAAAGGTGACGTTCAGAATCCGCAACTTGGTGGTGGATCACAGCAGATCGCTCCGGAATTCTTGTGGCATCACGGACATTTGACGGATATCACCCGTGAAGATTTACGGGCTCCGGGGCATGAAACGCCGCGCCCTCAGGATATCTACCGCAGCGAAGAAGCGGGTTCACCTGTTCCGCTGCAGTTTGCGGAACTGTATACAAAGGCGATCGTGGCAGAGGTCATTCCAGGATGGCTGACAAGAATCCTGTGCTATGGCTTCAAGGAAAGGGACGCCGGAGGGAATCTCGTTGCAGAACACTTCAGCACTCCCGGCCCGACGATCAAAGCAAGGGCCGGGCATCCTCTGGTTGTGCGTCTGCACAACGAGATTGATCCGTCTCTGATGCTGGATGTGTCGATGCATCAGCATGGCGGGCATATTGTCGCCCATGCCGACGGTCATCCGAACTTTATGGTCGAACCGCAAAGCATGGCGGACGATCCGAAACCCCATGCGGTGGGGGTTCGTGATTACTACTATCCAAATCCCGTTCCGAAGAAGGTTCAGCAGGCCAGTGATGGATCCGGATCATGGACATGGACTCCACAGAATGAGTGGGATTTCGGTGAAATCCAGAACACGATGTGGTATCACGACCACGCCGAAGACATTACCGCACACAACGCGCTCCTGGGCCTCGCTGGATATTTCTTTCTGGAAGACGCTCCGATACCGGGTAAAGGTGAGGATGATGTAACAGGGCCGACCGGCTGGCGAGATTATCTGCCCCAAAAGCAGATTCCACTGGTGTTCAAGGACCTGTGTCTTTGCCCAATTACGCAGAGTGATCAGATTCAGCCCGCAGTGAAGGAAAAGCTGAAGGAGGGCAACTTCTTTGGAGAAGCTCGCATTCACTTTGATCCGTTCGATCACAATGGCACGCTCGGCAATGTCCACGTTGTGAATGGTGTCGCATATCCGTATCAGGAGGTGAAGTTCGATACTTACTGGATGCGGATGCTGAATGCATCACTGGCACGATTCTATAACCTGGAATGGTGGGTCATTCACCCGGTGACACGGCAGGCAAGACGTCTTGCCTTTCTGCGTTTTGGAAAAGACAGCTGGCTTTTTGAAAGGCCTCTTGATCAGAGTTCCGTCTTCATCGGCATGGCGGCTCGAGCCGACGTTTGCATGGATTTTGAACAGCTTCAAATTAACGCCGATTTTGCGGAGTTTGCGAAGTCCGACGGGTCATATGAGGTCATGCTTGTCAGTACGCTGAACCAGAAGGATGGCCGGGGGCCGGGGCATGGGGACAATGAGCAAACCGTCAACAACTTTCCGCGCGGCATGGCCGACGAGATCAGAGACGACCGAGCTGCTCCGCTTTTCCTGATGAAGTTCATCGTGAAAGATGACGCAAACGACCAGGCCACATGGCCGGATTCGATGGTCGATCCCGGACCGCAGCAGAAGAAAATGGAAGCGCCCTCCATTCTGCGGTACCACCACAAGCTGGAAGTTCCCAGACGAGAAGACATTTTTGTTCGAGAGCTCAACTTCGAACGCGGACGCGGTGCATGGCAGATCAATAAACGCTTCTACGATGCGTGTATCGCCAACATCGTACCACAGCTCTGGAGCACGGAGTTGTGGATTCTGCGGAATCGCAGCGGCGGCTGGTGGCACCCCATTCATATTCATCTGGAATCGCACCAGCAGTTGTATGTGCGCGCGAAAAACCATCGCGGAGAACGAATCTCTCTGTGCCGAGAAGGTTACAACCCTAAAGAATTTGATCCCGATCTCCTGGACGGGCCAGAGCCATTGGATCTGGAAAAGGAAATCCTTGCATGGGAACGGAGTTTCAATCCGCAGGTTCTCGCCGAGCGGCGCCACGATGCGAACGCTCACGACTTCGATGCTTCCGTCTGGAATCTGAACATCAAGCACGATACCACCGTGCTTGGACCTAACACAGAAGTCCACATTCTGATGCGATTTCGTACGTTTGAAGGGCCGTTTGTGTTCCACTGTCACAATCTGGATCACGAAGACATGCGCATGATGTATCAAATGGATCCACGGCAGGGCCTTGGTTTTCCCGACGAACAACTACAGGTGCGACATGACTACTGGTTCTTCAGGGATCCGACGGGTGAAGAACACTGTTGCGAAAAAACGAAGGGAGAACTGGCATGAATGATCAACAAGCATCTCCGGCACGTCGTCGCGCATTGTTTGGCGTCGGAGCAACAGCTGCTGCTGCGGTGGCATGGAACCAGTTTCGATCCGTGTCTGCTCCGGGGGGCGATTCTGCTCGAAACGACGCTGTGAATGGCGACAGGGCTCAGGTTCTTACGCCCGGAGCACGTTACTCCGATCATCTGCCGGACGTGACATTGCAGACTCAGAGCGGAAGATCTGTACGGCTGGTATCGGATCTGATTCAGAACAAACGAGTTCTTGTCAGCTTCTTCTACACACACTGCAACGGAATCTGCCCGCTGACCAGCGCTCTGTTTCAGCGGCTTCGCAGACCACTGGCGGATCAGTTTGGGGAGGATATCTGTCTCATTAGTGTGACGCTGGATCCGCTGGTGGATACGCCGGCCGAATTGAAGCGCTATGCCGGCCTGCGTGATGCAGAAGATGAATTCAACGCGCAGCAGACAGGTCTGGCTTCGTGGTACTTTCTGACAGGTTCACCGGAAGACGTTGAGGCAGTCCGGGTTGGTTTTGGATACACCGATCCCGACCCGGTCCTGGATGCCGATCGAACACAGCATGCCGGCCTGTTTACGTTTGGCAATGATCGCACAAATCGCTGGTGTACCTTTCCAGTGGGCCTTGATTTCGATCAGACCCTTGCGGGCATTGTCCGGTTTCTGGGTACGAGTTCTGAACATCGCTACGCCTGGTTACCGCGGCCACGTCAGACACCCGCGTAAATCAGATCACGTTCTGATTCAGTGGAAAAGATCCTCGGTTCTTCGCTTGGTTATTGTTCCTTCCCGCAACTGCGGAGACTCACCAGATGAAACACGTTTCACTCTTCGTCAGCATATGCCTGCTGGCGTTCTCGATTGCATTCACGACTGCCGAGGATCCTGTACCGCCCGTCACTCCCGGTGTGGTTGACTTATCCCTGGAGCCGTCACCACCTCTGACAGATGGCGATCGCAGGCAGCTTTGCCCACCATCCCCGCAACCCAAACCCTGGCTCATGATTCCTCATGGCGGAATGCATAGCGAAGGTTGTGAACGCGTGGCTTTGCAGGACCTGGAAATGGATTTTTCCGGGACACGGCGGAAAGCCGCTGAAATGCGGAAGGCCATGCTGGAACGGGAGCCCGTATCGACCCCTCAGCGGTTGAAGCGAAAAAGCGAAGTCAACGCCAATGCCATTGTGACGGATTTGTCAGAGCTTATTCAGGATCGAAACGCCGCCATTGCCCTTGGAAAAGCGTTCTTCTGGGACATGCAGGTGGGAAGTGATGGTCAGACCGCGTGCGCGTCTTGCCATTTCAGGGCCGGTGCTGATGGTCGAGGAGCTTCGATGGGCGTTGCGCGTCGAATGATGACTAACGATGCTGCCGCGGATGAATTCGGCACTGAGGACAGCGCAGATCTCGCAGACGAACTCTACGTAATCGTCTACCGGAATCGATGGCAACATATGACGAACTTTGATGACCTGCTGGCGAAACTGGCCGTGCAGGGTATGGAGCGGCTGCTTGCATCCCCGGAGAATCTGTCGACGGCAAGAAAAGCTATTGAAGTTTGTAAGTTGACTACCAGCGACGCAGCGGTTGTCAGTGCCTGGGATCGTATCAGTAAATCTCAGGATGCGGGTACGACGCCGTCCCGGCAGCAGGAAACAATCATTGAGCTTGTTATCAGCGCTCTTGAATTTGCAAAGATGGTCGAGCGGACATCAACCGGTGCTGTGCAAATCGCTGCGGCTGACGAGGGACTGAATTCACAAAGTGAAGAGAAGAAGGAACAACTGCGTACACGTTTGATCCAGGGCCTGAATCCGGATCAGTTACGTGCCGCCAGGAATCTCAGCCGTGCGTTCTCTCCGTTTAAGGAGGAAGTGGAAGCGGGGCTGAAGTCGCAGTCTGTCCGTGCGCCTGCATCGGAACCCACCGTCGGCTCGACAGCGAAACCGGAACAGGGGACCTTCCGCAAGCGTGAAGAACGACTTGCCAATGCTCCGACAGTAGTAAATGCGGCTATGAACGATCGACTGTTTCACGATGGTCGAGCGGCAAATGTTTTTAACGGCTACGATCACCTCGGAGATGAAGCGGGACGAGACGGCTACGGCAAATGGACGTATCAGGGTGGTCGCTGGAGACGAGTCCTGATTCGAATTCCGGATGCCGCGCTGGCATCTCAGGCGACTGGACCATTGTTGTCGGCTGCCGAAATGTCGTGGTTCGGAAGACAGTACCATCATGTCGCGAAAAAGCTGCTCGGTCGTTATCCGCTGAAGAATCAGGAGGTCAGTAAGTCCGACAGCCATCTGCATGCCTATGTGGCCAAAGATGGAACGGGGCTGTCTGTCACTTACGAGGAACTCATCCGGAAAGCATTCCGCCGGAAATGGTGGGCCGCGGATGTTCATGGACAAAAGTTGAGAGTGCAGGAAGGAGATTCACTTACGGGAAAGCGACCGTTCCTTCGACAGACGGAAATGAATTTCAGCCTTTTCTGGGGTGTTGCTCTGATGCTGTACCAGCAGGAACTCGTCTCTTCAGACTCGGAGTTTGATCGATTGATGGACTTGCGACGAAAGGGCGAATCGTTGTATCCCGAGGGAATCACGCACGCTGAGCGCGTCCGTATTCAGGAAATCATGAAGGGGCTGGGAGTCTTCCAGGGGCATGCATGTGCAGATTGTCATCGTGCACCGGAGTTTGCGGGGGCGACACTGGCGACTGTCTACGGCCCGATTCTGGAGTTTGAGGGACCACTGGATGCGGTAAATGCCGAAACTGAGCAAAATGAATTCGCCAACTGGCTGATGGCCGGGCAACCTGGCATCGATGCTCGTATTGAGCGGATGCTGTTCCGGGCGGACATGGCCCCGCGTTTTTATGATAGTGGTTTCTACAACATTGGAGTGACATCCGATGACCCCGCTGCAGAAGATTTTGATCCAGGCGTCGCAGGCGATGTTCGAATTGATCTGTCAACCAATTCGCAGGGGGCCTTGTTGAGTATTTCGCAGCGATTTGGTCAGGGGCTGGTGACGGATTTGATTTTGCGGAGTCCCTACCTGACTCATTCGCTGGCTCGCCGTCACAATGATCGCTGGTCCAGCGTGATTGGATCTTTCAAGACTCCCACAATGCGCAACGTCGCTTTGACGGCTCCGTATTTCCACACGGGAGACGAAACAACGCTTGACGGTGTGCTGGATCATTATGAACAAGCCGGACTCGAAGAACCGACTAACAATAATCTGCATCCGGCATTGAGGGTCGTGGCCGGAGAACCGGCGGAAACAGATGTTCCTCAGTCCCTTCGAGGGGCCCTTGTTGCATTTTTGAACGCTCTGACAGACCAGCGTGTGAAAGATTCAGTGGCTCCGTTCGATCATCCTTCACTGAAAGTACCTGTTGATGCTGCTGTCGAAGAATCGAGTGGTCGCACCCCCGAGAGCTTCATGAAGGCGGCCGACCAGTTTTAATCCAGAAGTGTTGCGTGGATGTTTGAGGGCGACTGAGTCTCCCCGGTCACATGATTCTATGTAATTTCCTTCGAGGGAAGTTAAATGACCAGAATTGTCATGGGTCTTGTATTCTGTTTGTCGCTGATCCGTTCCGGTGTATTGACTGCACAGGATGCTGAACTGGAGGGTCCCCTGAAGTCTGTTGACCCAACAACCGCCGAATTGTCGGTTATGGGCATGCGAGTCATTGTTGACGGCAACACCAGGATTGAATCGCCGTCGGCGACGCTGACCATCGATCAGCTGAAGGACACGGCATCGCTTCCTGGCCGTACCCAACAAGGCTTTGAAGGAGGCACGGCTACGGTCACAGGTACGGTTGATCCCATGACCGGCAACGTGACTGCGGCAACGGTGTTTGTCGAGCCGTCTGAGAATGTCATTCTGGGTGTCGTCACAGAAAACAATGCCGGGGAGCTTAAGGTCAACGGTGTTCAGATCAAATACCTGAACGACCCTCGAATTCCTCTGAAAGCCGTTCAAAATGAATTCGGGTTCGAGGTCAAACGTGAGTCCATTCCGGTTGCTACTCCCGTAGCAGTCGAAGGGTACTACGATGGTACGGACTTCCAGACTTTCCTGGTCGAAATTGATGGCCCGGCAACACTTGCGAATCCGGATCCTCAGGTGTCTGTGTTGCGGGCACAAACCCGAGAACGTCGCGCAGACAGGGGAGACGACGTGACTGTGCGAGGAGCGGTCACGACTGCCCACGTTACGCCGGGCACGACGAGACAAACGATCGGAATCTATCGCGTCGACAATGGCGTTGAAGCCCTGATTGCAACGGTTCAGGCAAGAATTGTTGCTGATACGCCCGGCTTCGCGAAGTGGTCATTCAATGGAGCGACGGATCCCTCAACGCATCCTGTGTATGGTCGAGCGCCACGAATCATCAAAGCCGTCAACCTGAGTGCCGGTGCGAATCTGGCCTCTGACCAGATTGATGCAGAAGTACGTGAAGAGTGAGTTTCCTGAATAACGTTTCCTTTGGACCAGGGAGTGAGAAATGCCGCGTTCTGATATCAAGATGGGTTGGCTGCCGGATTTACCCGATTTCCGGGACTATACCGAACAGACAAATACCATCCATGGGCTGCTGAAGAAGGTGGGAGTTGCTGATCCGGTGTCATCGACGCTTCCAGCGTCTGTTGACTTGCGGCAATGGTGTTCGCCGATTGAGGACCAGAAATCACTCGGCTCCTGCACGGCGAATGCCGGCGTAGCGTTGGTGGAATACTTTCAGCGGCGAGCTTTCGGAAAGCATATCGATGCCTCCCGCCTGTTTCTTTATAAAGTGACACGAAACCTGCTCGGCTGGACCGGGGACACGGGGGCCTTCCTTCGGGATACGATGAAGGCTCTGGTACTGTTTGGAGTGCCACCCGAAAAAAACTGGCCTTACATCATTGAAGATTTTGAAAAAGAACCGACTGCCTTCTGCTACGCATTCGCCCAAAATTATCAGGCCATTCAGTACTATCGACTGGACCCACCAGGATCGACGCCTGATGACATCATGAATCGTTTGTGGGCGAATCTGGCGGGCGGACTTCCGGCAATGTTCGGGTTTACTGTCTATTCCTCCATCTACGATCACGACGTCCAGAACACAGGATGTATCCCTTTTCCTGCGGCAACCGAAGGTATCGAGGGTGGTCACGCGGTTTGCGCTGTGGGATACGATGATGACAAAGTCATTACAAATCCCAACAACAATGAATCAACGACCGGTGCTTTCCTGATCAGAAATTCGTGGGGCACAGGTTGGGGTGAAAGCGGCTATGGCTGGTTGCCGTACGAGTATGTTTACAAGGGGTTGGCCGATGACTGGTGGTCTCTTCTCGACAACGAATGGATCGATACCGGCGAATTCTCCGTGTAAATCACTCGCTGTTTTTTGGCTTTGAACCTGATTCGGGACGTGCCGGATCCAGACGCTGACAATTCAGCCCAGAGAATACCGGGGCGTGCCGATTCAGGGACACAAGATGCTGTAGCCAATATCCAGCGGTACGATGGGAGCCTCTTTCATTTGAACGGATCCCTGATCGTCTGTTTGGTTTGGGCCGAGGCTGTAAATCGTCAGTTGGGAATCATCCCAGCGCAGACGGAATGGCTGGTTAGTGAAGGGGTCGATCGAGACGTCGCCTGCGTTAGCCAGTTCGGGAATAAGAGAGGTTAATTCGGCGATCGTTGTGGGCGGTACTTGTCTGGCTTTTTGATAACGTATTGCGGCAAGTGCCAGAATGGCCGCGCGCTGCATAGCGACATTTCTGGCAACAGTGCTCACGGCTTCATTGGCACCGGGAATTAACATGGATGCGCTCAGGTTGAACCACCTGGACATGGAGCGATTGGTTGAAAGTCTTCTTATCTCTGCAGCCTGTTCCGCCGCTGCAGCAATTGTCTGATCCCAGCCCTGGTCCGTCGCATCGATGACGGGCTTACTGAGCTGCAGGTAGGTTGACGCATTGGAACGTCCGAGGGGGCCGAGGCCCGCGGACTGAACGATGGAAACTGAAAACGCGCGTTCGGTGCAAAGGGCTCGTTTCAGTTCTTTCAGAAAATCGATATCTGCTGCTCGTTGAAGTTGTGCGAGCTGTGAGTCGTTCCAGTGACCTTGCTGTGCCAGTTCAACGGCCTGATTACTGGCCATGGCGGAGATCGCTATTCGCATCAGGTGAGTCAATAGGACCGGCTCCGCCTGAAGTGCGCTGGACACAGCGTGAATTGCAAGAGTCGATTTCAATGCACGGTCATGCCTGTTTGTACGTGCAAATACAGCAGCTTCCAGCTGTAGCAGACGTGCAACCTGCCTGGATTCGAACGCCGAAGAAAGAACGGCATTCGGACCGGCGGACAGTTGAACGGGAAACCGTGCGGCTCCACCGGCGTCGGCCGCTTGATGAATGATGCGTAACGCTGCCTCGTGCGTTTTGAGGAACTGTTGAGCCAGTTCTATCTGGTCCCAGTCCTCGTTCGCGCGTGGCAAATCGCCTTCCCCGATGAATGGCAGCGTTCGAGTTGTGTCGTCCAGTCTGATCGCCGCCGCCACATTGATCGCTTCAATCCAGAGCGTTGTCGTATCGGCAGTGCCTTCGGGGAGGACATAAAACTCATCCAGGTCGGCGAATCCAATGGGCAATCCTGCCAGCCGAATCTCAGCCATTTGCCTTTCGAGTCGATTTCCTGCGACCAGACCTGCGATGACGAGACTGATCGCGATGAAGGCAACTGGCATGACTGCCCAGAACCAGGCGCGACGGTAGTATGGTCGCTCCGAAGCCCGGGCTTTTTCCATGTTACCTGCCGATCCTGAAGGGAGAGATGTCAATGTGAGTCGGCGTCCCATCAAGTAACTCGGCGATGAGCTTTCCGGTTGAAGGTCCCATTGAGATGCCCAGCATGTTGTGTCCGGCTGCCACCCAGACGTTCTCGAATCGGGGCGAACGATCAATATAAGGTTTGCCATCCCATGTCATGGGACGCCAGCCGTACCATTCTTCTTCAACGGGCTCGGCAGTAGGTTCGTGCAGATACTGCGATGCGCCAGTTCGCAGATAGCTGAGCCGCCTTGGGTTGAGCGAGGTGTCGTAACCTGCAAATTCCATGGTGCTTCCGACTCGATAACCTTCGTGGAATGGTGTGATCGCGACATGACATTCTTCCAGAATCATCGGATATCGCGGACATCGTGCAGGCCTTGCCATCGTAATGGAATAGCCTTTGCCGGGCTGGATCGGGATACTGCATCCCAGTTCTTTGTTCAGAAATGGAGTCCAGGAGCCCGTGCAGACAACAAATTCATCGGCAGCGATGTTCTCTGCTGGTGTTCGAACTGCTGTCGCTCTGCCGCGGTCCATAACAAATCCGTCGACCGGGCATTGCTCTTCGATTTTCACACCATTCTTCAGCAGCAGCCGCTTTAATTCACTCATCAATTTGTCGGGTCTCAGGTGAGCATCGATCTTGTAGTGCCACGCGCCGGCCAGTCCTGGCTTCAGGGCCGGTTCAAGTGATGTCAGGGCTTCGCTTCCTTCAATTGCGTCGGCCCGAATACCAAAGTTCTCCGAAAGCCATTTGTCGATGGATCGATAGTGATCGAATTCATGCTGGTCGCGAAAAACAAACAGCAGACCATCTTCGGTCCATTCCACGTTCAGATTTTCGTCTCGAATCACCTGACGGTAAAGCGACGCAGCCGACTGCAGCAGAGCATGGCGAGACTTTCCGGCTTCCAGTGCATCCTGCTCGTTACAGCGAGAAGCGAATTTCAGCATCCACGACCAGAATGATGGCGACAGTCGTGGTTGAATACGTAGCGCTCTTTGAGTGCTGAAAAGGCCTTTCAACCCATTCATAATCTGGCCGGGCCGACAAAGCGGCAGCACGTGACTTGGGCTGACGTAGCCGCAATTGCCGTGCGAGGCAGCCGATCCAAACCAACTTCGTTCGCAGATAGTGACCCGTCGTCCGGTTTGTCGCAGGTAATAGGCTGCGAACGCGCCGATAATGCCGCCGCCGATGATGACGGTGTGTTTTGCCTGGCCGGACACATTTGAAGACGTGTCATTTGTGCTGTGTGTCATGAACGTATGCCCGCTCGAAACGGGTCCGATGGATCCAGGAAGAATGTGCAATCACCAGTGACCCACGCGGAGCCGATGATGGTTGGAATGATGTGTCTTGTTGAAACGTCAGCTTCTTTCGCTGGTTCAAATGAACCTTCAAAAATGCTGCCAACGATACTTTGTTGCCGCCAGACCTGGCCTGCCTGAAGTTTTCCGTCTGCAGCAAGGCAGGCTAATTTTGCACTGGTACCGGTTCCGCACGGAGATCTGTCGTAGGCTCCACCCGGGCACATGACGAAGTTTCGGCTGTCGGCCTCTCCTGTTTCTACGGGAGAGAATAATTCAATGTGATCAATGACGCCGCCATCTTCACCCGTGATACCGCCGGCTTCCAGGGCGGCGCGAATGCGCAACGTGAAATCGGACAGTTGCGAGGCCCGACTGAGTTCCAGTTGCTGCCCATGTTCGCTGACAAGAAAGAACCAGTTACCACCCCACGCAATATCTCCGGTAATTTCGCCATGCCCCGGTACGAAAACAGGAACGTCCTTGCGAAAACGATACGAAGGTACGTTCTGCAGTGCGACTCGGTGATCATCCAGAAGGGTTGCCGTCACCACGCCGACCGGCGTATCGATGCGATGTGATCCCGGTTTCAGTTTTCCTAGCCAGTTCAGGGTCACCATCAAACCGATAGTGCCGTGTCCGCACATGTTGATGTAGCCTGCGTTATTGAAAAAGATGACGCCGACAGAACAGTCGCTGGCGGACGGCTCACAAAGCAGCCCTCCCACGAGGAAATCCGATCCTCGAGGTTCATTGTTCACTGCGGAACGAACATGGTCGAACTGATCACGAAATCGCTGCCTCTGGTCAGCCAGAGAGCCCGGCCCCAGATCCGGACCTCCTTCAATGATAATCCGCGTGGGTTCTCCACCGGTGTGTGAATCGATAACGCGAATTTTTTGCACGCAGCACGGCTTTCTTTTCTCTGGGGCAGCGACGAACCAGCAGTGACCCTCCATTCGGTTTGCCCGCTTGTTCCCATGAATGATGGATGGCGGTTGGTCACGCATAAGCGTCGACCCATTATGGCATCGACTATGGGCCTCGCAATCGATGAGAACAAGAGTTTCTCACGAATGCGTGGTGCAGATTCTGAGGTTCAGGGGTCTGAACAATGGGGCCCGGCGACCACCGTCAGTCGCCCGACGTATTCCGACAGGAACTGGCTGGCCTGCTCCGGCGTCATCACATGATTGTCGGCTCGCAGATTGATTCGAAGCATTCCGCCGTAGTCTCCGATGCTGACAGCGACATGGGTGTTTCTTCGAACCGGTGCGGCGCCGTTGATGGATGTGATGCGAACGTTACCAGCTTTCCAAAGTCCATCTTCCGTGGGAAATCGTCCTTCGAATCGCCGTCGAATGGTTCCGACATTGGCCAGCACCACGGTGCAAAAGCAGGATTTCAGTTCCAGAAACATTTTCATTCCCAGAGGAACTGAGCGGAAGAATCTGAGGCACTTCAGTGCAACGATACCTTCTCTCATGAAAAGCAGGTCTCCGGTTTGTTCATGAATCGAAGCAATCAGCTGGTTCGGATCGCGGCACTCGGACGCGCGACGCGTAACAAATGCGTAGCTGACAAGATTCGCCGCCGGCATCGCTTCGTGTTCTTTCGATCGCATGCTGAGCGGCACTGCGACTCGAAGCCAGGATCGACCGCTGAGATCACCCTGTGATTCCCGCCAGTCGTGGATGAGGAGCAGCATTTCCAGAATGCAGAGGTCGTTCACCGAAACCTTTTGTTTCTGTGCGGCAATTGACAGGCCCCGCGTGAATTCCGATGGAAGTTCAGCAAATCGGAGGATGCCGGCAGTAGCCCTGTCATGCTGGTTCGCGGCGTCAGAGACGTTGCTGACCTTCATCAGTGTGACGGGTCGTCGAAGCAGCAGTCTTGAGACTTTTGCAACAGCTCGCGAAATTCGTCCGATTCGGCTCCTTTGAGTGCCCGCCGAACTGAATTGATTGCGAAGACGCAATTGTTCAATGTTGCGCGGTACAAACTGCGGTCGTTTATCATCGGGCCCAGCGGTGAAGCAACCGTATCGTGCCATGACTTCACCAATGAATTGCAGTGCCCCGATTCCATCGCAGCAGGCGTGATGGAGATGGAAGACAATTCTCGCTGCATTCGGAGTGGCATCCACCTGAACTTCCAGTCCGGCGCTTTGGGTGAGATCGATGATACGTGCTGAGACCTCAGAAAAATCCTCCGTTTGCGCGAAATGATTCCATTCAACGGCCGGCGTGTGTGATTCGAGTGGTACCCAGCTCCATCCCTGGTCCGCTGTATCCGCGATCAGGCAGGCGAGCAGTGGGTTGTCCCTGATCGAGTCGTTGATCGCCAGAGTCAGCTCTTTTCTTCGCAATTCACCAGCGACCGCCACTGTCATCGCAAACACCATGGGATGCGAAGGGCGATCATCCGCGAACATGTAGTACTCGAAGTCTGACAGCTTTAGTGGAAACAATGGCTGTCTGTCCGGGTTTGAAATTGGGCCAGTGTCTGTCATGGTCGATTCATGTGTTCAGCAGTCCATTGAAAGAGTGTCCGGAGCTCTTGAGACGCCGGTAAGGAGCCGGAACACGAAGTACCGGGAACCCGGGCCGCCTGAGAGTTTCAGACGCGATTTCAGTTTGCTGCAGGCAGGATTCCATTCACGTGTGATTCCATTCCGGTTCGGTTTTTGTCCCGAAATTCGACTTTTTCTACCGGCATCTGTGATGCTTCTGTCGCATCCGAGTCGTTCGATATCGATTGCGGTCGAACTTATTTGTCCATTGAAAAAGCCACCGACGCGTGAGCGAGGGATCGCTGGCCTCTGCAAACCCGTGCAATTGTTTCTCGCTAATGCATCGGGTGACTCTTGTGTTTCTTTTCAACAGGCTGTTGGGGCAGCAATCGAACGTAAACTCGATCCAATTTCCCTCAGATACTCCAGCCTGTCGCTCCTTCATGTCGAAGCAGGGTTTTCTTATTCTCCAGTCCGCCACCGTAACCAACAAGTTTTCCGCTGGCCCCGATGATTCTATGGCAGGGAACAATAATCGAAATGGGGTTGCGACCGTTAGCCATTCCCACAGCGCGCGATGCCGTTGGTTTTCTGATGGCAGCGGCAATTTCTCCGTAACTTGCTGTTTCGCCGAAGGGTACGTCGCACAGTGCTGCCCAGACTTTTTTCTGGAATTCCGTTCCTTCACCTGCCAGAGGCAGGCTGAATTGTCTGAGCTTTCCGGTGAAATACAGTTTCAATTGTCGAATTGGTTCGCGAAGTTTTTTGACGTTTTCTTCCCAGTTCACAGGGATATTTGAGGAATCCTCAGCCTTCAGGAACTGAACGTGCCTCAGCCCTTCATCGTCTCCGGCAATAAGAAGGCGTCCAACCGGCGTTTCATCGAGAATCGTGTAGAACATTTCTTGTGGTCCCTGCGAGCGATGGGCAGGCGCTGGTCTGTTTGTTAACCTTCTCGCGCTTTGAGTGCCTCAGAGTGTACCGTTGTGCCGACTTCGATTGAAATGACCTGCGAGAGTGAAATGACCACTGATTCTGCCGATCCCGCCGGTGACCGAATTGCCCTGGTGAATGACCTGCGATGGAAGAAGTTTCCGGTGCTGGATGACGGCTTCGTGTGCCTGGTCGATGTGATGGGTGATGATAGTAGTGTGGTGCAGGCGGCACGAGTCAGCTATGGCGAAGGTACGAAAAAAGTCAGTGACGATCGAACTCTGATTCGGTACCTGCTCAGACACCGGCATACAACGCCTTTCGAGATGGCCGAAATCAAGTTTCTGGTTCGCGTCCCCATGGATTGCTGGCGCCAATGGGTGCGCCACCGTACTGCTAATATCAACGAATACAGCACACGGTATTCTCTGGCCATAGACGCCGCCCAGACAACCACACCGGAAGAATGGCGCACTCAGGCGGAATCTAATCGCCAGGGAAGTGGAGATGCCCTGCCTGTTGACCTTGGCCAGCAATTGACCGACCAGGAGTCCGATCTGCAGACGCAGATGCGTAATGTCTACCAAAGCCGCATCGAATCAGGTGTCGCGCGCGAACAGGCCCGCAAGGACCTGCCACTGGCAACGTACACGGAGGCCTACTGGAAAATCGACCTTCACAATCTGCTGCACTTCCTCGCACTGCGAATGGATAGCCATGCTCAGCTTGAGATCCGGAACTATGCAACCGCCATTGGTGAGCAGATTGTGAAGCCGCTGTTTCCCGTCGTCTGGGAGGCTTTCCTCGATTACCGTATGCAGGCGATGTTTCTGACTCGACTGGACATCGGTGTGATCCAGCGACTGACAGCCAACGCTGCAACAGCCGGGACGTCACCTCCATTCACGGAAGAACAGTTCCTGTCTGCTCAGGACCCTGCCTGGGCCAGTCTACAGCGAAGTCGGGAACGCGACGAATGCCGTGGTAAACTGCAGCGTCTGGGGCTCATCGTGGCGGATGACTAATGTTCAGGACGCCCTGGCATCGAATTCCTATCGCGATTCAGGTGGTTGGATGTGCGTCACGTTAGGATGGCAATCATCGGTGTCACGATGAGTCCAGCCAGGATCTGCAAGCAGCACTTTGAAACCGATGGCAGCGGCCACGCTCGTCCCGCTTTCCAGCAAAGCTGACAACCAGAAAGACGCGATCGGTAGAGAAAGCCGTGTCGATACGACACCGAATACCGTCGCCTGAACAGTGACGCCCTGACTGCGTAGCCACTGGATCCGTCGAAACATGGAAGCAGCACAGCGAGTGGTGAAGAAGCCCGGCATGAGCTTTGGCCGGAACACATTGATCAACAGTCCTCTCTTTGCCAGTCGGCGAATCACCGGGACCACGATCAGAGTGGTGATCAACGGAAGTAAAAATGACGTCCCGGCCAAATCGGAGAACAGGCTGCGAGCGTCGTAGAGAAATGTCACCCGATCCAGAACGCGCCAGTTAAGATGGCCCACGAGTCTGTAGACCAGCGTGTTGGACAGCAGAGGGATCAGCATGTGCCCGTCAATCAGGAAATGACAGGTCGTTCGCTCCAACGGCTCTGCATGGGTTCATTGTTCTCCCTAAGGGCCCCGACTACGCGATTGCATCCCCTTGTGTATGGTCGGATACACGGTGGCGTTTTCTGCCAGAATCATTCGGAATGCGAAAGTAAGGAGGGGTGTGTTCAGGGATCAGAATCCCCACCACTGCGTGCTGCAAAACTTCTTGGTGCAGCTGGCGAGGAAATTGTGTGGCAGAGAGGTCCCGCACCATGAATTGGAATTAACCGCGACCAGTTCAACCAACAGCGGGAGATTCTGTTCTGACTGGCCCGATTCAATCCTGAAAGAAAATTCAGAATCCTTACGGAACTTCCGGGGCAACGCTCGTTACGGGTTAGATAGTTCCCACCTGCCCAGGGATTAGATTGCGTGTTCGTCAGGAGTGATGGAAATGAAGAAGGTTGGTTTGCGCGGCATACGTAAAGTGGGGCGTCGGGTTGGTTTTACGTTGATCGAGTTGTTGGTTGTCATTTCGATCATTGCGACTCTGATGGCCCTGATACTGCCGGCCATTCAGCAGGCAAGAGAAGCGGCCCGTCGTACACAATGTCAGAATAATCTGCGCAACATTGCGGTTGCAATCATGTCCAATACAACTCGCGGTAAGGACAAGATTCCGGCCTACGGAAAATACACCCCGATTCTTCCTCCGGGCGTGACCAATCCAACTCCACATCAAGTCGAATGTTCCCCGCTGGGTGGGGTGAACTGGGTTGTGACATGTCTGCCGGAACTGGATCGCCGTGACCTGGCAGATCGTTGGGATCCGGCTGCTCCGCCGTTTGGTGGCAATAACTTCCCCCTCGCTCGCACGCATCTGGCTGTGCTGGCCTGTCCTGATGACCAGTCAGCGTTTGGGTAACCGGGTGGCCTGAGCTACGTCATCAACAGTGGCTATGCAAACATGGTTAATCTGGATGCATATTCTTCGCGGATTGCTGCCAGCCAGAATCCTTTCGAATCACAGATGCATCACTACGTAAACATTCCTGCGGACTGGAATCAGAGTGGCGTCTCGCCCGGGGGAGGTGCGGATCCGCAGCAGGATAAGATTGACGAGCTGATCAATAAGGACACGGGTGTTTCGTGGATCCAGGTTCGCAGCGATAATTTCAGTCAGTCCATGCATACCATCTACGATGGTGCGACCAACACGTTTCTTCTTGCAGAAAATCTGAACGCAGGAGTTTCGGGGACATGGTCCAACCCTGCGCCAAACAATTGCACGTTTGTCTATCCAGTCGAGACCTCTGCCGTGGATAATACCAACTTCAGCGATCCGCCTGTTCCCTCCGGACTCAACGGTCTTCCAAATCGGATGAAGGATGGTGGAGAAGGTTTGCCGTTCCCTTCTTCCGGACACCCGGGTGTCTGCAATTTTGCATTTTGTGACGGCGGCGTGAAATCCATTTCTGATGATGTGGATCGTCGGGTGTATCTGCAACTGCTGACCCCCGGTGGTTCGAAGCCGAGATTCACCGGATTTGTTCCCCAAACTCCCCTCTCAGACAGCGACTATTAGAGGTGTTGAATGTAGAGGTGTTGAAGGATTTCAGGGCACAGGATCGAATGTCGGGGCAGGCGGATTAAGCCTGATGGCAGGTCCGGAGCCATCAAAATGCAACTCACTTCATCCCTTCACCTTTTGACTGGGGTTCCGGGACATAGATGACTTCGCCCGATGGCAGTCGATAGGCAACGCCCAGACGCTCTCCTCGGCCACCGGCTTCGCGGTCGCCGATTTGAAATTGTTTTAGTTGATCGCCATCTCGGGGAACCGAGTCTTCCTGGTCCTTCGTATCGACTGACGGGGATTCTCTGCTCGAACTCAGAAGATCGCTTGCCGGAACTCGGGCAAACAGCGCGATCAGCAGCGCGACCGCAAAGACCATGGCGACGTCAAACAGATTCGAAACTCCCGCCAGTGGATCGTGTTCGTCATCGTGCAACAGTCTTTGGTACCTCTGTCTGTTCCGTGGTTGTCGATCCATCAGGTTTCTCCGGTGGAGTGGGCGAAACCGGTCGGTGGTTCTTTCAGGGACAGGGTCTGAAGCAGGAAGTCCATGTCGGCCAGGTCCTGAGCGTACCACTGGCGTCTTGCAAGCCAGATCGCGTAAGCAACTCCGCCCACCAGCAAACCCAGCACAGTTGTGCTGAAGGCGACGACCAGGTCCTCCGCCATTCCGGTCAGGTTGGATTCCGTCAACCCGATCAACGCCGGTCCCAGAGGAATCAGCGTGCCCATCAGGCCGAGCATCGGTCCCACACGGATCAGCAGGCTCAAACGAGCAAGCCGCGCCGAAGATTCAATTTCCACATCGTGAGCATGCTTTTCCGCGAAGATCGGGAGTCCACCATCGGCCAGTGTTCGCTTCACAAAGACTGCCACCAATCCTGGATAGACCGCCTTTGCGTTCTCAGAGGTATCGAATGAAACGCTCCGGGCAACGAGTTCTCGTTGATGAACCTGCCACGCGTTCCTGACGCGACGTCGCTCACTCCATTCGCGCAGCGAACCGCCGATTTCCAGCAGTGAGTAAAGCACCAGCACGAAGAGTGAGGCGATCACCGGCACAAGCAGGGCGTTCGAGAACTCGTACAACGCGTCGACCAGTGATGTCATGACTTCGCAATCCCCCAACGCGAAGCATAGCCAGCACCAATCAACAGCAGGCAGGCGAATACCGCAATCATACTCCACGGATATTCTCGTGGTGGTGATTCAGGAACATCGGAACTCGCCGACAGACTCGGTTGCTGGTTGACTGGCTCAAGCACCTTGCCTGTCACTTCCGGGCTCTCAGTGTTCTCAGGACTTGCATCGGGCTCTTGCGTTTCCGTGTTTGTTTCACTGTTCTCGGTGGACATTGCCGGGTGTGTCTGAGCAATGGTCGGAGCCGTACTATCCAGTGTTCCTCCTGCCAGGAGCGTCTCATCGACGGCTCTTTGTTTAAGACGTGTCAGCAGATCATTCAGGTCCTTGTCATTCGGTTCTGCAAGAGTTTGCTGAACGAAGGCTTCCAGTTTGAAGTTCCCACCACCGCGAAGTCCTCCCCCTTCGCCATGCTGAACGACGGACCGAGCATACTCTGCGGCAATCTCGCGAATCGTGTCGGCATCGGGCTGCCAGTAACCTTTGCGAATTGTCTCGAGCAGAGTCTCCGTGAGGTCCTGATACGCGAAGGGGTTTTCGGACTCGAACCATTCCTTGATTTGAAGGTTCTTTTTATCGCGAATGAACGTGTCGATGATCTCGGTCCAGTAATCGTCACCCACGCTGCCCGGCCGCATGATCGTCCAGCCCAGCGAGTTCGTGACGTGAACGGAAATCTGATCCGCACCGGCGTACCCTTCGCGCATCATGCCTTCAATCCACTTGCGATTGAACAGACGCACGCGGAAGTCCTGTCGAAGTGCGTCTTCTGCGGAGACGACCCGGGCAGCGTCCGGGTCGCGTACGTCCGACAAAAGAAACTCGGGCTTCTGGCCGGTCAAATGTTCGACGGCCAGCGCAAGACTGCCACCGTGGTACCAGTCGTATTTGTTGGAAAGCGGACTGCGAGTACGATCCGACCAGCTTCGCAGAACGATCTCTGTTCCCTGAATGTGGCGGTTGTAGGCTTCGGCGGCCGGAGTTCCCCAAGCGCCTTCCGTATAGACGTTGCGGACCTGGCCAAGATAAACATCCATCAGCTGTTCGCGGGTATCCCATTCGCCAGACTTCTCAACCAGGTAGTAATATCCTGCAGATCCCATCTGCCCTTCCGGATAGCCGAAGATCCTCCCGCGAGACTGCACTGCGGCAAGCTCAGAGGCGACACCTGATGCGATCAGCTGTTGCTCAACGGCCAGACTGTTCTGCCGAATCGGGTTCTGGCCTTCCGGCTCTTCTGCTTCTGCCACCAGGCGTACCGCGCGGTCGATCAGCCGCATCCGCGTGGGAAGCATGTCTCGATAATACGACAGTCCGGCAATGAAGACGTCCACTCGAGGCCGACCGAGCTCGTCCAGCGGAATCAGTTCGACATCCGCCACAAGGTTCTTCTCATCCCATTGAGGCCGACAACCCAGCAGATAAAGAATCTGCGACTCCATCACTCCATAATCCTGAAACGTGGCAAAGGAATTGAGCGTGAAGGCAATCTTTTGGGGATACCGCCCGGTCTTCTTTAAACGTTCCTGCAGAAGCTGATCGACCAGCTGGCGTCCAAGTTCCCAGGACGGTTGCGTCGGGACTTCCTCTGGGTTCATGACGTACATATTGCGGCCGGTGGGCAGCGAAGCAGGATTGCGATCGGGGCTGTTGCCCGGACCGGGGGGAATGAATCGCCCATTGAGCGCCGCCAGCAGTTGTTCGACTTCCTGCGGCGTCTGCCGAAATCCGTCGCTGAGTCGGGTCAGCTTTTGAAACGTCTCTTCCAGTTGTTCCGAAACGGTGTTTTCAGGAAGTCGTGCACCCACGGAATCGAGGGCATCTTTCAGGGAAAAGTTTTTTCGCAAATGCAGCCGAACCAATTCTTCGGCCGCGCGGCGAAGATACTTCTTCCGGTCTCCCGGAGTCAGCGATTCGCTGGCAGGTACATCGATCAGCTCACCAAGTTGTGTCAGCAGATCGCTGCCGCCGCACACCACAAGATACGGCAGCAGCAACTCGTCTGCCGGAGGTTTACCAAACACATGCAAGCTGACCGGAGTGGTTTCATTATGAATGTCATGCAGATACGTCAGCACCGTATCAATCTGTTCCGGCGTCACCAGTTGCCCGTCCGGCAAATCCAGGTGGCAGTCCACAGCCAGACCGGTATCCCGAACCTGCTGTGTGATTGCTTCCCGGAATTTCTCACGCAACGCACCATCCGACAGCACAACCCACTTGTCGATGTCATCGTGCAGGTTGCTCAGTTGATCCGAAAGTTCTGCATTGACCGACGGCGGGACCAGGTGATCAATCAGAACGGCATAAGCCCGGCGTTTCACCGGAGAGGACTCACCCAGATTGTTCAATACCCACGGATTGATATTCGGAATGCTGCCCAGCACGATGTCCGGCCAATCGTGTCCCGACAGTCCGGTTGGCTTACCCGGCAACATGAATTCTGAGCCATGGGTTCCGAAATGAACCATCGCATCGGCGTGGAATTCTTCGTCCAGCCAGAAATAAGTCGCGAGATAGTTATGTGGTGGAGGAACTCTCAGATCGTGAACGAGCGAAGTGTCCTGGGCTTCACCTCGGAGCGGTTGCGGCAGCAAAATCACGTTGCCCAGGTCCACTCGCGGAATCACAAGGTATTGCTTTTCGTTTTGTTTCCAGACCAGAAACTTCCCCGGCGGAGGCCCCCAGCGCTGAATCACGTCATCACGAAGGTCGGCAGGAACACGCTTTTCGAACCACTCGACATAGTCTTCTGTTGGAATCAGCACTGCGTTACCGCTTCGAGCCAGGCGTTCGAGAACTCCTGGTGCCCAGACACCGATCTGACGACCATGTTCCATCATCCACGCCAGCAGTTGGTCTTCTGACTCAGGAACCTGATCCAGTCCGTAGCCCTGCTGCTGCATCGCCTGCAGAACATTCACCATGCTGCGCGGGCCGTTCATGAACATGCCCGTTGCGCTGCCTCTCATTAACTCCGCCTGCCCCATTTCGCGGTCGTAATACACAAAGGCGATGCGCTTGTCTCGATTCGGAGCGGTGCCCAGTCGAACCCAGCGCATCGCACGACTGACAAGATGCTCCACTCGGTCAGCAATCGGCGTGAATGCTTCTTCGCTTCCTCGGCCGCCCGGTGTCCCGGATGTCACCTGAGGCTCAATCGCGCCAAGCAGTTCCTGGCCAACAATGTGAAATGCCATTTCACTGGAAGACAGTCCCTGCAGGGCCACCTGCCAGTCGTTAATGGACTGTTCACGCATAAAGATGGAATGCAGATGCGGGACCTCAAGTTCTTCACGAAAGGAAACACGCTCTCTGCTGTGACAGGTGTGGATGATAACTGCAGGACGAAACTCCCTGACATCACGTTCGTAATCGGGACCATAGTCCACCATGGCAACGGCCAGAGCGCCGTTTCGTTCGCATTCGCGAACCAGCGCTTCCACAACGCGAGGCTGCTGAAACGTCAGATGCGTGCCATGCACAGCGATCACGACTCGCGGCCCGTCGATTGTCGGAAGTTTCTTCTTTCTGGCCCATTCAAGAAACGGCTCAACGCCGCCAAACATGTCTCTGGATTCCGGATGAAACAGCCCGAAAACCTGCGACTCGGCATCAGGCGGAAGAATCTCGCCCGGCTGCCCCAGCAGTTTGACGCGAGCGTAAATGAGCAATCGCCGAAGATTCTCCGGCGAGCTCCCGTAGTAGGCCGAAAGAGCTTCATCCTTTTCAACAACGCCGGCTTTGGTCAACTCCGGCAAGTCCGCTTCAGCCAGCCCGGACAAACTGAACACACGCAGCGACGGGTTGTCACTGCGAGCAGCTTTAATCAATTCTTGATACTGTCGTCGGAGGTCGTCGCGCGTGTGCTGCAGAAACAGAACGGAAACGCCATCCAGTGACGCGGTTCCGTCTGCGATATTGCCGTCTCGCAGGTAAGTCAGCTTCAGTGACTGATCTTCGGCAAACGTTTTGAGAGTTTCAAAGACGCCGCCATGCAGGCCAATGAACGCCATCTTCGGTGCTGGATCCTGACGCTGCTGATCCTGCGCGATGCCGCATGACGGTCTTATCATCAGAAGGATCAGACATCCGAAGTAAGGCACGCACCTCGTGAGATGTTTCGGCAGCAGATAATCAGAATTCACCGACAACCTCACCGCCATTTCGTGTTCCCAGAGCGTGGTAGACTTCGATGCTGATGCTTTCGCTGATGAAGTGGACTGAGCCATCTGCCAGAATCACTTGCGCTCCGCCAACGTGCTGGCTTCGAGCCGCAAAATTCGTACAGCCAAAGTTCGGGGAAATGCAGTCGAAACGTCGATCGTTGGGCGTTCGATTGGTGCTGAACAAGTTGTTCTGTGGCGTACCTCCCAACCACACTCCGCCGAGATCAGAGGAATTCGGCGGAAATGCCTGGCAAGTGTCAATGTTATTCGCATCCGCCGCATTTCGGATGAAGATGTAATTGTCCCTCACGGAATTCACATTGAAATCGCCCTTGAGAATCTCAGCGGCCGCAATCGTATTCGAAGTGCCATCCGTGATGTCGCGAATTTTCATCCACGAATTGTGTCCGAAAACACCACTGCCGCTTTTGTCTCTGGACTGACACGTCGTCCCCTGATTCCCAAGGTAATTTGTGGGAGCCCAGTCTGAGTTATTGCGGCCGGTCGGGTCACTGGGACAGATGAAGGCCGACACGTCCGTTCCTCCCACCGCCATAAAGGCCGGGTTCTGATGCGCAGACAGCGTCAAATCAATCTGTGAAAAGTTGACCTGTTTGTAAAGAGGTGCCTGTTCGACAAAAGGCAGGAGATAAGTCAACCAGCCGAATTGATGACGATACGATGGCCCGTCGACTCCACTCTCCATGTGCCCGGCCGGAAACATTCCATGGGTATCATGATAGTTGTGCAATGCAATCCCGAGCTGCTTCAGATTGTTCTTGCACTGAGTTCGCCGAGCCGCCTCGCGCGCCTGCTGAACCGCAGGAAGCAGCAATGCGATCAGGATCGCGATAATCGCAATCACGACTAACAGTTCAATCAATGTAAATCCCAAACGCCGCGAGATCGCAATCGGGCGTTGAATGGAAGAAGTTGAAATGGAAGTCGTTGAAGAAGTTGAAGACATCTCACCCTTTAACATCAGAGTCGGATTCCCGTGATAAACCGAGTTCGGTTGTCCGCGTCACAAGCCTGCTTTGCAAGTTCATAAACTGGCCATTCAGTGTTCATGACTACCGCCATGAATGATCTCATCCTTCAGTTTGTCTGAGCATTCAGGACAGCAAACGGTGTATTGAACGCCCTGAAATTCGAAGAGATGAGTTCGCTCAACCGCCGCGATTTCTTTTGAGCAATGATCACAGTTGGCCGTCCGTCCAATTGAGGAAACCGGTTTCGCCCGAGGGTATGAATCCGCCCCTCCACAGCCGCCCGGAATGCAGAGCAACAAAGCCATCACGATCTTTACAGTAAGTCGATAGAATCTCACGTCCTGCCTGACACCCCAGAAGAGCCTGAATCTACGCAGATACACGCATTCGCTGCACCGCAACTCGCATGCCAACCCGCGTCGCATCACGAGTGCCGATCATTTCCCCCTGGTGAGAGCGAAGATCAGGAACGAAGACGCCGCATGCATTGATTCAGGCGACGAGAATTCCGTCATCGATGGCGGAAAATCCGCCACTCCCCGTCAGTTTCTATTAGAAGGCCCCCTTGTCCCAGTCCGCAAATTCACGCGTCGACGGGTGACCTCGAGTCGTTTAGTCGATGGGAGTGGTCTCGTTCAAGACCCGAAGCGCCTGAGAGCACTCAGTCCGTCTGCGAGAGCACGAAATCAGATCTGGCAGCGAATCGTTTCAGGAATCAGCGGGAACCGTCGAAAGAAAGCACGTCGTGAGGGAACGCGAGGATCCGATTTCAAATTCAGAATCCGGGCAACAGCTTGAAACGCGGGTTGCCGTGGCTGGTGGCTCGATTCGTTGCGAGAGAAGTTGCTCTTCGGCAGAATGATCGGGCTCCGGGGCGGGTGGCTGGGGAGCTGTTTCTCTCAATCCTGCGGTTTCCGTTCAGCCGCCGGAAATTGTCTCGCACTTTTCTCAGAACGCCGATAAGGTGTTCGTTGCTCGATGAATGCAGTTTTCTTGAGAGATGTGAAGGCTGGAACGGGAAGTTGACACTTCTATCAGCCATCTGAGCCGCGTAGCCGTAGCCCGAGAGGGATTTCTGCCGATCGTTCGGTGGGAAGGTCGTCAATCGCGGACTCACGGGACCAGATGAAATTGCTGGTCCGGACGTGTTGTGACAAAAGCTCATGGTTTGCGGACGAGGTCCTCGGTCATGAAATGCTGGAAGAAGTCACAACCTGGGGGACTATTGAATCCGAGAGCCTGATTTGGCAACCGGTTCGGATTCGAAACTGTGTGCGTTCGATCGAGTAAAAAGTCTGCTTTTGGCAGGCACTTTACAACTCGTTTGAATGCCCAACGCGCTCATCGTTGCGTCCCCGTGCCTGCCATTGAATTGGCAGATCCGCTGACGTTGCGAAAGGGCTGCGGGTCCACCCTCCGACAGGTCCCTCGCGACGGTTGCCATCGCTACGGACTCTGTCTGATCTCAGAAAGCAGATCCGTCTGATGTCTACCGCTGAAGTTACATTTCATTCGCTGAACCTGGCCGAAAAAGTTCAGTCTGCCGTTGATACGCGCGGCTACACCGTCCCCACCCCCATTCAGGCCCAGACCATTCCCCATTTGCTGGAAGGTCGGGATGTCCTTGGGCAGGCCAGTACTGGCACAGGCAAGACAGCCGCGTTCGCGCTGCCGCTACTTTCGCGAATCGATCTGAAAGACCGATCTACGCAGGTACTTGTGCTTTGTCCGACCCGGGAATTAGCCATTCAGGTTGCGACTTCGTTTTCAACCTACGGCGAAGACCTGCCCGGTCTGAACGTGCAGCCCATCTATGGTGGCGCGTCTTACACAAACCAGATTCGTGAACTGAAGCGAGGCTGTCAGGTTGTTGTGGGGACCCCCGGCCGTGTCATGGATCATATGCGTCGCGGCACTTTGAATCTGCAGTATGTGCGATGCCTGGTTCTTGATGAGGCGGACGAAATGCTTCGCATGGGTTTCGTCGACGACGTGAAATGGATTCTCGAACAAACACCGCCGCAAAGACAGGTGGCCTTGTTTTCTGCAACGATGCCGGATCCGATTCGGCGCATTGCGAATGAACATTTGAAGGACCCTGCAACGGTCACGATTCGTTCTGAGATGCGTGTCGCCAATACCATTCGGTCCCGTTATCTGGTGGCTCCTTTCCGGGAGAAAACCGGCGCTCTGATTCGTATTCTGGAAACAGAAAAGACGGATGGAGTGATCGTGTTCGTCAAGACGCGAGAGACTACGCTGCGAGTCGCAGACGATCTGGTGGCCAATGGTTATTCGGCCATTGCTATTAACGGCGATATCGTCCAGAAGCAGCGGGAGCATACGATTGAACAATTGAAGAACGGAAAGTTCGATATTCTGGTGGCGACAGACGTTGCTGCTCGAGGGCTGGATGTGCAGCGAATTAGTCACGTCATTAATTATGACTTGCCGCATGACTCCGAAGCCTGGATCCATCGAATCGGGCGGACCGGGCGCGCTGGACGCGAAGGCGAGGCCATTTTGTTTCTGACCCCCGGTGAACGGCGACACCTGCGAAGCCTTGAGCGATCGACACGTCAGACCATAGAAGAAATGGAATTCCCCTCTTCGCGTGCGGTGAATGAACGTCGAAAAGAAGATCTGAAAGAACGATTAAAGGCGGCCACCAGCGCTAGTCAGTTTGAAATGTTCAAACGGTTGATGTCGGAAGTACAACAGGATACCGGCATGGCGCTGGAAGACCTTGTGGCCGCAACAGCCGTGCTGATGCAGGGCGATAAGCCGTTCTTTATGAAGGATGTCAAGAAAGATCCCTATGGTGCCAGGAGCCGTGGACCATCGCACGATGTTCGCGGAGACCGTTTCGGGCAAAGCCGCGACCGAAGAGACTCTCGGGGACCAGCCAATTCCCGGGATCGATGGGAAGATCAACGCAGTCGTCCCGGACGAGATCAGCAGGGTCATCGGGACTGGCAGGAAAGCCGCAGCTCCGATAGCCGTCATGATAGCCGCGGCGCGGATCGACGTAGTCAGAACTTCGGAAGCCCCGATGATCGAAGCCTGGCGAGCCCTGGTCCGCAGACTCGGCACCACGAACGCACTGGCAACGGGGGCTATGGGAATGCTCCGCGGCACGAAACTCCGCGATCGGTTCCTGTTGAGTCCGATGTTCAGCAGCCGCTCCCAGTGATGGAGATCCCCAAATCTGTGACTCACGAGGGAGTCACAGTGCCTTCGAACCCGGTCGTGGTCACTCCGGTTGTGTCGACAACAGTTGTATCAACCGCCGTCACTGGTAAGCAGCACGTGATCAAGACCCGGGCCGATGCATCGATGTTCGATCCGCCAACGCCCGTTCAAGCCACCTCTTTCAACTCGGATCCGGCCATTCCACCATCGGATGCTGCAGTGACCGGTTCAGCTACTCCGCCACCCGTCGGCGATTCGTTTGCGACAAGAGACTTCCGCCGTCCGCCAGTAGAGACTGGACCTGCATCCGACCGTGGCGATCGCCGTACCGCCCCGCGCGGGGATCGATCGTTCTCGGACGAACGGCCGGCACGCGGTGGCAGACCATCCCGTGAAGACCGGAATCCGCGCGGCGAACGACCATTCCGTTCAGAACGACCTGGTCGCGATGACCAGCGACGAGCACCAGGCGGACGGCGAGGCGGTCCGGAAAAAGGAATGGAAACGTTCCGGCTGGAGGTTGGTCATGAGCATGGCGTACAGCCGGGAAACATTGTCGGAGCGATCGCGAATGAAGCCGGCATTGATTCTCGAAACATCGGCAGGATCAATATTCAGGATGATCACTGTTATGTCGATCTGCCCGTCGGCATGCCGCCGGAAATCTTCCGCGGACTGAAAGACGTCATCGTGATGGGCCGACATCTTCGCATCACTCGATCCGATAGTCCGTCTCCTTCCGATTCCTATCGCTCCGGAGGATCAGGTTCTCGTGGACAGCGTCCAGGCGGCGATCAGCGAAATCATGGTGGACATCGGAGTGGCCCACCGCGCCGCGATGGCGAGGGAGGTGGATTCCGAGGGCGTGGTCAGGGTGATCGAGAGCAGCGGTCGTTCCGACCTGCCGATCGGGGTGGAAGGGCTGACGGCGGTCGTCCGGAAGGTGGCCGCTCAGAAGGCCGTCCGGGACGAGATGCTGGTGGATTTCGGGGTGGCAAGGGCCCACGTGGCAATAAGTTCCGTAAGTAGAAGCTGATATAATTCGGGGCTCCCGGAGGCAACTGCGATGGCGGGTAATTCGCACCAACCGGATTCGGCTGCGACAGATCCCTACCGGGCTCCCCTGTCGGAAATCCAGTCTGCAAAGCTGTCGATGATCCAGCGAACGATGGCAGTCGTCATTGGCGTGATCGTTATGATCTCGTCAATGGCGACATTGCTGGCGTTCCTGTTTGGAATCATCGTCGCAGTGGGTGGTGTCAATCAGCCGGGTCAGGTTGATCCCTGGGATGTTATCACACACAGCGGAATGGGCCGATGGATTCTGATCGGTGGCGGTTCACTGACGGTTATCGTATCGGTGTTACTTGGGTATTTCGGCTGGCGGAAGATGCTGCTTGCCTGGCAGAAACAGGCGGGGCTGGACGATCGTCGCCGCCAGTTGACACAGTCCGTGGAATCGTTTCGTGAGGAACGGGGGTTCGGTAAAACGCGGTCGCCAGGATCTGCAGCGGATTAATGTCCGGACCAGCCGCGCGCTTGCCGCAGCGCCTTGCCTTCACCGACAGCTCAATCTGTCATCCGCGATTCACGCTTAGCTTATTAGCTGTCCGTTGAACAACCGGGACAGGCCCAAAGGGCGAATGTAAACGATCGTGTTTTGAGGTCTCCTGGTCGAGCCAGTCCCGTTTTCAAAAGGCTGTTAGCTCCTTCAGTGGTCCAACACCTGCTGTGGTAATCATCTTCAGAGGAAACTTTGTCAACACTTCACGGATCTCTTTGACAGTGATGGACCGGATTGTCTGAAGGTCTTCTTCAACAGATCGGTAATGATTTCTGTAGACCCAGTTGTTGCCCAGTGACGAGAGTCGCCCCATCGGCCGTTCGCCTCGCAGTACAATCCGTGAAGCAACTTTGTTTCTCGCCTGCTCAAGTTCTTCCGCGGTAATTCCATCGCGGCTGACTTCATCGAAGATGCGTTTCATCGCTGCCAGATTCTGCTCTACCTGTTCCGGCTGGCAGCTGAGATACGTCATCCATGTACCTGCGCCGTCATATTCGCTGTAGCCAATATCCGCAGCTTCAGCGTGTCCGGGATCGACAAGATCCCAGAACAATCGACTTCCGCTGTCGTCCCCAACGACGACCGCCAGTAGTTCGGCGGCAAATCGCAGCGGGTCATCCGATCGTGGGCCTTCTCCCATTTGCATGATGTGTTGCTGCACGCTTCCTTCACGATAGACCATTTGCGTCGATGGTTTTGCTTCGACGGGAAGCAGGATGCGATTTGCATGCCCCGCAGGAATGCTGCTGCAGTAGCGTTCTGCCAGTTGAACTGCATGTTCGAAATCACATCGTCCGGCAATGGCAAGGGTAATATTTCCTGCGTGATAGTGATTGCGATGATACTCCCGCATCTGCTCGGCAGTTAATGCCGTAATACTTTCGTTGGTCCCCAGAATACTTTGTCCAAGGGGATGACCAGCGAAATGCGTCGACATGATGGTGTCGTAGCAGGTAAATGAAGGCTGGTCTTCGTACATTCCGATTTCTTCAAGAATGACGTTCTTTTCCATGTCGAAGTCATCCTGCCGCAGCGAGGGCATCATCAACGCAGAAAGCAGATCCATTGCCGATTCCAGGTATTCAGGCAAAACGGCTGCGTAATACATGGTGATCTCTTCGCTTGTTGACGCGTTGTACTTGGCTCCGATCTCGTCGAAGACTCTGTTCACGTCGTCCGCCGTGAATTTTTCATTGCCCTTGAATGCCATGTGCTCAAGGAAATGGCTGACACCCGATACCGCAGCAGTTTCATCGCGGGATCCTGTTCGAACAAAAAAACCAGCGGCGACGCTGTGAACAGTCTGGTTGGTCTCACCAATGATCCGCAGTCCGTTGGACAGCGTGTGTTCCTGGAATTTCATGCGATCGTTCGATTTGAGGGGAAATGCGATTGCCGACGACAGGTCCGGCGTTCAGGGGAACTGTAGCGACTTCAATGCGACGATGCATTCCTGCCAAAGCTGCATCAAAACCTGAATCTGTGAAGCACTCATGCTGGTGCATCCTGTCGTACCCCGGGTGATTCAGGAAAACGGAAAGAGCCGCTCTTAGAGGAGAGCGGCTCAGGCAAAGACTACTGTTTCTTGTGGCACCGTTTGCAGCGAACGCGAATGCCGATGAGAACTCCACATTTGGCACAGCGTTTCAGTTTCTTCGCAATCTTGGCCTTTGTCCGCGGACGGAATACCATAAATGGCTCCTGAAGGTGTCCTGAATACCGGGTCTGCAGTGATCAGTGATCGCTGCTCACGGCGCGGGAAATCTATCCATCGGCCCCGGGACGCACAACTCAGAATTCCATGTTCTTCAATCGATTGAAGCCGGCAGCACAAGGACAGTCATTCCGCGTACAAAAGCTCTGGACAACGCACGTGGCCAGGTTCTGTTTGCCCATAAAATCATTGCGGGCTCTTGCGCGACAGTGAAATCCGTTTTCTGGCGACATCGACTTCCAGAACGGTCACTTTCACAATGTCTCCCACGGCGACTTCTTCTGAAGGATCATTAATAAAGCGGTCGGCCAGCTGAGAGATATGGATGAGTCCATCCTGATGAACTCCGATATCCACAAAAGCCCCAAAGCGTGTGACGTTTGTAACCACACCTTCCAGCTTCATCCCCGGGGTCAGGTCGCTGATTTCGTGTGCGGACTCCGAGAATTTCACAGTCCTGAATTCGCTGCGCGGGTCGCGCCCGGGACGCGCCAGTTCATCAAGGACATCGCGTACTGTGAATTCACCTGATTCGCTGGTAACAAAGTCTGAAGCTTTCAGTCGCTGGGCCAGACTTTCATTGCCAACAAGTGACTGGACATCTACCTGTAGAGTGGCTGCCATTTTCTGAACCAGCGGATATTGTTCGGGGTGCACGGCCGAATTATCAAGTGGCTGTTTTCCATCACGGATTCTCAGAAAACCTGCCGCCTGAGTAAATGCTTTCTGTCCCAGTCTTGGCACCTTCAGCAACTGCTGACGGGAGTCAAATCTTCCATTGGTGTCGCGGTACTCCACAATGCGTCGTGCCAGAGTGGTTCCGATACCGGCAACATAAGACAGCAGCGAAGGACTGGCAGTGTTGACGTCAACGCCAACACTGTTGACGCACGATTCAACCTGACGATCCAGGGCCTTCTTTAATTCCGTCTGATTGACGTCGTGTTGATATTGTCCGACACCTATCGACTGCGGGTCGATTTTCACCAGTTCCGCGAGCGGATCCTGCAGTCGATGCGCGATACTGATCGCGCCACGAATCGTGACATCGAGGTCAGGATATTCTTCGATGGCTGCCTGGCTGGCAGAGTAAATGGAAGCACCGGACTCATTGACCATGACTCGGGTGATCTGCAGATCATGCTCTCGAATCAGATTTGTGACGAAGGCGTCTGTTTCCCGCGACGCTGTTCCGTTCCCAATTGCGATCAGCGTGACTCCGTAGTCTCTGATCAGTTTCAGAAGCGTCTTTCCGGCGCCTTCCAGGTCACTTCTGGGGGGAGTCGGATAGATCGCCGTGGAAGTCAGGTATTTCCCTGTTGCATCAACAACAGCCACTTTGCATCCGGTTCGAAATCCGGGGTCAAGACCGATAGTGACCTGTGGTCCTGCTGGAGCTGCCAGCAGCAATTCCCGCAGATTACGAGCAAAGACTTCGATTGCATCCGCATCCGCCTTTTCTTTTAGTTTCTGCATGACGGCAGACTCTGTCGCGGGATGCAGCAGACGTTTGTAGCAGTCATCGACTGTTTGCTCGAGAATCGCACGAAACTCGAATGATGGGTTGTGAAGAAACTGTTGCCGCAATTTGCGGGTCGCCTGATCATCATCCATCACGAGGCCGACTTTCAGGACGCCTTCATCGACCCCACGCTGCATTGCCAGAAATCGATGCGAAGGCATGCGTGATATCCGTTCGCGACTGTCAAAGTACATTTCGAATTTGCTGCCGTCCTCTGCCTTTCCGCGTTTCACGCTGCAGGCCAGTTCGGAACGTTCAGCCTGTTCTAACAACTGCCTGCGCGCGTTGACATCCTCGGACCAGGTTTCGGCAACAATGTCGCATGCTCCCTGAAGAGCGGCCGTTTCGTCGGCCACTTCCTTCGACGGATCCACAAATGCGTGAAGCAATTCCGTTCCGGGCTTCGAGAGTTTGCCCTGTGAAAGCAGGATGTCTGCCAGCGGCTGGAGACCTCGTTCTCGGGCAATGGTGGCTCGCGTACGTTTTCTGGGCTTAAAGGGAAGGTAAAGATCTTCAAGTGTCTTCCGGTCGCTGCATTCCACGATCTGATTTCGCAGGGATTCTGTGAGTTGTCCCTGCTCGCCGATCGTCTTCAAAATTGTGTCCTTGCGGTCTGCCAGGTCGCGAGCCTTTGCCAGAGCATCCTCAATGGCTCGCAATTGTGTTTCGTCAAGACCTTTGGTGACCTCCTTGCGATAGCGAGCGATGAATGGAATGGTGTTTCCTTCGTCCAGCAACGCGACCGTGTTTTCAATCTGGGCCGTCTGCAGATTCAGTTCTTTTGCCAGCTGCTGACAGAATCGCGTGACATTGAAAAGCAATGAAGCGGACGAGTTTTCGTCAGATGCCATAGAAACAGGTTCTTTTGTGGAATGTGGTCCGGGCCAATTCGTACGTCTGGCAACCGTCGGTCAGCGGGCGCTGGTAAAACCAGAATCAAAAACAACCGTTATGCAATGGGATGTTACGAATTCAGTTGTTGCTGAGCCCAGGCAGCCAAAGCCTGCTGAACATCTTTCATCATGCTGTCTCCGACACCTTTTGCCTGATTCAGATCGGTGCCAGGGTTCAGTTCAGACTGGCAGAAGAAATAAAACTTGATCTTGGGTTCCGTACCGGACGGTCGCCCGGCAATCTGGATGCGAACCGGGCTTTGCGGATCAGACTTATAAATCAGCAAATCGCCTCGTGGCTGTTTGATGCTTCCCAGCGATTCGCCCGATGGGATTGCCGTCCGAGTTCCGGTTTTGTAGTCAGTGACTTCCACAAACCGCACAGGCCCGAATTGCGCCGGAGGATTTTCACGTAGAGTCGCCATCAGGTTGTCAATTTTTGCCTTGCCGCTGGGGCCTTCGCAGTAGATCGACTTCTGGCCTTCACAGTGATAGCCACATGTTTCGTGCAACGAGTCCAGCTGATCCAGCAGCGTCAGACCCTGAGCGCTGAGTTCGGCCGCCAGTTCAAGGATGTAGAGTGCGCAAACGGCAGCATCCTTGTCACGGCAGTAATCGCCCGCGAGAAAGCCGATGGATTCTTCTGTGCCAAAGACAAAGTGTTCAGTCCCCTGTTCCTCCATTGTCTGAGCGATGTATTTGAATCCTACCAGCAGTTCATGAAATGCCCGGCCGCCGTGATGTTCGGCGACAGCTTTTGTTAGAGGTGTTGTGACGAGCGTCTCAACGACGTAATCGAGCGGCGAGAATCGGCCGTCTTCTTTTCTCTTTCGAAAAAGAAAGTCGGTGATCAGAGCGCCAACCTGATTACCACTCAATGAAGTGAAGCCACCGGATGGATTTCGGACCATGACACCCAGACGGTCGGCGTCGGGGTCCGAAGCGAGGATCAAATCGGCCGGGTGACTGGTCTCACGAATCCAGTCAATGACCGGGTTAAAGACCTCGAGGTTCTCCGGGTTTGGCAGATGCTTTGGGACGTTTGGGAAATCGCCGTTGGCTTCGCGATGCGGTTCAAATATGTCGACACTAGTGAAACCGGCTTTTCTGATGACCGCGTAAACCGAGGTTTCACCAACACCATGCAGTGGAGTAAAGACAGCAGAGATATTTCGGTTGGTTGTTTCTGAAAGTCGGACGACACAGTTCGTGTAAGCGTCGTCAATTTCCTTTCCAATGGTGACAATTCGGCCGTCTGCTGCAGCCGTATCGAAGTCGACCGTGGGAATGACATCGGCTCGTTCGACTTCCGCAATAATCCCCTTGTCGTGTGGCGGAATCACTTGTCCGCCGTTATTCCAGTAAGCCTTGAATCCATTATCAGCTGGCGGGTTGTGTGACGCAGAGATCATGACACCGATGTTGCATTCCAGATGTCGCACTGCGAATGACAACGCGGGAGTGGATCGATGACTTTCAAAGAGATAGACCTTCAGACCGTGTGCAGCAAAAGTGCAGGCGGTGATTCTGGCGAAATGCGAGGAGTTATTACGTGTGTCATGGGCGATGACGGCGGAACCGCCACTGGTGACACCTGTCGAACGAAGATAGACCGCCATTCCGTGTGCAGATTCCGCAATCGTGCGATCGTTAATTGTGGCTGGTCCCATTTCACCCATTGGGCCGCGTCGTCCGCCAGTTCCGAAAGGGATTGATGTCCAGAACATGGCGTCAAGCACGTCCCATTGCTCGGCGTCGATCAGTTCAAGGATCCTTGGGCGGTAGGGTGACACGCAATCTCTGGCGAGCCATTCTGTCAGATTGCGAGGCGAATCTGCCGTAAGTTTTCCTTCGGCGGCGGCGGCCTGAATGCGGGCTTGAGAATCAGCAGGCATGATCGAACTCTGGCTTCAGGAGACAGGAACCCTGGTGGCCCCGGGAATTGAGAATTGCGGAACGGACGAGGTCAGGTTGCGTAGGCTAATGAGTTACGGCTCAGCGGCAAGGCGATGTAAGGTGTTCGACCGTTGAATTCTGAGCCCGCCGGAAGATCGCGGCCAACTCATGGAAAAGCGTTAATCTCCGGTTTGAACCGATTGACTTCGCCTTTTTGATTGAGCAATATAGCCACGGTCTCATCCGTAAGGGAGTGGATTGGGACAAGGGCTGGTCATACGGCCCCGGTGTTTGTCGGCGATCTCTGCTGATGATCACGAATGGATTCAAACTCAACCCGTCCTGAATCATTCCCTCGCGTCCGCGAGTTTCCTGATCTGCCAACTCTTCCCCCTTTTCAAAATACACATCTTTTGTCCCCCGGTCTTCAACGTTCGATTGATGTTCCAGTCCCGGTCATAGGCATCCTGGGTGGTATCGGATCCGGCAAATCTTCCGTTGCTCGGGAGGTGACCCGTTTTCGGCTGCTTTTCATTGATGCGGACCGGATTGGTCACACGTTGCTCAACAGAGAAGACATTGCAGAGAAGATTCGCCGGACATTTGGTAATTCCGTATTTTCCGAAGATGGAACCGTAAACCGAGCTGCTCTTGCCGAACAGGTTTTCGGGCAGACTGCCAAACACCATTCCTCGCTGACATCCCTGAATCAAATTATTCACCCGGCAATCCATCTGGAGACCCGCAAGCAAATATTAACGGCCCCACAGGATGTGGACGCTATCATCTGGGATGCGGCCCTGCTGCTGGAAGCCGGCTGGGCGCATGATTGTGATGCTCTGATTTTTGTTGATACGCCACTGGCAATTCGTCAGAAACGTGTGGCGGAAAACCGAGGCTGGTCGTCTGAGGAACTTGCCCGTCGGGAAGCGAATCAGTTGCCTGTCGATCAGAAACGTTCAGCTGCGAAGTACATCATCGATAATTCAGGAAGTCTGGCGGATGCGGCCCGGCAAATGACAGATGTCCTGGATTCCATTCTGAAGTCTTTCAGGAAATAAACCTCACCATTGCACGCGAACCCATCGGCATTCGCTCTGAAGTTCGCCTGCAGAAGCCTTTCTCTGCCTTCCGTTTACCTTTCTGTAATCTACCCGGAGGCCCGTTGCGGCCATGACACGAACACCACGCCCTGAAGAAAGTCGAACCTCCGCCGCGCGGATGGTCCGTCGCCCGGACACTCGACACGAAGCTCCCGACACACGGACCGATGGCTCCCCGGATTTTGGTGCCAATGTCCCGATGCCCGAAAAATCGGTTTCCGAGACTTTCTCTCCGTCGAAGGCCGCAGACGTCAACATTGCTGATCTCCAGCGAATGTCGATGAAAGAACTGCTGCAGATTGCAGAGAGTGAGCAGCTGAGCGAATACCATGGCATGAAGAAACAGGATCTGATTTTCAAGATTCTGAAAGAACGCACACGGATGAGCGGCCTCATGTTTGGTGAAGGCACGCTGGAAATCCTTCCGGATGGCTTTGGCTTTCTTCGCAGTCCCGATTATCACTACCTGCCATGTCCTGATGATATTTATGTCAGTCCAAGCCAGATTCGCCGGTTTGGACTTCGGACGGGTGCCACCGTCGCCGGGCAGATTCGACCTCCTAAAGAGAACGAAAGATACTTTGCCCTCCTGCGCGTGGAAGCAGTCAACGGCCACGACCCAAACCTGCTGCCGGGCAAAGTTTTCTTTGATGACCTGACGCCACTGCATCCGGAAAAGCGACTGCGACTGGCCGACAACGCCGAATTCATCAGCACCCGGGTTGTGGATCTGGTGGCGCCGATCGGTCTGGGACAGCGGGGGCTGATTGTTTCACCGCCTCGTGCCGGCAAAACAGTCCTGCTGCAGCAGATGGCAAAATCTGTGCTGCACAATCATCCGGACGCATACGTCATCGTGTTGCTGATCGATGAACGCCCCGAAGAAGTCACCGACATGGAGCGACGACTGAAAGGTGACAATTGCGAAGTCGTGAGCAGCACTTTCGATGAACCACCGTCTCGACATATCCAGGTTTCCGAGATGGTAATCGAAAAGGCAAAGCGGATGGTGGAATACGGCCACGACGTCATTATCTTTCTGGATTCGATTACTCGACTGGCCCGGGCATGGAATACGGAGACACCCAATTCCGGCAAGATCCTGTCGGGTGGAGTCGACGCCAATGCTCTCCAGCATCCAAAGCGTTTTTTTGGGTCTGCTCGCTGTGTTGAAGAGGGCGGAAGCCTGACCATTATCGCCACCGCGCTGGTGGATACCGGCAGTCGCATGGACGAGGTGATCTTCGAAGAATTCAAAGGAACAGGAAACACCGAACTTCACCTGGATCGGCGGCTTGTCGAACGACGTATCTGGCCGGCGATCGACGTGAATCGATCGGGAACCCGCCGGGAAGAATTGCTGATGAATGAAGACGAGCTCAAACTCGTCTGGGTGCTGCGTCGCGTTCTCAGTGATATGAATTCCATTGAAGCAATGGAGTTACTGGTGAATCGACTTTCGAGAACGAAGTCCAACGAAGAGTTTCTCCTGTCAATGAATCTGACCTGACAACGCATTCTTCCGGTTCCGTGTCGAAGTTCCTCCAAAAGCAACGACCCTGTACCCACCGTTGAGCCATCTGCGTATCCTGCCCATACGACTCCCAGCAAAACGTTCTACCAACGAGCCTTCATTCCAATGCCAAACGTCATCCACAATGAACTTAACGCACGTGATATCCGCTTCGCCATTGTTGTCTCGCGCTTTAATGATCTGATTACGAACCGGCTTGTGGAAGGGGCGTGTAGTATCATTACTCGCCTTGGCGGTTCCGACAGCAATATCGACGTGGCATGGGTCCCCGGTTCATTTGAGATTCCACTTGCGGCATCCACAATGGCGGGATCCGGGAAATATGATGCAGTCATCTGTCTGGGGGCCGTGATCCAGGGTTCGACATCTCATCACGAATACATCAACAGCCAGGTGGCAGCCGGGATTATGGCAGTGACTCGCGAAACGGGTATTCCCGTGACATTCGGTGTGATTACCTGTGAATCAATGGAGCAAGCTCTCGATAGAGCCGGCGGGAAAGTTGGTAACAAAGGAATCGAAGCTGCCACGGCAGCGATCGAAATGGTCAACCTGCTGAAAACAATCAATCAACCCGATCCACGAGGCTAGTTCTCGTTGCCGCAATGACGCAAAGATCTGATACTTTGCGTCAGTCCGTTTCTTCTGTCGAAGAAGAATTCCATTGCAGTGTTTGTCTCAGTCTTTCACTCAGAAAATCCTTTAAAACGATGTCCGGTCGATCCAGTGCACGCAGGCATGTCTTACAAATGCTCTTTCTTGTTGATCAGAACAAGGAAGCAGATCCTCGCCGGATTCAAAGGTATTTGGAAGATGAGTTGAAGAACGTCGATCTGGTTGAATTTGCATGGGCATTGTTTCGCGGAGTTCGCGAAAATCAGGCTGAGTTGGACGAGCTCATTCGAAAGACTGCCTCAAATTGGCGGCTCGAACGCATGGCCGTGACAGACCGCAATGTTATCCGGTTAGGCGCCTATGAAATGCGGCACTACGGGACCGCTCCCGCAATTGTGCTGAACGAAGCCATCGAAATCGCTCGCGAATTTGGCACCGAAAATTCCGCCAGTTTCGTCAATGGGGTTCTCGACAAGCTTGTCCCGGATGCCGCTCGTTCTGATGCGAAAACGGCTCAGTGATAAAAATTGTCGTGCCCAGCTGTCAGGGTCATTCAGACGCGTTTGACATTTGGTGTGTTTCAGACAGGAATTTGCCACAAACACCTGTCAGCATGGATTAGTCCCCTGATATTTGCTCGATCTGTCGGCTGCGCAACTGGTCGAAGTACGCGATAGCTGCAATGCCTCAGGGAAATGCCCATCGAGGATCCAGTGACGGTTGCCATGAGGCGTGATGTACCGCGATTGGTCCGCGTCAGAATCATTATGGCAAGGCTGGCGATTGCTCCGGACAGGCCAGCCAGTTGCTCTGGAATGCGATCCGGAATGCGGATCACTTTCCCGCGTCGAACGAAACGCGTTGTCGAACCGCTCAGGGCGCAGATTTCCGGCAGACACCTCCCGATTGATCAGCGGAGATTGCAAAATGAAGCCGCGCGGAGTTCTGCAGTCGTTTCGCTCCGGATTGAGCACAGAATCCGACACGGAATCCGGATTCAGCACCGCACGATCAGACGTCACGAGCCGCCTCCAGTAGTTTGATCCAAGGACCTATGTAGTGGCCGTTGTCGTGAAATGTTCGGCCGCTCACCAGGTTACCGTCAATCACGCACGGTTCGTTCACGAAGATTCCGCCACAAACTTCAAGGTCGAACTGACACTTCGCCACCGTTGCCATCCGCCTGCCGCGAACACAGTTTGCATACGCTGGAATCTCTACACCGTGGCAAACACTGGCGATTGGCTTGTTTGTCTCGAAGAAATGACGGGTGACTCGCACAAGGTTCTCGTCGTATCGAATGTACTCTGGCGCGCGTCCACCACTGAACAGAATTCCTGCATAGTCTTCCTCGACAATATCAGCGAACGCAATGTCTGCTTCCAGAGTGTAACCCTCCCACTCTTTTGTAATCGTCCACCCGGGTTTCACCTCGTGCAGGACCATCTGGTAGCGACGCTTCTCCGGGGCCGCAACAATTGGCTGGAACCCAGCCTCAATAAGCCGGTAGTAGGGGTACATCGTGTCGAGCGTTTCTGTTGCGTCGCCGATTACGATCAGGACCTTGTTAGCAGACATGAAGTTGACCTTAGGAAATGTTATGGGAATCGTCACCGTCACGATTCTAGCTGTTTTCTGCCGGGTGAGCCACACGCTGCGCTGGATGCACAATCTCATGATTGAAGCCGTCGATCAACACGGTGCGATAATCCCGATTTGAGTTATGGCGATGTGTATTCCCTTACTTAATACGTTTCGGTTTAGGGCGATTTGATTATGTCGCTCGGCAGGGGTTGCTATTTATTGCCATATGGGTGAACGAGGGCCGGGCCGATTGACTAAATAATAGTTCGCTATCGACCGGGTTCATGCGCTGGGGCCAATTCCACCCGGCAACAGCAATCGGGAATCAGAGAAATCCTGTCCGGGTTTGCGATGCCACTGCGATGTACAGGGGGCAGCGGCCAAACCCGGTTGCAACGCTTCCAGGTAGCGTCTCCGGTCTCGATCTAATTCTGAAGACATATAAGTGTCAGGTGGAACAGATGTTTGATATCAAGTCATTCCTGAATTGCTCAGCAGTGCGAACTCGTCGAACGAAGTGGAATGTCGTGGAGTCGATGGAACAGCGATGTCTCTTGACGACCCTTGGAGATCCGCCAGTGATTAGCTGCAATTACTTCAATTCAGAGTATGCAGAAGGGGTCGTTACGAATGTGGAAACGGGAAACGTCATCACAGTAACAGCCGACATCGACAACGATGGGACGGTTGATGAAACGCTGGAGACCATATTTGACAGTACGGAAGGCATATTTCGGTGGAGTATTGAAGGCCTGGCGGCTCGAGGTGATGTTGTCGCGGGTTTTGATATTGCCTTCCTGCCTGTGGAAACCGCAGAAACGGGGGGAGCTGATCCTGAAGCAGGAAGCTCTCAATCGGGCACGCCGGTGGTGGTTCATATTCAGGCTTCGATTCCGTCACCCGTGTTGACCTGGGGATCAGCTACGGAATCTCTAGCGTGGGGTGAATTCACCGACGAGGCGATGAATTCTACGGCCAGCTACTTCGCAGAAATCGCAGTCGACAGTGAAGAGAATGGTTTTGTCGCCTGGCAAACGGAAGTTGATTCCGGAGGTGGGGGGTTCTTTGCGGACCGTTTGAGTGCTCCAGAGTCGGAAACCGGTGTCTTATTTATTCGACTTCGGAAGATGGAGAACGGGTTAGTTGCATACAGCAACGTGATTCGGTGTGAGATTATGACACCGGAAGAGCCGGGTACAGGCGAGGGCGATTTCGGGGATGGTGGGCAGTCAGCTGGTATGGGGTTCAGTGGAGAGATACTCGGCGATATTGACTCGTTGTTTGGTCATTCTGGTGACGACGACTTGTTGGGAATGCTGATCCCGGTCGGCTGATCCCGGTCGGCGGAAAAAAGGATTTAGAGTGGAGCCCTGCAACGATGGCAGGGCTTTTTTTCTTTTGGGGATATCCGCTAGACTCACCACATCAATTCGATTTGAGGTGGCCAATGATCAGTGTGACAATTCTCCTGGAAGCTCAACTGCGAATTCAGGCGGGACAATCAGAGGTTTGCCTGGAGATCTCTGAAGTGCAGCCCAATCTCGCCAGTGCTATCAAGCTGCTTCAGGAACGCTACCCGGCACTCAAGCTTCGAAATGTCCTGGCGTTCCGAAATAATCAGCCAGTTGGTAGCAGCGGAGACGCAACTGAGCTGGCTCATGGAGATACGCTTCTGCTGATGCCCCCGATTTCGGGCGGTTAGCCCGGCGTATTTACGAGCAGCTCCAGTTTCATGCAACAGGACAGAACCATGGCCCATTCGGCTTCATTGACCGATGACGAAATGGCCCGATACGAGTGGCAAATGTGGTCACCTGATCTCGGTAAGGAAGGGCAGGAGCGGCTCAAGGCATCGACGGTTCTGGTTTCCAGGGTTGGAGGTGTGGGGGGAACCGTTGCCTGCTATCTGGCGGCTGCCGGCGTTGGTCGGATTCTCATTACTCATGCCGGCAATGTGAAGCCAGGTGACTTGAATCGACAGATTCTGATGACGACGGACTGGCTGGGTAAACCACGCGTTGAGTCAGCCTGTCGCAGGCTTCGCGCACTGAATCCGGAGATCGAAATCATCGGACTGGCTGAAAACATCAATCGGTCAAATGCTTCGGGATTAGTCAAACAATCCAGCGTAGGTGTAGACGCGGCACCGTTATTTGAAGAACGGTTTGCTATGAATGATGCATGCCTTGAATGGAAGCGTCCATTGGTTGAATGTGCGATGTTTGACTTTACCGCACAACTCACCACTTTGATTCCCGGCAAGACTGCCTGCCTGCGATGCCTCTATCCTGAGGTGCCTGAAGAGTGGAAACGGGAATTCCCGGTACTTGGCGCAGTCTCCGGCACAGTTGCCTGTATGGCTGCGGTCGAAGTCATCAAGCTCATTACAGGGATCGAAGCCCCGCTTGCGGGTGAAATACTGCTGATGAACCTCAGATCGATGTCGTTCCGGAAGCTGCCGATCCTCCGCAGACCAGACTGCCGGTTCTGCGGGAACATTTCACTTTGAGACGTCCAGGGCTCCCAACGCAATGTTGTTACAGTTATCGAACCGGCATTGTCATTGTCGGCGATTGGTAAAACAGAGCTATGATTTTGCCAGGTACAGCTGTTGGATGTCTTCTACCGTGACGGTGATATGACGTATGAAGCCGCTGTGAGTGCGGATGTACTCGATATTTCGAGCAATCGACGGATTCTGGTGAATTGTGTGGGCAACCCACTGGCGATCCTGGGGAGGCAGGTCGCCCACGGATGGATCCCAGCTTGTTCGAGTCTCAACTACAAGGGCGTCGATTCGAGAATCAAACTTCGCCATAGCTCCGGCTTTCGCAACTACGAGATACTATTAAAGACAGCCAGCAGCATTGCAAACAAATTAGTCTTTGCCTGCAAGGGTGAGCATTTTGCGAGCGCGTTCCAGTTTGCGGGCCATCGCCAGATACTCCTCATCGGAGTTCGACTTAGCGGCTTTCGCGGACTGTAATTGCTCTGCTGCCGATTTGCGACTGATCTCTGAGACTGGGATCGCGGCATTCGTGAGTACGGAGACCACTTCCCCCTTCACCTGAACGAAGCCACCTTCAACAAAGTAGGACTCTTCTTCGCTCCCGTTCGTCAGACGTAATTCGCCGATCCCCAGACGTCCGACCAGCGGCGCACGGCCCGGATAGAAGCCGGCTGAACCGTCAAACAGCGGCACACGGATCGACGCGACTTCTCGGTCGAACAGAGTCTTTTCGGGAGTGACGAGTACCAGTCGCAAATTAGCCACGAATCTTCTCTCTCGCTGCATGTGCCAGGGACACAAACCGCCGAATCTGTTTGCAGGGCCGGATTACCACCAGGATCAGGCCTCTGCCTGCATCTTCTTGTATTGCTCTTCTGCTTCTTCAATTGCCCCGACGTACATGAAAGCTGCTTCCGGCAGGTGATCCCATTTCCCGTCGCAGATTTCCTCGAAGCTGCGTATGGTGTCAGCCAGTGGGGTGATCTTACCAGCTTTTCCTGTAAAGACCTCTGCAACGAGGAACGGCTGCGAAAGAAAGCGTTCAATTCGTCGAGCCCGATGGACGACCATCTTGTCCTCTTCGCTCAGTTCATCCACCCCAAGAATTGCGATGATGTCCTGAAGTTCTCGGTAGCGTTGCAGCGTTTGTTGTACTCGTCGGGCGACGTCGTAGTGATGCTGACCAACATACTGGGGGTCAAGAATTCGACTGGACGATGCCAGCGGGTCGATGGCCGGGTAGATCCCTTTTTCCGCGATACGTCGCTCGAGGTAGATGAACGCGTCAAGGTGAGCGAACGCGGTTGCAGGTGCCGGGTCTGTCGGGTCGTCTGCAGGAACATATACAGCCTGAACAGAGGTAATCGCACCGCCCGATGTTGAGGTAATTCGTTCCTGAAGTTCACCCAGTTCGGTCCCAAGAGTTGGCTGATATCCCACCGCTGAAGGCATACGCCCAAGCAACGCAGAAACCTCAGAACCTGCCTGAGAAAATCGGAAAATGTTGTCAACGAACAGCAGAGTGTCTGCACCAGTTGCATCGCGGAACCACTCCGCCATGGTCAGCGCGGACAATGCAACTCGAAGTCGTGCTCCGGGGGGCTCGTTCATCTGCCCGAACACCATACATGTTTGCTCAATAACAGAACGCCCCGTATCACCGATCTTGGCTTCCTGCATTTCCAGCCAGAGGTCGTTTCCTTCACGCGTTCGTTCACCAACTCCCGCGAAGACAGAGTAACCACCGTGTGCACTCGCAATACGAGCAATCATCTCGGTCAGAATGACGGTTTTACCCAGTCCGGCTCCTCCGAAGAGTCCCGCTTTACCACCGCGTACGAACGGGGTGAGGAGGTCAACCACTTTGATCCCTGTTTCGAAGAGTTCGGTCTTCGCACTCAGGTTCTCCAGTTTGGGCGGGCGTCGGTGAATGGCCCATCGCTCTTCGCTGGCGACTTCACCGCGACCATCAATCGCATCCCCGAGAACATTGAAGACACGTCCAAGAGTTTCTTTACCCACTGGAACAGACAGTGGTTTGCCTGTGTCGACAACCTCCATCCCACGCACCATTCCGTCGGTAGAACCGAGGGCGACGCAACGAACCTTTCCGCCACCAAGATGCTGCTGGACCTCACCAGTAACCTTGATCGGGTTGCCTTTAACATTGGCCTCGATCAGAAGGGCGTTGTAGATCGACGGAAGATGACCTTCTGGAAACTCGGCATCGAATGTCGATCCGATCACCTGCGAAACCTTGCCGGCTACTGCTACTACTGCTGTGTCACTCATGGGTAATTCGCCCTGTGAACCTGATATCCAGAATGAACGCGCCTAATCCGCACGTTTGAAAACAAAAACTGATCTGTACCAGCGGATCTGATCTGACTATTCGAGAGCTGCAGCTCCGCCGATAATTTCCGCCAGTTCTGATGTAATACCAGCCTGGCGAGCTCTGTTGTACTGCTGCTTAAGATTGCCAGCCATTTCGTCTGCGTTTTCGGTTGCTCCCTTCATCGCCACCATTCGAGCGATTTGTTCGCTGACTGCCGCGTCCAGGAAACACTTGAACAACTTAGCCTGAAATGCAGCAGGAACGATCTCTTCCAGAATCTCCTGTGCTGACGGCAGGAATTCGTAATCGATACCGCTACCGGATGACTCGGCGACACCGGTCGAGAGATTAGCAATGGGAAGCAACGATTCGACAACGGCCGTTTGACGGGCCGATGATTCGAACCTCGTGTAGGCCACATCCAATCGATCAATGCGACCTGCAATGAAGTCTTCCGAGAATCGCTGACCGAGCTCGTTCACTTCTGAAAACGCGGGATTGTCTTCGAAGTGCGTGTAAGTGCGACTGAGCGCAATTTTTTGGAAGTTGAGGAACTTGATTCCCCGTTTTCCCGAGGCTTCGAGCGAACAGTTGACCCCTTTGCTCTTCAGGTCACGATAGTGAACAAGTGCCTGACGGAGTACGCTTGCATTGTATCCGCCGCACAGACCTCGATTTGAGGTCAGCACCAGCAGAATGCTGTTCTTTTCTTCGGAGCGTTTTTCGAGCAGCGGATGAGTGAACTTCAAATCCGCCTGCCCGAGATCTCCGACAATCTCGGAGATCTTTCGGGTATACTCCGCAGCTTCGGTCGCCCGATCCATAGCTCGCTTGAACCGACTGGTCGCAATCAGCTCCATCGTTCGCGTAATCTTGCGGATATTGCGAACCGCTTTCAGTCGCTTAACGAGTAGTCGTGCATTAGCCATGAATTAACCGTCCGAAACAGATCGGATAAAAACAAATCCGAATACGAAATCAATCCCAAAGCAGCCTACGCCTTACTCGCCCAACGAGCCCTGAATGCCTCGAGGGCAGCCTTCAGTTCCCCTTCGATTTCGTCCGTCAAAGCTGCTTCTGAGACCAGTTTGTCCCGCATCGAAGCATGTTCAGTACGGATGAACTCATGAAGTTCGTTCTCTGCCTGTTGCACCTGATTGACAGGCACTTTATCGAAGTAACCTTTTGTGCCGGCGTAGATCGTAATCACCTGGTCTGCGACGTGCAGAGGTCGGAACTGTGGCTGCTTCAGCAGTTCCACCATTCGATAGCCGCGGTCCAGTTGTGCTTGAGTTGCCTTGTCGAGTTCCGTACCAAGCTGTGCAAACGCTTCGAGTTCACGGAAGGCAGCAAGGTCCAGTCGCAGGCTGCCTGCGATCTTCTTCATTGCCTTGGTTTGAGCATTGCCACCCACGCGAGACACGCTGATGCCCACGTTGATCGCCGGACGAATCCCCTTCCAGAACAAGTCCGGTTCGAGGTAGATCTGTCCATCCGTGATGGAAATCACATTGGTGGGAATGTAGGCGGACACTTCACCTTCCAGTGTCTCAATGATCGGCAACGCCGTCATTGAACCGCCACCAAGTTCCGCGCTAAGCTTAGCTGCACGCTCCAGGAGTCGGCTGTGGCAGTAAAAAACGTCGCCCGGGAACGCTTCGCGACCTGGAGGACGCCGCATCAGAAGTGAAAGCTGTCGATAGGCAGTCGCCTGCTTCGAAAGGTCGTCGTATACGACCAGCGTGTGCTTGCCCTGATACATAAAGTATTCAGCCATCGCTGCACCAGCGTAGGGCGCGATGTACTGCAGAGGGGCCGGATCGGCGCTGGTGGCTGCGACGACAATGGTATAATCCATCGCGCCGTTTTCACGAAGTACGTCGACGATACCCGCAATCGAAGATGCACGCTGACCACAGGCAACATAGACGCAGATAACGCCTGTTTCCTTTTGATTCAGAATGGTGTCGATCGCGACAGCCGTCTTCCCTGTCTTTCGGTCACCAATGATCAGTTCGCGCTGACCACGGCCGATTGGGGTCATGGCGTCAACAGCTTTGATACCCGTTTGCAGCGGCTCTTTGACGGGCTGACGTCCAGCAACACCCGGAGCGGCTGTTTCGATAGGCCGTCGGTCGTTTGTCAGAATTGGACCTTTGCCGTCCAGTGGGTTACCCAGAGGGTCAACCACTCGCCCCAGCATTGCTTCTCCGACAGGCACGGAAAGCAGCTCACCCGTGGAACGAACCTCATCGCCTTCGACGATCTCAAGGTAGTCCCCAAGGATAACCACGCCAACGCTGTTCTCTTCAAGATTGAAGGCCAGTCCGCGTGTGCCGTTGGAGAACTCCACCATCTCGCCCGACATGGCTGTAGACAGCCCTGTGCAGCGAGCGATACCGTCACCAACTTCAATCACGCGACCGACTTCGGCGGTCTGAACCTGACCACGAAATTCTTCAATTTCCTTCAGTATGACTGAAGCGATCTCGTCCGCTTTGAATTTCATTGAGAGCTTTCTCCACCAAACGACCTCTCAGCTGTTGAAGCCGGGATCGAAGCGATGAATCGTAAACAGTGTCGCCAACCTGGATGATCAGGCCGCCGATCAGGGACTCGTCGACCGATTCCTGCAGAATTGGCTCGAACCCAAGTTTTTCTTTCAGTTGTTCAACCACTTGCTTTCGGGATACATCCGTCAGAGCTTTTGCAGAACGCACTCGAACACGTTTCTGCCCTGCAGCTTCTTCCAGGATTCGGGTAACGACCTGCCGAATCACTGGCAGCAGGTCGATGCGGCTATGTCGCACCAACACTCGCAGAAAATTCGATAAGCAGTCGGAAACCCGCCCAACAACCGTGCGATCAATGATCGCAAGTTTGTCGTCGCGAGAAACAAAAGTGGACGTGAGAGTGTCAAGAATCTCCGGATGCTTCTCAACGACCTCGTCAACAAACGAGATTAGTTCTTCTACAGCTTCACTCACGCCAGCCTGTTGTGCTGCGGTCAGATAAGACCGTGCATACAAACTGGCCACAGCCAGCACGCCGGGATCTTCCAGCACACTGTCAGGACGAGTTTTCAGACGTGACTCAACCATAGAACGAACACCTCAACGAGACGAATGCCTCTTCGCACACGGGATCAATTACTATTCTCCGCCGAATTATCGGGAGATGCCTGACAGCGCTTCGCTGACAAGACGCTCCTGATCCTCGGCTGTTATCGCACGCCCCAGAACATGTTCCGTCGCAGCAAGTACCTGAGAATTTACCGCGGTGAATAATTCAGACAACGCTGCATCCCGAGCCTGATTGATATCATCACGGGCGCGGTCTCGCATTGCTGCCGTCTCGTTCTGGGCAGCAGCAATCAGGTCCTGGCTTGTTCGCTCCGCGTCACGTTTGGCTTCCGCAACCATCGCCTGAACTGTTCGTTCAGCGTCCTTCAGCTTTTGCTCATAATCCGCGAGCAAAGCCTGAGACTTGCGACGGTTTTCTTCAGCCTCTTCGATTGACTTGCGGATGCCTGCCTCACGAAGATCCAGACCCTGAATCATTGGCCCCCATGCGAACGTCTTCAATACGAAGAGAAACGCCAGGAATGTCACCAATGACCAAAGCGCGAGGTCACTCTTGAAGCTCAGTGGGATGCCCGTTTCATGGCCCCCATCACCGTGAGCGTCATGAGCGTCACCATGTTTTGCATCACCATGATCTGCATCACCGTGCTCAGCTTCCGATGCTCCATGGCTTTCGTGCTCCCCTGCTTCAGCCGCAGGATGAGCTTCATCCGCGAACGATGCCGAAGAAACAAACAGACACAAGCAACTGAAAGCCAAAAGAGCCTTCAAATGCACCTGGCAATTTGCAATGCAATTCTTCATGACCAGCAAACACCCAAAACAGAAATCACCTGACTTACCGCCAGCACTGACGACCAGACACACTGGCCGCTCAACACTACGACTGCATGCAGACGATCAGAGCGAAGAATGTCGCACCTTCGATAAGAGCAGCAGCGACGATCATCGCACCACGGATGTCGCCAGCAACTTCCGGCTGACGAGCCATGCTCTCAACCGCAGCAGCACCGATCTTGGCAATACCGAAAGCTGCACCCAGCATAACGATACCAGCACCAGCAGCACCTGTCAGGTTAACAAGAGCCTGGTCGCCGCCTGCTTCCTGAGCCATTGCTGGAACAGACATGGCCACGAATGCTGCTACAGCCAACAGGCAAATCTTAGCAAATTGACTCACCACAAAACTCCTCTTCTACACGAACCAAAGGATGACCGACAGAAGGATCTGTCAGTCTGGGCAAAACTACATCATTACAAAGCAAGCAACATCAATCGAAACTTCGACATCAGTGCTTGTGAATAGCTCCGGCGATGAAGATTGTCGCGAGGAACGAGAAAACATACGCCTGCAGGAACGCGACAAACAACTCAAGACAACCAATAAAAACCTGACCGACAATACTTCCAGTCAGAACCATGCCGTAGACAGCATCATTCACTCCGGGTTTCGCTGCTTCAGCAATGAACCCCAGGATCACTGCAAGAACTGTGTGACCGCCCATAATGTTGGCGAATAATCGAACAGCCAGAACACCGTGCTTGATGAAAAAGCCCAGCAGTTCGATCACAAACATCATGCCAGCCAGAGCCAGTCCTGGCACACCACCAACCCCGGTTTCGGGGATCAGGTTACCAAAGAAGCCATTGATCCCCATTGCCTCGACACCATAAACAAATGTCGCAGCCAATGCGGTCAGAGCCAGGGCTCCAGTCACATTAATATCACCAGTGGCAGAACCGAGAAACGGTACAGCACCGAGTAAGTTGCAGAACAAAATATAAAAGAAGCAACTCCAGATGAACGGAAGGTACTTATCTGCGGGATGGCCGGCGACAGGAAGAGCAGGCTGATGACCGACGACTTCGTGACCATGCTCACCATGCAAGCCATGGCCATTGTCGTGATCGTGCGAATGATCCCCGATCGTGGGTCGAACAACTTCATCACGGAGAAAAAGGGCGATCGATTCCCAGAAATTCCAGAACCGGCCTTTTGCTGGCTGACCACTGCGAATGCGGCGGGCCAGACCCGTAAAAATGAACATCACAAGCACCGCCGCAACAACCTGCAGCAGCATGAACTTCGTGAGCGGATACCTGAAGAACTCCTCCAGGCTTGGATGCCAGCCTCCAGGCAGCTCAAGGGAGCCAGAGTCGCGAACGTGATGAAATGGATCTCCACTCATTCCGAAACCGCCTGCCACCTTACAAGAAAACAATTCGTCAACGACGCCGCAAAGACCGCTTTAACAACCATACCTCTGTCGCCATCGACAGAAGGTAGAACAACACCAGCCATCCGGAAAAATCAGCAAAACCAAACTCGGGTCTCATTTTCCGAACAAATAACGCCGCTCCTGCGACAGAGAACAACCTCACACTTGTCTGCAGCAGCAATGCTGCCAATTCGTTGCGAACGATAGCGAGACCAGAGAGGAACACAACGATCCAGCCCGGGACTAAACAACAAATCGCCGCAAGCGTCATCCATTGCACCCCAGCCTCGCCACGCAGGATGCGAGCAGGCCAGAAGCAAAGTATCCACCCAAACACCAGCACCACTGACAATGTTGCTGCCGCCCGAATGAAACCAGACTCAGCTTTCCTTGTCACAACTCTGAGGTCTCCCTGTTTTCGGCCTGCAGCTTCTTCTGCTCTTTCGATTCTCGATCTATTCGCAGAAGCAGCTGCCGAAGAGACAGACCCCATGTCGCAAAACCAAGACACGCGCCACAGACTGTTAAAACCGGCCTGCAGCCAAACCTCGCATCAGCGGCGTAACCGCAACCAACACAAATCACCAGAGCAACTGCCCCTGAGATGACTTCGTTCGCTGCTCGGTACGCCTGAGCAATCTGGCTGGCTCGGCTTTTCCCGGATCGGCCAGAAATCGACAACACGAGTCTCCTGCGAAGTGCCTGAAAAGTCCGGGCAGCCGTGCCTGAGTGGCGAGAGTCTAAAAGTCGCCCCGAAGGCAGTCAAAGTGGCTCGCTGTCGCACCTGGCATTTCCCGGAAACGGGATGTGTTTTGTCAAGTGAAAAGAGTTGAACAATCTTCTTGCAATTCGGCAATTAATGAACCGTCAGGTACACGCCGGCAATCGCGACCACAGTCGACAAGACAGACCAGGCTGTGATTTGCACTCCGGACAGGATTCTGACAAGAGGGGTGGCAAAGAGTGGTGTCGTTGAGAGCAGCGTCATCGCGATGGCGACGGTTGAGTGTTTATAAGCTATCTGGCTCAGCCAGATCCCAAGCCACGTTCCCAGCAGGACTGCTGGCAGAAAGGTCCGAATGACCGTCGGACGCAGAACCGTTTTTGTGATCGTGGCCAGTCGCCCGGGAAACAAAACGAGGACAGATCCCATCATCGCGCTGGTCAGTATTCGAATGAAGGCTGCCTCCAGCGGATCACTTCCCGAGAGGCCGTGCCGACTCGCCACAGCCCCTCCGGCGCTGAAAACAGCTCCCAAAAATCCCTGCACCACACCAGAAGAAATCGTGCCTGGGAAAAGACCGGGTGACTCCTTTTCCGCTCGCCGATCGGAGATGACTCCCGCGACACCAACGAGGGTTAATGTCATGCCCACAGCTGAAACAATGCTGACCGTTTCAGACAGAAATAACCACCCCAGGATCGCTGCAAACACTGGAGAACTGGTCGATACCATCAGCGCTCGACGTGGTCCAAGGATCTGAAGACTGCGGAAATAGAACGTATCGCCAATCACGATTCCCATCAGTCCACTGAGCGAAAGCCAAAGCCAGCTTGCTGCGTCCGCACGGAACATCGGAGTCTGCATCACCAGGGAATGGATGGCCAGATGAACGAGAAGCACCATCGAGCCGATGGAGTTCTTTGCGAAGCTGATACCAGCCGCTGACAGCGGTATCCGGCTGTATAACATGCTGCCCGTTGCCCAGCATGCTGCCGCCGTCAGCGCGCTGACTTCTCCGATGCCCATTGTGTTTCAGGCCTGGTGGTTGAATGATGCGAAGGGGGGGGTGAATGATGGACCATCTCGTGCGTCTGACGAATAGACGAACGCCTTACACAAGTTCAAAGGGAACTTCGCCGCCCGGAACAAGCGCCGTTGGTCGGCCGGACAGATCGACGATCTTATCGTCAACGCTCAGCCCCATCGCCCGGTAGATAATTGCGCAGAAGTCTTCAACTCCAACCTTCCGCTCCGTCGGATATTCCGCTTTGTCATTCGTCGCACCAATGACCTGCCCGTGGCGATACCCGCCACCCGACAACAGGATGCTCTGCGCCTGTGGCCAGTGGTCGCGGCCAGCGTTGTCGTTAATTCGCGGTGTGTGGCCAAATTCGCCCGCAACGACAACCAGCGTGTCGTCCAGCATGCCCTGTTCTGCCAGATCCTGAATCAATACTCCCACGCACTTGTCGTGGCGGGGCAGCTTGTCTCTGAGAGCTCGCTCAATATTTCCATGGTCGTCAAAGTAGCCGGTGTTCAGCGAAACATAACGAACACCTGCCTGAATCAGGCGACGGGCCAAAAGAGCCTGCTCACCCCATCCGGGGCCATACCGCTGACGAAGAGATTCCGGTTCGTCTGAAATATCAAATGCTTTGCGCACACGTCCCGACAGAACCAGATCCATTGCCTGATGATCGACTGCGTCCAACTGCTCGAACGTTCGGTTGCGGTCGATCTGTCGTTTCAGGCTGTCAAGCTGACCGCGAAGCGAAACGCGATCGACGACCCGCTTTTCTGACAACCCATCGACCAGCGAAAAACTTTTATAATCGCCGGTTGGCAGAGTTCCAGCTTCGTTTCCGTAGCTGAAATCGCCATAGCGAAAAGGATTGTGGTTGACACCCAGCCAGGCAGCTCCGTGGAATCCGAATCCGCCATCATTGAAGTTGACGCTGGAAAGTGAGCCGGGCTGTGTCGGTCCCAGTAAATGCGAAGCAACGGCCCCCATGGACGGATATCTGGGCATACGGTCACTGCCATTTGCTCCCAGTCGGCCGGTCAGCATCCAGTGAGCGGCAGCCCAGTGGTCTCCGTTGCCGTGTGAAAAGCTCCGAATCACGGTGCACTTATCCATTACTTTTGCGTGTTCAGGCAGCAGTTCGCAAATATCCAGCCCCGCCACGTTGGTCGCGATCGGTGAAAACGCCCCTCGATACTCACTGGGGGCGGCTGGCTTCATGTCGAAGGTGTCGAGCTGCGAGGGTCCTCCGTGCATCCAGATAAGAATTACAGATTTCTTTGATCTGGATGATGGATGCATGGCGGCCGACTGCTCAGCCTTCAGTAGATCCGGCAATCTCAGACCAAATGCTCCCAGAGACCCAATCTGGAGCATTTTGCGACGCGAAATGCCATCGCAGAATGCGCGACGAGAATCTGGCTGGCTGACGATGTTCAGCATGGCGGGCAGTCCTGGGCCTGGAAATGGCAGGGGGGAACTATCTGGTGGGCAGGTCCCGGTGTTCGGACCGGGTTTTTCAACTTCATCTTACTCTATCGAAACCCGTGGCAAAGGAAAATCCGCATTGAGGCCTTCCGAGACAGCGACGAATCCGGTCTTGCTTCAGATTCGGTCAGTCAGGACACTTCTTGTTAGTTAAAGCCTCTGTTCATGGACGAACGGTTGTGACAGGTTTCATCGTCAATGTGGAAAAACGCAGCCGATTCGCTCGGCGAAGGCGGGTTGCTGCGCCGATTCTTGTTGGCGGCATCCTGATGGCACTGGCGAGCTGTGTCTCGTCCCCACCGCAAATGCCCTACAGCGGGGCCAGTGCAATTTATGTCTCTGTAGCAAATCGGGACCTGCTGTGGGAGCGAGCCGTTTCTGTGCTGAACTACAACCACTTCCTGGTGGCTCGCGAAAGCAAACTCGAAGGTGTGATTGAAACGGAATTCAGAGCAGGCGCAAATCTCCTTGAGCCCTGGCACCCGGACTCCATTGGTTTTGAGAACCGCCTGGAAAGTACGCTTCAGTCCATTCGCCGTCGGGTTGTCGTGACAATGCAGGCTGCTGCCCCGGGGCAGACCAGTGTCAGTGTGCGGGTCGACAAGGAGATTGAGGATTTGCCGGGGTTGGCAGCCAGCTATGAAGGAGGTGCGACGTTCCGAGAGGGGCAACCTTTGCAGAGAGATCTGACTCAGGTGATCGGACAGTCTGCGCCATCACGATGGCTGCCGATCGGGCGTGACACTCTGCTGGAACAAAAACTGCTCAGAGAAATATCGGGAGCTGCCGGTGTGCAGCCAAACTCCCGGTGAGCAATCGGATCCATGGCTGGGAGTTGATGAAGATCTTCAGGTGTCGCTACCCGTTCGGCAATTCGCAGCTCGGTCGGAAATCCAGGGTGAGTTTCGGCGAGCCGAAGTCCGTTCGAACCGGCCGTCCACTAAAGTTCACGACCGACCATTATATGGATTCGACGTCCCCGGTAAATTCAGCCGGGTTAGCAAAGCAGTCTGTGTAATCCCTGAAATTGAAGTCAATCGATTCAGCCATTCGATCCACGATTGAAAGGGTGTCGCTGTAGTCGTCGCTCGTCTCGATCAGAAAATACTCGATTAGAAACTTCAGCGTACGACCAAGCTGAATGGCCCCGGCTTTGGGCGGCAGCGCCATCGGGCGCATTTGAATGTCTTCATCGCTGCGAGCCCAGTCCCGGACCCACCATGCGAGAAACTCAAGACTTAGCCACGCGTCTGGTGAACGATCCAGAATCACTTCGATCTGAATCATTACTTCGCCCTGACGGCCGCCATTTGTCCGACGCAGGATGGCCTGTGGAAGATCCCCAAATTCGCCGGGCAGAGACAGGACGTTCGGCTTTAGATCTTCCAATGGTTTTGGTGAACAGAAACACGCAACCACTGCGGGCAGCGATTCCACAGACGCGATGAGCTTATCGACTTGCGGCGGGTACTGCATGCGACCGGTGTCCGTTCAGAGACTTGGCGTCGCCGGGCGTTTTTTCGGCGGCAACACTGGATCAGGCTGAGGCCAGCTTCGAAAGTTCCTGGTGGAGCTCTTTCAGGGCGGAAACAGATTCTCGTTGTCGAACTTCAATGGCCCGCAGCAACGCTGCTCCTTCCTCATCACCAGCAGCTGAAAGCGACGTCACTGCGTCGGAGATTCCGTTGCAGACCTTCTGCTGGCTGTTGTCGAGCAGATTCAGGAGGCCAAGTAACGACAGGAACTGAAGATCAGTGTATTCCGTTGGGAAAGTTCCAAAGTCGATTGGAAACTCCCGTTCATTGAGGAGTGCAACAATGTCCGCAACATCCTGACGCTGTCGTGCGGCAATGACGTTCACCTGCTCTTCAAGCGATTGCCCCGCATTGCTGACCCAGGGCCAGCTTTCAGACACATACTGAAGGAAGCTGTGGGCCATGCTGATCAGCACATTATTCAGCAGTGTTTCATTGTCCTGAAGAGCCATGTGCGACATCCGAAGTAGCAAGAGATCTATGACTGGATTGGAAAACAGGCCGGAGACAACGTCAGAAGCTGGCGACAGATTCCGCAGCGACACTCGCAGTGTTCGTCAGCCCGGTCATGATTTGCGGCAGCAGACCCAGAAGGACAACAAAAAGTCCAAGAACACCTGCGTATGCACCTTCGTAGGAGAACCAGTTGACCGGTACCGGCCGAGCTCCCTCAGGTCGTTCGTCCAGGAACATGGTCTTTAGGATCTTCAGGTAGTAGTAAAGGCTCAGCACTGTATTCAAGCCACCGAATGCCACCACAACATACATGAACCAATGAACTTCGCCTGCCTTCAGAGCAGCGGCAAAAATCATAAGCTTGGCAAAAAATCCCCCGAACGGGGGCATTCCGACAAGGCTGAAACAGCATACCAGCATCGTGATGCAAAGAACGGGTGACTGACTAATCAGACCCTTCACGCTGTCGATGTCTTCACTGAACGTGTGATTGCGACAAAGTGCGATTACCGCGAATGCTCCGAGATTCATGAACATGTAAACGGCGAGATAGTAAAGCAATCCTTCGAGAGAACCCCGAATTGTTCCCGCATAGTCCGCAGCGGATCCGCTGTTCTGAAGAACCATCATTGCTGAAACAGCCATCAACATGTAACCGGCATGAGCAATCGTTGAATAGGCCAGCAGGCGCTTCATGTTCGTCTGTGCATAGGCCGCCAGGTTACCGTAGGTGGTTGTGATGCAGGCGATAACACCGAGCCCAATTCCAAACGCCGTCAGTAAGCTGTCAACTCCGGTGGCACCTGAAAGGGCGAGACACAATCGCACAAGCAAACCAAACGCACCGGCTTTCGACGCAACTGAAAGGAAGCCCGCGACTTCTGCAGAGGCCCCTTCAAACGCATCCGGGCACCAGAAGTGAAACGGCACCAACGAAAGTTTGAAAGCAAGCCCCACCATAATCAGCAAAACGCCAAGAGTTACTGTTCGAATCTCCGGGTCCGACAGACCGCCAGTTCCACCAGCTGCAGCTTCAGTCAGTCGGGAGGCAATCGCGGACATGTCACCAGTACCCAGGACTCCGGCAAGGAGGCTGACACCATAAAGCATGACGCCAGCGGCCCCGGCACCGTAAACTACATACTTCAGCGCTGCCTCGCTGCTTGGTTTGCGACCCTTCAAAAAACCAACCATGGCGTAACTCGGAACGCTCGCCATTTCAACGCCCAGGAACAAAATCAGCAGATTGTTCGCACTGGCCATCAGCATCATGCCGATCGTGGCACCGAACAATAAGGAGTAAAAGTCAGGGCCATCTTCGTTGTCCGGGATGCCGGTCAATGCGGTAAGTGCAATTGTCAGCAGCAGAAACAGCGACAGGAAACCTCGGAAATAGACCGAAAACAAATCCTGGATCAGCATCCCGGAAAAGAAAGTCTCCGAGAATACTCCGTTGTACTCGGCAACGAGAGTGAACTGTCGGTAGGTCGCCCACAACGAAGCGAATGCACCGACTACGGCCACCAGATAGGAAGGTACCCATCGATCGGCGTTGAAAAGCCGAAGCAGTAGCATCAGCACGATCGTTACACTCAGGCACAGCTCGGCGCCAAAGAATGGCAGAGATCGAGTCGTTGTTTCCTGAATCAGGCTGTCGATTAGCTGAGAGAACACCATGTTCTTTTACGCCGACTTTTTCGGGGTGCAGATTGAATGAGAGGACGCTACCAGACAAAAACGGAACTATCGGCTGGCCTGAGTCTGGTTGACATCCATGCTGGCCTTTTGGTAACCCGATTCCAGTGACTCAACCAGTTCCGTAGTTGATACCTTCATGACGTCAAATGCGATTCCGGGACGGATCCCAAACACAATTGCCAGAAACAGCAAAGCGCCTGCAACCGCAACTTCACGACCATTGATCGGGGTAATTGCCTCAGGATGAGGACCTTTGTATTCGGGGCCGAGATAAACACGCTGCATCGCCCAGAGGATGTATCCAGCCGTCAAAATCACTCCTGAAGCGGCAATGATCGCCAGAAGCGGACTGAAACTCCAGGTGCTGATGACAACGAAGACTTCACCAATGAATCCGCAAAGCCCTGGCAGTCCAAGACCGGCAAAGAACAAACCAGCGGACAGACCGCCGTAAAGCGGCATAAGCCCCATCAGACCGCCGAACTTGTTGAGATCACGATGGTGGACGCGATCGTAAATGACCCCCACCATGAAGAACATGCCTGCAGAAGAAATGCCGTGAGCGATCATCTGAAACATGGCGCCATTAATGCCCATCAACCAGAATTCGCCGTTCTCTGTGGCTCCTGTTCCTTCATTGATTTTCCAGATTGCCAGACCCAGAAGAACGTACCCCATGTGGCTTACTGAACTGTAAGCAACCAGGCGTTTGAAGTCCGTCTGCGCCAAAGCAGCGAATGCCCCATAGATAATGCTGATGACGCCGATGGCAACCATCGCGTACGCAGCATGCTGAGCACCGTACGGGCACAGGGGGAACGCGATGCGGATAATACCGTAGCCACCCATCTTCAGCAGGACACCTGCCAGGATCATACTGATCGGGGTTGGGGCCTCCACGTGTGCATCGGGCAACCAGGTATGAACAGGGAATACCGGCAGCTTGATGGCGAACCCAATGAAAAGCATGATGAATGCAGTGATCTGCAAAGAGGGACTCAACGATAGCTGCAACGTTGATTCAGCTCCTGCGGCCACCTTTGCCAGTTCAATCAGGTTGAAACTATCGTGGTTGCTCCACTGTTGAAGTACAGCATCAACATGGCGATCAGCATCAGGACACTGCCTGCCAGTGTGTACAGGAAAAACTTGATGGCTGCGTATTCTTTTCGAGGTCCGCCCCACACACCGATCAGGAAGTACATTGGCAGAAGCATCACTTCCCAGAACACGTAGAACAGGAAGAAGTCCAGTGCCAGGAACACGCCCATCATTCCACTTTCGAGCAGCAGAAACAGGATCATGTACCCTTTCACATGCTTCGTAATGCTCCAGGAGGCTGTCATGGCCAGCATGCTGACCAGTCCTGTCAGCAGGACAAGTGGCAGACTAATCCCGTCCACGCCAAGGCGGTAGAAAATATTCCACGACTCCACCCAGGGTATCTGCACCGCGAATTGTATTCCGCCATTCGCGTAATCGAACTGCCCCCAGAGCGCCAGAGTCAGGCCGAACGTTATGATCGTCGCACCAAGTGACCAGAAGCGGATCACATCGGTGTTGCGACTATCAAAGAAGGCGAGAAAGAAAGCAGCGACCGCTGGAAGGAAAATAATTGCGCTGAGCAGGAATTCTGGATTCATCGCTTTTGCAACGCCTGTTAGAGGCTAAAGGAAGTGTCAGTTATTGTTGAGCGAACGGGCCAGGCCCAATCGGTCTTTATCGAGGAAAAGTCGTAAACAGGACGGCAAACAACGCGACAACACCAACCACGATGAACATGACGTACTGGCGAAGTCGGCCCGTCTGAAAGTTTCTCAGTGATAACGCGAACGTCTGTGTAGAAGACGCCAGCAAATTGACGAATCCATCCACGAATTTCTCATCGAACTTGCGGTCCCATTGTGCCACAACTACGGTGACTTTAGCAGCACCGTGCAGAATGCCGTCAAAGATCGTTCTGTCAATCCACGCACAGAACTTCCCAACGATATGAGCGGGCTGCATAAACAGACCGTCATACAATTCATCGAAGTGCCATTTGTTGACGAGGAAGGAATGCACACCAGCAAGTTGCTGCTTGATTCGTTCCGGGCTAACCAGATTTGTTCCGTACAGGATGTAAGCCAGCAAAGTACCCGTGACTGCGGCCAGTAATGCCATAGTTCCGGCTTCGCTGTGCACAGCATGAATGGCACCGTGACCTGGCAGAGTCAAGCTGCCCGTGGTCGCTGCAATTCCGTCCGCAACGTGACCAGGTTCATCACCAGTGATCAGCAGGTAGAGTGGCCCGTGTTCACCGCCGAAGGCACAGAATGCCGCAAAGACTGAAAGCACCAGAAGCGGAGCCGTCATGATTGCAGGTGATTCGTGGCAATGATCATAGACGTGCGAGTCGCGTGGCTTCCCAATGAAGGTGTAGAACCACAACCGAAACATGTAGAAGGCGGTGATCCCAGCTGTCAGGAGAGGCATGATGAACAGCAGATAGTGGGATGGATTCGCCTTCACAAAGGCAAGCGCACTTGCAACCACTGCGTCCTTGGAATGAAAACCGGAAAATGCAATTCCCGTGCCGGGTATAGCGAGTCCCGAAATCGCAATCACACCGACCAGCATTGTAAATGCGGTGATTGGCATCTTGCGCCAGAGACCACCCATTTTGGGCATCTCCTGTTCATGATGACAACCGTGAATCACGCTGCCGGAACAGAGGAACATCAATGATTTGAAGAATGCATGGGTCACCAGATGGAAAAGTCCTGCACCCCAGCCAAAGACACCCAGACCAAGCATCATGTAACCGAGCTGGCTGATGGTTGAGTACGCCAGGACTTTCTTGATATCAGTGGCAACAATCGCAATCGTCGCGGCCATGAATAGAGTGATACAGCCGACATACGCGATGGTCAGTAAGACTTCCTGCACGAACATCGGGTAGAATCGTCCCACAAGATAAACACCTGCGGCGACCATGGTGGCCGAGTGAACCAACGCACTGACCGGGGTCGGACCCTCCATCGCATCGGGCAGCCAGGTCTGCAGCGGGAACTGGGCACTCTTGCCAACGCATCCGGCAAAGACACCAAGTCCGGCGACGATCAGGAGTGCATAAGGAATGGTCTTCGGGATTCCTGATTCTCCCACAACCGGGTGACCGGTTTGATCATGGATCAACACGCCGCCTGTAATTGGCTCAGTTGCAAGGACTCCCGCGTCATCCCGTTGAATCATCTCGAACAGACCCGCCTGGACAATATTTCCTTCGGCATCTGTGGTTGAACCGAATCGGAACACTCCGAAATACGTCCAGATGACCATCAATCCAATGAGGAAGCCGAAGTCGCCAACCCGGTTCATGATGAACGCTTTGTTGGCTGCGTTGCTCGCGGATTTTCGTTCTGTGTAGAAGCCAATCAGAAGGAAGCTGCAGATCCCGACGAGCTCCCAGAAGACGAATACCTGAAAGATATTGCCGGCGAGGACCAGGCCCAGCATGGAAAAACAGAACAGGGACAGAAAGGCAAAGAAACGATAGAATCGACCTGGTCGATGGACGTGGTGCCCATTCGCAAGATGGGCATGATGGTCGACATACTCTTCGGTCAGCTCATCGCTCATATACCCCATCGCAAACAGGTGAATACAGGTTGCGATCAGAGTAACCATGGTAAACATGACCAGGGTCAGACTGTCGATGTAGTAGTCGATGGAGAGCTGAAGCGAGCCGAAAGTGGCCAGCGTGTAAATGGTGCCCGAATAGACGGTCTGCTTATTGCCGGAATGTTCATGCCCATCGGAATGCTGGCCGTCTGCGTGATCATCGGCTGAGTGGTCACTGGCTGCGTGCTCATCAATGCTGGCGAGTTGATAAGTATCAGTGGCAGCGTTCGCTCCGTGATCACCATGGTTACCATCACTATGGTTAACACCACCATGATCGCCGTCGGCGTGACCTTCCTCGCCATGGTCGCGGCTCTCCAGCACGGTCCAGCCGTTGGTGTTGCCCCAGATTACCAGGGCAGAAGCACTTGACAAAAAGCCAGCTGCGATACACCCGACAGCAATCCATGCTGCCAGCTTGCTTTGTCGGGTACCCCAGAAGCCACCGAAGATCTCAACTGCAAATCCGACAAGCGGAAGCAGCCACGCGATCATCAAAAGGTTTCTCAGCGTTTCGCCAACCATTGGGAATCCCAACACAACAGAATGGTATTTTTCAGAAATCAACCACCAACCGGGTCCGCCATCAACCTTTCAGTTTGTTGGCACGATCCACATCAATAGTCAGATGGTTATTGTAGAAGTTCAATGCAATCGCAAGAGCGACTGCTGCCTCAGCCGCGGCCAGCACAATCACAAACAGGGAGAAGACCTGCCCATCCAGACCCAGACGACTGAATTTGGAAAAGGCGATGAAGTTAAGGTTGGCACCGTTCAGGACCAGCTCAACACCCATCAGAACACCAATACCGTTTCTCTTCGTGGCCATGCAGATGACGCCGCACACGAAGAGGACCGCACCGACCAGCAGATAGGAATTTATATTTGCAGACATCAGGCTGGACCCGAGAGAATTGCTGATCAGTTGGAAGAAGTTTTCGAACGCTTGGCACGCGCAAGGTAGGCGGCACCAATCAGGACAACCAGGAGATGCACTGACGCAATCTCGAACGGAAGCAAATACGCAGGGCTTTTGACAGAATCTTCAGGAGCACCAAGATCCTTATCCGGCCTCAGTCCCAGCAAACTCAACCCCAGAGGTCTGAGCGTGTTGCCGACGACCGGCCCCTGCTCTACGACCGCTGGCGATTCTCCAGCCATCCAGTCCACCTTGCCGGTGCTTGCAACGACCATGAAAAGGAAGAGCAGGCCGAGAAGACCCGCCACGACCATTTCACCGGATGAGGTTTCAATTTTCTGGTAAGGACCGCTCGCAGTTAACATGATGCCAAACACCAGAAGGACCAGTGTCCCCCCGACATAAACCAGTAACTGCGCCGCACCCACAAAGTCTGCATCCGCGAGGAAGAACAAAGCGGCGGTGCTGCCAAGGCAAATGATCAGCCAGAATGCCATTCGAACGACCGTCTGACTCACTACGACCGCTACTGCACTGAGGCAGGTTGCCAAAGCAAAGATCGTAAATAATACGGATTCACCACTCATTGCTGTCCTCCTGGCAGTTCCAGCCCAGCGGTTGCAATTGAGCTGTCGGAAGCTCTTGCCGAGACATGCTCCTCGCCTTCGTGATGCTCAGCATCTCCATGATCGACTTCATCGGGGTGCTCCGACGTCTGTTCTACCGGCAATGATGCCGTTCTTCCCGCCTGCTCTCGCAAAGCCGCGCTGACACGTTCTCCCAGTGCAGGTCCGAGCGTCGTCTGGCCGGTCTGAGCCAGCGCTAACGGCCAGATCGTCACAGCAAGAAACAGAAAACAACTGATCGGCACGAGATACTTAAGACAGGTTGTCATCACCTGGTCGATTCGGAGACGAGGCAAGGTCCATCGCAGCCAGATCTGAACGAAGACGCCCGCGGAACCCTTCACAGCAAAGACAAGTGCACCGATCACATTCGCCAGATAGCCCGCCAGTGCCGATCCCTCACCGGAAGCAGCCTGCGAGCGAGCCGCATACAGTGCACTGTCAATTGGATCAATGCCCGTGTTCCAGCCACCCAGAAACAGAATCGAGGCGACTGCACAGACAGCAAACATGCTGGCGTATTCGCCCATAAAGAAGAACGACCACCGCATCCCGCTGTATTCCGTGTGAAAACCACCCACCAATTCGCTTTCGGCTTCTGCCAGGTCGAATGGTGCGCGTTTACAACTCGCGGTGGCGACGACGAAATAGACGAAGAAAGCGATGAATGTGAACGGGTCGTGCATGATGAACCAGTTGGTGAACCAGCCCCTCTGCATGGAGCCGATTTCTCCCAGATTCAATGTGCCTGCGGAAACGACGGGTATCAGAGCACAGATTGCGAGCGGAATCTCGTAGCTCACCATCTGAGCCGCCTCCCGCATGCCCCCGAAAAGCGACCATTTCGAACCGCTGGCATATCCAGCCATGATAATGCCGAACACTTCCAGCGACAGGATCGCCAAAAGGATAAATAAGCCTGAGTCTGCGGCGACCGCAACCCAACCATGACTGAATGGCAGCACCATGAATGCTGCGAACGATGAAATACAGACGATGTAAGGGGCGGATCGAAACAGCATAGAGTCCGCAGCAGGAGGACAGAGATCTTCCTTCTGGACCAGTTTGATTCCGTCAGCCAGGGACTGCAGCCACCCGAAACGGCCACCAACGCGAGTCGGGCCGAGACGGTCCTGAATACGCCCGGAAACTTTTCGCTCAAGCCAGATGAAGGCGAACGGCGAGATGGCGAAAACATGAACCAGCAGAATTGCGTGCACGATGGCCGCCAGCAGATAGCCGTATCCGTTCAGCTTATCAATGCCGTTGAAGAATTCTGCTAATGATTGTGTCGCAAAAAGCATACTGTCACACCAAAAGGCAGTTGGTCACCACTCTGACTCAAGAGCAACTCGTTGCCGAAAGTCAAAATGTGGAGCTGGGCAGCACAAGTGCCACACAGCGCGCAGTGCTAAAGTCACCAGGCTAAATCCACCAGAGCAATAATCCCTCAGCGCTGGGCGATTAAGGGGCCTCGGAATATGACAAATGCAAAGTTGGACTGCAACCAACCGGTCCTGGCTTTCGCAACACCGGTTTCAGTTAGCTACAATTGCTCATTGAAAGCAAACTGATTTCTCAGGCCCGAGAAATGAACTGACTGGCATTATGGCGAAGCGTGTTGTTCTGGCGATGAGTGGTGGAGTCGATAGTTCTGCCGCTGCCGTGCTCCTTAAGGAACAGGGATACCAGGTCATCGGATTGTTCATGCGATCCGGTGAAAGTGAATCGTCCTGCGCTCTCTCATCGGACGGCCTGCTTCCTGTGATCAATCAGTCCTCTCATCGGCAGGGATGTTGCAGCGCTGAGGATGCAGGTGATGCTCGACGCGTAGCGGACAGACTGGGGATTCCCTTCCATTCGCTGAACTTTCAGGATTCGTTTCGTCGCATCAAAGACTACTTTGTTGAGGAGTACCTTGCCGGGCGAACACCAAACCCATGCGTTCAGTGCAATAACTGGCTGAAGTTCGGGAAACTATGGGATTTTGCCAAACAAGTCGGTGCTGAATACATCGCGACCGGCCACTACGCTCGCGTGATTCAGGATGCACACACCGGACATTGGCAGCTGCATCGTGGTGTCGACCTGAACAAGGATCAGTCGTACGTTCTGTTCGGGATCGAACGAACATTGCTTCCGCAGATCCTGTTTCCGCTCGGTACGTACCAGAAGCCCGCCATCCGGGAACTGGCCGCGGAGTCCGGGTTGAAGGTGGCCACCAAGAAGGATAGTTACGAAATTTGTTTCGTACCAGACAATGATTACGCCGGATTCATCCAGCGTTGGCATGGCCAGACAGAGACCGCAGGGACATTTGTGGATACCCAGGGGAACGTTCTTGGGGAGCACTCCGGATACGAACAGTTCACGGTTGGGCAACGCAAAGGGCTGGGGCTTGCGTTTGGCGAACCCAGATTTGTGGTTCGGATCGATCCTCAGAAGAAACAGGTCGTTCTGGGAGTGCCGGATGACCTGATCACAGAGTCCGTTTGTGTGGATCAGACAAACTGGCTGGTCGACGAACCTCTGAGTGCATTCGAGTGTGAGACGAAGCTTCGATACCGATCCACTTCGATTCCATGTCGCGTGACTCCGCAGCCGGGTCAGCGGGCTGTTTTGACATCGGATGAGACGTTCAGCGCTGTCGCGCCAGGGCAGGCGGCTGTCTTTTATCAGGGCAGTCAAGTGCTTGGCGGCGGTTGGATTGCGTGAGGCCAAAAGCAAAGGATTCTGCGCGTTCCGAAACTTGGTACTCGGGAGGTTGCCAATGTCACCGATCCCTCTTTTCAATTGTTGCGACTCATCGGGGACCCCGGGAGAAGTGATCGGATGAGGCAATACACCGAATTTCTGCCGACAACGGACAACGAGTCCATCCGGGGTGCCGAGGAATTTCTCACCCTGATGCAGCGCCGTCGCACAGTACGGCATTTCTCCGATCAGCAGATTCCCGACTGCGTTGTGAACAATTGCCTTCAGGTGGCACTCTCTGCTCCCAGTGGAGCCAATCAGCAACCGTGGACATTCGTCGTTGTTAAAGATGTGCAGATTCGCAAACAAATTCGCGAAGCCGCGGAAGAAGAGGAGCGACGGTTTTACGAACATCGGGCGCCGGAAGAGTGGCTGAATGCTCTTCGACCGCTCGGGACAGATGCTTCGAAGCCATTTCTCGAAACGGCCCCGATTTTGATTGCCGTCTTTGCAAGGTCTTGGACTCCGTCAGAAGGTACCAGGTCGAAGCACTATTACGTGAGTGAATCCGTCGGAATCGCGTGTGGCTTCCTGATTGCTGCTCTGCACAACTGCGGACTGGCGGCGCTGACGCATACGCCATCACCGATGAAATTCCTGAACCATATTCTTGAGCGGCCGGATTTCGAACGCCCTTATCTGCTCCTCGCGGCCGGACGTCCTGCCGCTGGCTGTGAGGTCCCTGATATCGCGAAGCGACCATTCGGCGACTCGGTGTTCTACTGCTGAAAGAGTTCTTCGGAGTGTCGCAGCGCACCGCGCGGCAATGTACTGCAGAGTGCTTCTCCCAATTCGCAAATCCGGTTCTTAACAGAATCTTCATGAGCCATTCGCACGAACTTCATATCACAGCCCGATAGTCCCCCTGCTCAAAGCCGGTCAGTTGATCGAGGTCACGTTTCCGTTCACGTGCATCAGGGGATGCATGGTGGCCTTTCGGCCGGAATATTTTGGAGGGTTGAAATGAGAAGTTCGTCGTCAGGTGCTCTGAAGCGCCGCAGTCAGGGTTTTACGCTGATTGAGCTCCTGGTAGTTATTGCAATCATTGCCATTCTTATCGCACTGCTTCTTCCAGCGGTTCAGCAGGCACGAGAAGCTGCCCGCCGCACACAGTGCAAGAACAATCTGAAGCAGATCGGTCTTGCGATTCATAACTATGAAGGTACTTACGGGACAACTCCAACATCCGGCGAGCACACTCGCAATGGTGGTACCTCCAGTGAAGTTCGAATCTTCTTCCCTGTGTCGTTCTTTACCGCGGCTTTGCCATTTATTGAACAGGCCAACATCTACAACGCGTGGGATTTCAACTACAGCTACCTCGGCGCTCCTGGCAGTGCCACTGTGGGCGCAAACAACCGGGCTTTGGCAAAGAGCAGCATTGCTGCATACCTTTGCCCCAGCAACGGTAATTTTGATGAGCAGGGTGGTGGCGGCTACGGTCAGACTGACTACATGCCAATCGCTTATGCGAACATCATCGACCCAGGCCAGCCAAAAACATCGGTTTCCGTCAAAGGTCCGCTTGCTGACCAGGCATACTTCGCCGACGGATTTCTGTCCGGTGGAGCTCGAGGTGTTGGTAAGTTCCGCGATTGCACCGACGGTTTGAGCAACACGATTGCCGTTATCGAAGATGCTGGGCGACCATCGAATATTGTCGGAAAGTATCCAATCGACCTTGCCGGCAACTCATACACCGACGGCTGTGGTGACGGCACCCGCCGTTGTCCAAACCGCTGGGCAGACGGAGACACTGGAAACGGTGTTTCTGGTCCGCCGAACGGTGCTGTTTCCGGCGTTCGAATTATCAACAACAGCAGCAATCCGAAGGGTGGTCCAGCTGACTGTCCGTGGAGCACCAACAACTGCGGTCCGAACGACGAACCATTCAGTTTTCACACGGGCGGTGTTCAGTGCGTTCTGGGTGACGGCTCGGCTCACTTCCTGTCCGAAAACATCGACACCGGAGTTATGCGTCGTCTTTGCGATCCAAAGGACGGCCTGGTAGTCGGCGAGTTCTGATCGATTTGAACATTCGCGTCTGACCCATGCGACGTTTCCGACACCTTGCGGTTTGATGCCGCAAGGTGTTTTTTTTGCGCAAACTCAGCCGGGTGAAAGGAAACTACGCAAAGGGTCCGGACGTGTACGTGAGCAGCAATGTTCCGACATGATTGACATCGCAGACTTCAGACGAAAGCATCGAGTATGCTTTTCAGCCAACGATTTCAGCGGACGGTCGCGCCTACGCAAGGACTTCACTCAGGACATTGCCGTAGACGTCGGTGAGTCGAAAGTCGCGGCCTCCATACCGATAGGTCAGGCGTTCGTGGTTGATTCCAAGCTGATGCAGGACAGTTGCCCACATGTCGTAAATCGTGCATTTGTTTTCGACGACGTGATATCCAAACTCGTCGGTTGCTCCATAGACCGAACCACCCTTCACGCCACCTCCAGCCATCCAGACGCTGAATCCAAAGGGATTATGGTCACGGCCATTGCTGCCCTGCGAGAACGGTGTCCGTCCGAATTCTCCAGCCCAGATGATGAGTGTTTCGTCAAGCAATCCACGTTCGCGCAGATCTCTGATCATGGCCGTGATGGGTTGATCAATCTGTCCTGCCATGGCACGATGTCCTCGCTCAAGGTCACCATGCTGATCCCAGGGGTTCGCAGCGCCACCCGCACCGATGGATCGCGTCAGGCAGCTCAGTTCAATGAATCGTACGCCCTTCTCAGCCAGCCGTCGGGCCAGAAGGCATTGTCGACCATAGGCCGCCATTTCCCGATCGTTCGAATCAATTCCGTATGCACGAAGTGTATGTGGTGTTTCTCCGGAAATGTCACACAGTTCCGGAACTGCGGACTGCATCCGATAGGCTGTTTCGTAATTGCGAATCGCGGCTTCGACCTGAGCGTCATCGTCAGCGCGTGTCAGGAACTGCTGGTCATGTTGCCGTATAAAATTCAGGCGGCGCCTTTGCAGCAAACGCGTCTCCTGAGGAGAGATGTTGGCGATGGCTTCCGGCTTGTCTGCCTGAAGAATGGAACCCTGATGAATGGCAGGCAGAAATCCATTGCTGAACAAACTGACGCCGCCGTGTGGAGGCACTGCACCGCCACTCTGCAGGACAACGTAGCCCGGCAGGTTTTCGTTTTCGATGCCAAGTCCATAACACGTCCACGCACCGGCGCTGGGATGACCCATGAATGGAAAGCCGCTGTGCATCAGGAAATTGCCCTGAGCATGTTCATTCACTGGTGTTGTCATCGATCGAATAACCGCCAGTTCATCCGCTACATTGCCCAGGTGTGGGAACATGCTGCTGATTTCGAGCCCGCTTTGCCCGTGCCTTGTGAATTCAAAGGGACTTCCCATGATCGAACCGTTGTTGTTGAACTGAGTTCGTTCAATTTCAACGGGCATTGGTTTGCCGTGGTCTTTTGTCAGCCGCGGCTTGGGATCGAAACTGTCCACATGGGAGACCCCTCCCGACATGAAGCAAAAGATCACGCGTTTTGCTCGAGGCGGATGGTTCAGGCGGGGTGCCGGTGTGTCGCCTGCGGCAATCTTGGACTGAAGTCCAGCAAGTGCGATGCCTCCGAATCCAATCGCCGCCGTCTGCAGAAGTCGGCGACGTGAATACGCTGGCCTCATGAGTTCGCTCAATTCGCTGGAGCATTGACTGTTTGTGCGACTGTTCATGATGCTTGCCTGGCTGGGGCTGGTGGTCAGGTTTCCCGGACCCTTTTGGCTCATCGTCTGTACGTTCAGCCACCATTCTACAGAACAAATGGAATCGAAAGTAGTTGTGATATGAGTTTCCAGCCCCCAAAACCGCTCTACAGAAGTGAAATCATGCCATGGGCGGATGAATTTGGGATGTTACTGTCTTGTGGTAAACTCGCGCAAACGGCAATCACCGGGCACCTTTCAATGAAGACGTTTCAATTCACACACTGACTCAATTCACACACTCAATTGACACATTGGTTTTCTTTTCAAAGAGCGTTGCATGCTTCGTAATCCTCATATTTCATGGCGAGCATTGTCGATGTTCAGTCGGTCGATGGCTCAGATGCTGGAGGCAGGAGTCGAAATCCGGAAAGCATTGAAGACCGCCTCTCGGAATTCGCCGGACTCACGATTGCCGGGACTCATAGAAAATGTCAACCGGCGCATTACCAGTGGAGCAACGCTTGCTGATGCGTTGAATGAGAACGAGGAAAGATTTCCACCGTTGTTTCGTGATCTTGTCAATGTGGGCGAGCAGACCGGAGCGATGCCGGAAGTGTTTGCCTCTCTGTCCCGTTATTACGAATCGCGGCTCAAGCAGGTCCGCGACTTTCGCTCTGCAATCTCCTGGCCGGTCTTCCAATTGGTCATCGCAGTGGGTGTGATTGGGTTACTGATTTTTATCGTGGGATTTCTTCCGCCACAGGCCAATGGAGAACCTGTTGACATTGTCGGACTGGGGCTGCATGGCGCAACTGGTGCGATGATCTGGCTTGTCGGGAGTTTCGGGCTGGGGTTCGCACTGATTGCGGGCTGGATCTTTGCCAACCGTAATCTGGCCGGGCAAACATTTCTGCATCCGTTTCTGCTTGGGTTGCCTCAAATCGGTTCCTGTATGAAATCCTTTGCCATCGCGAGATTCTCGTGGTGCTTCGCCCTGACGCAGCAGGCTGGCATGTCCATTCGGCCGTCACTGAATTGCAGTCTGAAAGCCACTGCAAACGGCGCCTATGTGATGGCAGAGCCTGTGATCTGGGATGCTCTTCAACAGGGAGAGACATTTGCTGATGCTGTCGCATCGTCCGGTTTGTTTCCTGAAGACTACATCCAGTTTCTGGAAACCGCCGAGCAGTCCGGGACGGTTCCCGAGGAACTGGACCGAATGAGCCACGTATTCGAATCGGAGGCGGTTCGCGCACTTCAGAGGCTGGCCTCCATCGTCAGTACGCTCGTCTGGCTGTTCATCGCGGGGTTCATCATCTTCTTTATCTTCCGAATCTTCCTGACATTCATTATGCCCAACTACCAGATCGACGGAGGGCTCTGAAAAGGCTCACTTCAGATGCCGGGATGGCGGTTGCCTTACCTGCATGGCGGAGAGTGCCTGCGGCAGATAAACTCGGCACGGAATGGGTGTCCCTGCGCAGGGTCGGCACCATTTTTCTTGAGAAGATAAGTCAGGACTTTGAATCAGGGGTGACGACCCTGCCGGAGACGGATGTCGCTACAACTGGAACCAGTTTGGTCATGGCCGATTGCAGTTTTCGCCTGTCTGGTGATGCTGTTGATGACTGCGCTGATTTATCCCAGACGTACGAAACATCTTCCCTCGAAGAGTCGACGATGGCTGATGGCTTTCCGCATCGCAGTTGTTGTCTTGTTGACTATCCTGATACTTCGCCCTGCGGTCGTATTGAAGCGGCAGGACAAAACGGACTCCGTTCTTTATGTCCTTGTCGACAGAAGCCGCAGTTTTCAGACCACCGATGCTCCGGGAAATGTGGCCCGCCGTGAAGCAGCTCTGAAAACGCTTCAGGCAGCAAAAGAATTCATCGATCAGCTCAAAGACAAAGCGGAGATACGCATCCGTGATTTCGATGAGATTTTACACGCGACGGAAGAACAAACACCGGAGTCGGATGGCAAGTCCACAGCGATCGGTTATGCACTGGATTCGTTGATCGACGAAGCTGGTCGGGACCGGGTCAGCGGCGTGGTCATGCTGAGCGACGGTCGTCAGGCCGCGCTGGGTAGTAAAGACGTCGATCCGTTACAGCCCGCGCGAACACTGGGACGACAACAACGTCCGGTCTACACCGTTGTCTACGGCAGTAGCGAGTCTTCTGAATCCGGTCAGGACGTCGCTCTCGATGAACTGGACTTGTCCCGGGATGTCTTCAAAGGCAATGTCGTTCCCATACGTGTTCGCCTGAAGTGTGCCGGAGTGCTGGGGCAACCGGTGCGTGTGCGAGTCTTGCTGGAGGATCGCTCGGATCCACGTCTTCAGCTTGGTCAGACGGGGCCAATGAAGCCCGTCAATCCAACGGCGCAGACTCAGCCGATTGTTGTGCATACGCCGACGAATCCGGATGACGAAGTGACGATCTCGCTGAATATCGTTCCTGAAATTGCAGGAGATCTGAAACTGGCGGTGGAAGCCGATGTTCTGCCAGGTGAACTGCGGCAAACGAACAACCGAGTGGAAACGATTATTCGTGTGCAGCAGGGCGGAATCCGAGTCGCTTATTTTGACATCCTTCGCTGGGAATCCCGGTTTCTTCGAGCGATCAATGTGAGTAACCGAGTGCAGATCGATTTCATTCGTATTCTGCAGGGACCGCTGGCTGGCAAGAACAGGATTCCCGACTCTTACTTTGTGCCGGGTGAATACGACGCTTTCATTATCGGCAACGTTCCAGCTTCCGCCTTTGAACCGGGGCAGTTGATGAATATGCAGCAGTGTTGTCTGCAGGGCGCCGGGTTGATGATGACGGGTGGCTTTGAGAACTTCGGGGCAGGCGGCTACGCCGACACTGCGATCGCTCCACTTCTTCCTGTTGAATTGCGTCAGAACGACCAGCAGTTGACGGACCTTCTGAAGATGCTGCCAACTCGTGACGGGCTTGCACACTATGTGATGCAGATAGCGTTGCTCGATCGCAATCGTGAACGCTGGGAACAACTACCGCCACTGGATGGTGCCAACCTTCTGAAGCGTCGTGATCAGTCCGCCGCTCAGATACTGGCGGCGTCAGCAGAAGGTACGCCACTTTTGATCGGTCAGAGTATCGGTAACAGTCGGGTTCTTGCATTCGCTGGCGATAGCACGTGGCAATGGGCAATGCAGGGGTTTGCTGAAGAACACCAGCGATTCTGGCGGCAGGTCATTTTCTGGTTAACCAGGAAGGATGCGGACAGCGATTCGCTCGTCTGGGTCAACGCTGACCCTCGCGACCTTTCACCAGGGCAACCCGCTGAATTAACGTTTGGTGCCCGGGATTCTGAGGGTCAGCCGCTTGCTGATGCCATCTACACGGTCGAAGTGACCACGCCGTCCGGAAAGAATATTTCCGTCGTCCCTCGCAAGGTGCCGGAAGGCGGCAATGGTGAATTCTCGGAGACGCTGGAAGCAGGAGACTACTGGGTCAAAGTTGCCGCCATGGCAAACGGTACTGCCGTCGGTCCAACAGCCGTGACCCGATTCAATGTCAACTCAAGAGATCCGGAACTGGACTATCCCGCAGCGGATCCGGATCTGATGCGCGAAATCGCGCACGTCAGTGGTGGAGAATACCTGACACCTGATGAAATGATTTCCCGCTTCGAAAAGTGGGCGATGGACGGTTTGCCGGGTATGGATCTCGAGCGAACTGAACGCATCACGCTGTGGGATAACTGGCTGATGCTGCTCCTGATCATTAGTCTGCTGACGATCGAGTGGGCGTTGCGGAAGAAACGCGGGCTCGTCTGAGGTAGATCTGAAGTCCGTGCCTTGAAGCGAAGGATGATCTCAGAACTGGATCTCCGGCCGCGCGAGCAAGGAACTGTGTTCGCCTTCAGTTGACTTCAGCGTATCGACGGGTGATTCATGACTGTGTGGATTTCCGTCAGTATCGTCAGAAACCGAGTTCTGCTGATTCTGAGTGGTGCCGACATCCTGATGACCAAACCACAGCTGGAAGTGCTGAAATGAATCCATACCCTTCACGATCCATCGCCCGAGCGATGATCGCAGCATGGCTGATGTGCCAGGGAACGGTAATCGCTGGAATGCCAATGGTGACGCTGACCGATGTCGGTCGGATGCGCCTCTCGACCGTTTCGTTCTTTCTGCTGTTGATACTGTTGAGCGCGGCCGGTATCCGATCTCTCTGGAATGGATTACGCTCAGATTTTCCGCAGCTGCCGGAAATCTCATTCTGCACATCAGTCAGAGGTGTGCTGTTGTGGGGGATCATGTTTGTTGTGGTCCTGACGATGATATCCGGTGCTCGAGAGCTGATGACACCCGGAGCGTGGGTGAAAAAAGGACTGACCTATCAGCTTGCTGAGGAATCTGATGCCGCCGATCAGAAGACTCAGGGCCAGCAGATAGCTGATGAAGTTCAGAGACAGATCGCTTTTCAGGCAGAAAGAATGAGCCGCCTTCAACAGCTGCACGTAGTACTGCTGGATTGGGCACGAAGGCATGGCGACTGGCCTGATCAGGTGCAGTTTCTCGAACTTCCCGAAGTGATTCGAACAATGCCGGGCGACTTTCCGGCTCCCTACTTGTACCGGACGGAGATCCCGAAACCGCAATCATCAGCGTCTGAAGACCTTTCTGTGGACGCCCCATTTCTCGTGATAGAGCCTTTGATCTTTGACGGGCAGGTGCAGCTGGCACTGGATGCAGCCGGAATGGTCCGGCAACTCAGGAACACACCATGAAAAGCATGAAGTGGATAGGTGTCAGTTTCGTGATCTGGCTTGTCATCGCCGCTTGTTGTGCATTCGCAGGACTGCCCTTCATCGGAGAAATCCCTCTGCGGATCGTCTTCGGCTGGATTGACTTTGTTTACAGAACGCTTCCGAATATTGAGTGGAACTGGGCTTCGGCTGGACTGGCAGCCATTTCACTGGTGGCACTGCTTGTTGGGGTGCAAAGATTGGGTGTGCGGTGGATGAGATATCGCTCGCGGCAACGCGGGATGAATGATGGGCCATGGCGTTTCCGCTGGACAGGCTCACTGGTGGCAGGTCTTCTCCTGGCGTTTACGGCTGGCATCAGTGTGCTGGGCGCTGTGCATCAGCTTGTCTGGATCGTGACTCGTGAGGAACCATTTGTCGAAAGTGATGGCTTCCATCTGTCCGGCAGAACGCAATCCCGAAATCATCTGAAGCAAATCGGTCTTGCTGTGCACAACTACTCGGACACACATGGGCTGCTTCCGCCGGGAGTGTCGTTTGATGAACAGGGCCGAGCCATGCACAGTACTCTGACCATGTTGCTGCCGTTTATCGAACAGCAAGGCCTGTATTCTTCCATCGATCTGAATTTGCCGTGGAACGATATCAGCAATCAATTGCCGTTTCAGACAAGGATCCCGGGCTATGAGTTTCCGCCACAAGTTCCAAACCCCGAAATGCGACCGCGGCGAGACATGCTTGCTCCTGCCAACTACGCTGGCAATATCCGGCTGCTTATGCCCGGCTCTGCGATGAGCTTCAGGGACATTAACGACGGCACGTCAAATACCATACTTGCAGGTGAAGTCATGGCGGGGCTCCGACCCTGGGGCGACCCTTTGAACCTGCGTGATCCGGCGAAGGGTGTTAACAAAGGTCCCGAGGGATACAGCTCACCTTTCCATGGCGGTGTCAACGTGCTGTTTGCAGACGGTTCAACACGATTTCTGTCGAGCGACACGGAACCAGGTATTCTGAAAGCGTTAAGTACTCCTGCTGGCGCTGAACCACTGGCGGATTTCTGAAGTCGAAACTGTTACGCGGTGAAATCGTGAGGTGATCTGTGGAAACGGTTGCGAATCCTTTCGCAGCTCCGGAAACTCAGGAGCTTCAGCAAGGCAGTCTTTATGATGCTCTCGGCCTCGCGGAAGTCCCGTTCAGAATTTCGGGCGATAGTTTGCTGTGTGGGTCAGACGTTTCTCTGCCGCCAGTGTGCGTCATCACCGGGCAGACCACCAACCTGACATTCCAGAGTCGCGAAATTGTGATTCCTCCTCCGGAATGGAAAGTTGTTGAGTGGGTTGTTATTGCCACGGGTGTCTGTCTGCTTGCAGGTTTTCTGTTGATCCCGGGGCTTGTCGTCCTGTTCCTGGGAGCCTTCTACAGAAGCACGCGAGACCTTTCGATGACCGTACCGAAGTTCGTTTTGGGATGGGTTCCTGCCTCTGCTGTGGTCGTGGTTGGTGTCGTTTGCTTGCTGTGCTGGTTGCAGTTTGTCTTTCGACGCGAGAGTAAGCGAATTCATATTCGGTACTATGTCGATCTCCCAAGCCGTAATCGATCCATCGCTGTGAACATGACCACGATCCTTTTTGGCTACATGCTGTTTTGTTTATCGACGGGGTTAGTACTTGAAGGGAATGTGGGCATCGCTGGGTGTCTTTCCGTTTTGCTGGTTGTTACGGCGTGCGGATGGCTGTTTCGGAAGCGACTGCGTGCTTGCGCCGGTTTGTACTGGCGTGGTTGGTCTGCCGTCGAGATTGGGCCAGGCTACTATCGACTGAAGGGCCCGAAGGCATCCTTTTTCAGGGCGGTCCTGGCAGACAAATCGGATTTTGAACCCCGCAACGCAGCACTCACGACAGCAAATGGCGAGCGATGAAGATCATTGCTCTCGTCAGTCTCCCGGGAATGACGAGAGCGACATTCAAAAGCGTGCTGTGAATCCCCTTTTGCTCCCCGGGCTTCATTACTTTCCTGACACGGGAGGCGGATTGCGCCACGGTTTCAGAAAGCGACGGAGATTCGAGTGACTGGAAAATGCCAGCAAGGCCCGTTGTGTTAGTTGCGGCTTTTTACTGGACGGAACACATGCACCCACGACAGGAAGCTTTGCACATGCCGAGTCTGAATCCAGACCCGGCCTTGTCCCGAGAAACGGCACACGAGTCCTTCACCTCCAAAGAACAGAGTCTTCAGTTTGCTTCCACCACGAAGCCCCGGAAGAACTGAAACGTGGTAGTTGAGAGTGTCTTCGAATGCAACGATATAGCCTGTATCCACGATGAATTCGTCTTTGACATTAACAGACAAAATAGCACCATAGGAATTGAAGAAGATATCGCCTTCGCCGCTGGCTTTCAGCAGTACGAGTCCCTGGCCGCCGAAAAAGCCTTTTGCCCCCTGCCATTTTCCGGTGACTTCGACTCCGTCACTATGCAGCATGAAGGCACCTCGCTGCAGCATGAGCGAGTTGCCAGTCAGCTCATAATGCGCCGCATCTCCCATGGCCCCTGCGGCAAAGACAACTTCCCCAGACCCCTTGTCGGCGGTGAACGTGTTGATAATCATGTTCTCGCCGCCAAGCATTCGTCCAAGTGTCTTGCCGAGTCCGCCTTTGAAACCGGATTTCAGTGTGACGCTCGGTGTCATTGAAGCCATGGCAGACGTTTCGGCGTATACTCTCTGGCCCTGTTCAAGGCTGATCGTCACCAGTGCAAAGTCTGGGCGTTGAGAAATCTCGTAGTCAAAATTCGGGGTCGAACCGCTGAGGATTTCTGCTCCTGTTGCATTATCGTTGGCGGCCGACGGGGTCGGTCTTGGTGCGGGTCGACCCGTCTGTACTCGGTCGGCCCCGGTTGCGGGCGGCCGCGGCATGACTGGCCGTTCGGGAGCTGATCGTGCCGATTCCGATGGTAGTTCCTGTCGCCGCGCGATTCGGGGCTTCTCCGAGGCGGTTGGTGGCGGGGTGTCGGGCCGCGCAACCGGCTTTGCAACACGAGGCCTTGTTGACTCCGGCGATGCCCCATTGCCTGAGGGAATTGGCATTGTGGCACCGCAGTCTTTGCATTTGGCGGCTTTGCCAGCAGCTTCGTCCGGGACTCGATATCGTTTACTGCACGATGGGCAGGAGAATTCGATCATGATACGAGATACTTGTTAGCGAGGCTTAAGTTTTGGACCGAGTGCTTTACCGAAGCTCGGTGGGTTGTGGCTCTGGCAGTAAAGGCGTCCTTGTCCGCTGAACCTGCAAACCAGCCCTTCTCCGCCAAGAAAGCTGCCAATCCAGCTCTTGCCGGCTTTTACAACACTGAACTGCAGTGTGTCTTCAAAGGCGACGATATGACCCGTGTCGACGATATATTCACCATCTATGTACATATCGTAGATAGCACCGAAGCTGCTGAGAAACAAACTGCCTTCGCCAGTACACTTGAGCCAGAACATGCTTTCACCGCTGAACAGGGCTTTACCAAGTCCCTGCCAGGTCGCGTCGATCTCAATGCCTGAGTCTGAAGCCATCCAGCTGGACCCCTGGACGATCAGTGATCCACCCTGCAACGGAACATGAACCACGTCTCCCAGCATCGACGGCCCCAGGATCAGTGATTGCCGATCATCAATCGCTGTAAAGTGATTCAGAAACATGCTTTCGCCAGCCAGCATGCGTTTCAGGGCTTTTCCCAGTCCGCCACCGCGGCCCCCTTTTTTGCGGGTGGTTGTTTCGACTTCGAAGCCCGGAGACATGGCGATCATTGCGCCGACTTCGCAGGTGAGTGATTCACCATCATCCATCAGCAGGCGGGCAACCGAAGCTGCCGGGCGGGAGAGAATCTTGAACTTCATGAGATTCCTCAGGGAGGCAAGTCAGAGCATTTGCTCGGTAAGAAGAATGACTGGGTACAAAAAGACAGACACGTTGTTACCAGAGATGCGAGTTGGTCCATGCTGTCAGGCCACCAAACGAACGTGACTGCATGTAAATGCGGCCAGGTCCGGATATCCGCGCGATGAGACCTTCGCCGCTGAAGAAACTGGAGAATATACCGCCCGCCATTCCTATCCGAACACCGACGGATGGCTCATAGGCAACAAGGTGTCCGGTATCGACGATGTATTCATCGTCTACTTCGCGTACGAAGATGCCACCGTAGGCACCGAACCAGACACGACCTTCTCCACTCACTTTCAAACGGAAGAGTCCTTCACCAGCAATTGCCATTTTGATACCGGCCCATGCGAGAGTCATTTTCACACCCGGATCACAGGCAATGAATGCTCCCGGCTGAAGGAACATCGTATTGCCCTTCAATTCGAGACATTCAATGTCTCCGGGGAACGGCTGTGTCAGAACAAGCTCGCCTTCCGTGTCAGTGGAAAAGACGTTTACAAACATCGATTCACTTCCAAAGACACGTCGCGCAATGCCTTTGATGACTCCGCCGCTCCACCGCGTCGTCATATCGATTGTTGCGCTCATGCTGGCCATCGCATCAGCTTCAGCGATGATTTGCTCACCGGCCTCCAGATGAATGCGGATGTTTGCAAAAGACGGCCGGTTTCGGATTTCTGATTCCATTGATGAAAGCACTTTCCATCCGGAGAGTAAACAGGTTCTATTTTTCAATGCGGGATTTGACGTCGTCCCAGTCGATATCAAACCCTTTGTATTCCTGCGGGGCAAGAGTTGCCAGTTGACTACGAACATTCATGATGCGAGCTTCATGTTCCGGGTGGGTACTGATCCAGCCAAGTCCATCCGGTAATTCTGGTCCCTCTTTCTTCATGATCTCAAAGAATTCCGCAAGGCTCAGCGGATCAATCCCGGCTGCATGCAGCATTCGGACGCCTTCTGTGTCGGCGGCTGTTTCCTGACCGCGACTGTAGCTGTTGATCGTGGCCAGTTGAAACAGTTCTGTCGCCAGAACAAACAATCCCTGAACGTCTCCCAGCAGCAGTCCGGCCGCCGCCGTCAAGCCCAGGGACTGACTCACACGCTGAAGACCGTGCCGGAGTGTTGCGTGTGAGATTTCATGGGCGATGACACCAGCAACCTGTTCCGGACGTTCAGCGACTTCGATCAGGCCTGTGTAAACAACAATAATGCCGCCAGGAAGGGCAAATGCATTGACCTCTTCGGAGTCAATCACGTGCACTTCGAATTCGAGCCCCTGGAGTGCCGCGTGCGGAGAAAGTCGATCGACCATTTGCTGTATCGCGTCGACGACGGTCGCATCGTGGATTTCTTTCCGACCCAGATTCATCGCGTCGTAGCTGCGTTCGCCGATCTGTCGATCCACACTGACTGGCAGCGCTTGTACCGCAGCTGCCCCGGCCACTTTGATACCGAAGTACAGTGCAAACAGGCCGACGACCATGGCGATCGATGCAACCATGAACATCCCACGGCCCTGCCACGCCTGTGCCTTCAGCTTCTTCTTTTTCAGATGCAGTTGTTCGTCGAGAACTCCACAGGATAGCTCCGAAAGACTTTTCGGAAACTTCTTGTCGTCGCAGAAAATCGTAACACTGCGATCTGCATTGCGACAGAAGATCATTCGATCGTTGTAACCACCGATATCAACATTGAGTTCGCTGAATCGAAGGAAAAAACGTTCGCCAGCACTGGTGGTGGCATGCACGCCGTCGAGCTGCAGTTCGATGTCGGCTCCGGCACGACCACCGTCAATGGTATCGCTGAAGACTCCGCCGGAGAAAAAAGTCTGGTCGTGCATACAAGGTTGTTTCCGGGCTTCTGATGAAGGCCCTCGTTGTGACATCAATTCAGACGCGGCGAGAAAGAGTTTTTGTCTTCCGCGACCGCAATTTCCGGACGACCAGCTTACCCAGGCTGAAGGCCCTTAAAAAGAAGTGCAACGAAGAAACATTCGGAATCGTGCGAATTCAGGCGGGTGGTCTGTCACAAATAAATTTTCCAGTCCGGTTCATTTCAATGTGCGAGGTGTTGGTGATTCGACCCGACCGGCAGCTCGCTGTCCCCTGCCTGTGACCCCATTGTCGCCAAGTTCTTCAACGCTGCGTTTTGCGAGAGAAGTCAATCGTTCGACGATTTCCGGATGTATGTCTGCGAGGTCATCGTCTTCGGCAAGGTTCTGATTCAGGTCGAACAACCGGGCCTTCACGGGCTGGGTGCCACCTTTCAGATTGACCTGCCTGTCCTCACGGGCCAGATGCAGTTTCCATCGACGATCGCGGATCGCCTGCAACTGGTCACGGAAGTAATACAGAAAAATATCGTGCGGTGACTTTGTTTCGTCTGGCTGCTTCAGAAGTGAGCTGATGTCTTTTCCGTCAATTGCGGGATTCGATTCGAGGGAGACACCGGCCAGTGACGCAAATGTTGGAAACCAATCCATCATTGTCGTAATTTCATCGCTGACTGAATCTGCCGGAATCACACCCTTCCAGCGAACAACACATGGGACGCGCATGCCACCTTCCATCGTTGAATAACCCCATCCGCTGAGCGGACGATTGCTTCCCTGAACGGGATTTCGCCGGGGTGCCCCGTTGTCGGACGTCCAGACGATGATCGTGTTGCTTTCGAGATCCAGCTGTTTCAGAGCGGAAAGAATGCGGCCCGTCGACCAGTCGATTTCTTCAACAGAATCGCCCCACTTCCCATTTGATGATTTCCCGCGGAATTCATCGCTTGCGTATGGAGTGGCCGTGCTGCCGGGCATTGCGTGCGGCAAATACAGAAAGAACGGGCGATCCTTGTTTTCGTGAATGAAACGAATGGAGTCTTCGGTGTAACGTTTTGTTAGCAGGTCTCGGTCGACGGGGGCTTCGATGACAGAATCCTGACGCATCAGGGGCAGATCGGGCCATGGCTGACCCTCACGCGGAGTCATGTCATCGCTGTAGGGAATTCCGAAGTACTGATCAAAGCCCTGTCGTGTTGGCAGGAAGGCAGGCTGGTCACCCAGATGCCATTTTCCGATACACGCGGTCGAGTATCCCGCACGTTTCAATACTTCGGCAATGGTGACTTCATCAGGATGCAGACCATTTGGCGAAACAGGTCTGAGAACTGCACCGTCCGGATCCGTCAGATGAAGTCCGACTCGGGGCGGATAACAACCCGTCATCAGTGCCGCGCGCGATGGGGTGCATACTCCACTGGCGGAATAGAAACTCGTGAGCTTCAGCCCCTCTCTTGCCATTTGGTCGACATTTGGAGTTTTGTGAAGTGTCGAGCCAAAACAGCCAATGTCACCATAGCCGAGGTTATCACACAGGATGAAAATGATGTTCGGCTTCGACTCTTCCGCCTCAGTCATCACGTCTGACAGGAGAAACAGGCTGATCATCGCCGCACAGGTTCCGGTTGTCATCGAGGATCGAAGTCTGCCGGATGGATGAGGGTTTGAATCGATCATTTTGCAGTTCCGTTCTCGGAGGCAGGATCTCATGTGAAAGACACACTGATCGTAAGAGTCATCATCTGAAATTCGCAGAAGTGGAGTCTCCGCGCGTTATGAGTTTCGGAAGGATTCTAACCTGACAGCCTGTTGGAAAACGGGACTGGCTCGAGCAGGAGACCGTAAAACACGATGGTTTCCTGTCGTCCTGAATGCCTGTCCCGGTTCTTCAACGGACAGCTAAAGCACACCGAAGGTTTCAAAAGCTGTTGTGGCCGACATGCCATTTCGGATGGCATCGCGGACCTGGTTTTCGGCATGAGCTTTTTCCCATGCGCTTTTTACGATTTCCACTTCAATTCTTCGTGGGACAATCACAAGACCGTCCTGATCGGCGGCAATTAAGTCCCCGGGTTCTGCACGGACACCGTCCAGCTCCACTGGTACGTCGAAGTCTACGACACGTTGGCGATCGCGACTGTCATAGGGGCATACGCCGCGAGCGAAGACTGGAAACTGCATGCGCGCCATCTGTGCGACATCCCGAACTGCGCCATCCACGATGACTCCAACACATCCTGCATTGCGAGCGGCGGTGGTCAGTAACTCTCCCCAGATGCCGGATCGCATCGACCCGCCAGCGGCACAAACGAGAACGTCGTTCGGCTGACAGGAATCAACCGCTGTTAGTTCCAGTTTGTAGGGCTCGGGGTCAATGTGCGCCATGTCTGACCAGAGCATTGTGCGGACGCGGCCAATCAGCATGAGGTCCGGGACGGTCATTGGAAACAGTGGAAGACGTGGCGACTGATGGCGATAGCCAGCCGCGTCCAGGGCATCACACAAGAGCGGAACGGTCAACTGCTCACGCATCATCTCGAGCGTGATGCTCAGCTCCTTCGAGACAGTTGGGCTGAGTGTGCCGGATTGAAGCTGCGGATTGCTGGACTGGTCGGCGGACATCTGATTCCTCGCAATGGGTGGCTTGAGGAAATGGAAACAGGACTCTCAGCTGCGGTGCGCACGCTTAAACATTCATGGCTTGTCGCAGGATGGGTTCCATAGCATCAGCGTGACGGTAGAAGCCAAGATCGGATGGATGGGAGCCGTCTGTGGTATCATCACGGTCCTGGCTCAGAAGTGACTCCCCGTCGACGTAATAGAGTCCCTCTACTCCGGCCTCGAGCAGAAGCTGATATTGTTTTTTGAGCGCTTCTCGACTGCTCAGGTTTCGGTCAAGCATGGATCGCTTGATCCACCCGGCAGGGTACGAGCGATCCTCAACAAGGACTAAAGGGACTTTTGGATGCGCTGCGCGCAGCTGTTTCACAAGGGGTATGGTATTGGATGTCACTTCGGCTGCACTCATGTTTGGAAGGCAGTCGATGACGTATGCGGCCGGATCAAGTTCTGTGAGGAACTGGCCCACTGTTGCCTCCATTTTGCCGTTTCCGGAAAATCCCAGGTTGATGACCGGACAATCCAGGCGCCGACCAAGAATTGCCGGGTGAGGCATCCCTGGTCTGGAGGCACATGCGCCGTGGGTAATAGAAGTGCCGTAGAAGACAATTGGTTTACCGGTGCGCGGGGCAATGGGTTCGAAAGTTGATCCTTTGGGGACACCAATCCGGAGCCGGCTGGTGCCGTTGTATAGTGGTAGATACACAGAGAAGTTCCGCGTTCCTTCGTCCAGTCCACTGACAATTTGCCCGTTCATTTCCTGTGATGCTGGTCGCGTGACAGCCACCCACTTCCATGACGCATCCGTGTCCTGTGCATACAGGTCCAGACCGCTGACTCCCGTGGCCGGCATATGGGGCATGGACAGGTTTGAAGAAGTCACCGCATGATCGGTATGGATGGCTGTGGCATTGGTTCGGAAGCGGACCATCATACCTGCTGAGTGTCGGCTTAACCCCCAAACAGCGCTACGGACGATTCCCTTCGCGCGTGCGGGAAGACGATCAAAGTAGCTTTCGGTATCACTGTAGCCACGACCTTCGAGTCCCCAGTCCCGGACATCATGCCATTGAATTCCGTCGCCCTCGGACTCGTCCGCATCCTGCAGCAGGGTTGCACCTCTGGCCGAATTGGCCGCCGCGAAAAGTCCAGCAGTCAAAGCGGATTGCCCCAGCAGTGAAATTGCTGAGGATCGGGTCAGGAACGATCGGCGGGTCAGAGTTCGAGCTGACCCGGCAGTTTCTTCAGACATGGTGGGGGTTCCTCGGGGCAAGAATGACATAATTCGATTGAGCGCAGATACGGGATCATGGCAAATGTCACCGCGATTGTCACAGGATGCACTGAAATCCTGTTGTGTTCGGCGACCGCTCTTCGCGCGATTGCAGAAAGTTGCGGGACTCAAAGAGCAAACCCACCGGGCCAGCGGCTTTCAATTCTGCCCAAAGTTCCTCAATATTTGCAGCCGCCAATTTTCTCAGCACACAGAGTGACAAAGATTCTTGTTCCGCAAATCCAGTCAGACGCTCGAAAGGTCCTGGTGAGGTATATGCTCTTTTCTTCCCGGCAGTTTGCCCTGATGATGGCTTGCGCTTGCCTTCCTGTGTTCCTGACCGCCACCGCCTTCTCCCAGCAAACGATTCAGCAGAATCGACGCAGCCAGTCGACGGCCTGGGCGTACCCTCCGGAGCTCCCTGACGCCAGGGCATTCACCTACAAGAAAGTCGACACTGTCGAATTGAAGGCCTGGGTCTATGAACCTGAAGGGTCGGCAAAGTCGGCTCGACCATGCGTTGTATTCTTCTTCGGCGGTGGGTGGCGTTCAGGTACTCCGCAACAGTTTCAGAGGCAGTGCGAGTATCTTGCTTCCAGAGGAGTGGTTGCGATTACCTGCGACTACAGGGTGGCCGCGCGACACAATGTGAAGGCCGTCGATTGCGTCGAAGACGCCAAGTCTGCCATCCGCTGGGTCCGGCAAAACGCACAAATGCTGGGCGTAGATTCTGGCCAAATTGCCGCAGCCGGTGGGTCAGCCGGAGGTCATATTGCAGCGTGTACCGGTCTGCTGAATGCATTTGATTCTGCCGAAGAGGATAAGAGTATTTCATCAAAACCAAACGCGATGATTCTGTTCAATCCGGCCCTGATGCTTGCGCCGATGGATGGAATCGATTCGGGTGACTGGGATGAGCAGAAATTCGCTGATCTGGAACTGCGAATGGGCGTACCAGGGCGGGAGTTGTCACCGTTACACAACGTTCAGGCCAATCAGCCTCCCACATTGATTCTGCATGGGTTGGAAGACAATACCGTGCCGATCGCAACGATTCGGCCATTTGTCAAAGCCATGACTGATGCCGGGAACCGCTGTGAACTGGCCGTGTACGAAGGGGCTGGCCACGGATTCTTCAACGTGAGGAACCAGCCGTCGACAAGTGGGGCGGATTCTGAAAAGACGGACAGGCAGATTCAGTGGAACCTTCGAACGATGTTGCGAATGGACCAGTTTCTGACTTCATTGAATTGGATTGAAGGCCCGCCAACAGTTCCAGTGGTTGATCGCGACAGCGTGTCGATTCGGGGAAGTCTGGCACACAGCTTTCGGCAATTTAATCACAGCAAGAAGGGGCATGTGGCGTTCCTTGGCGGATCGATCACAGAAATGAACGGTTTTCGACCGATCGTCGAACGTTGGCTGACGACTCAGTTTCCTGAAGCGGAATTTGACTTTACGAATGCCGGTATCGCGTCAACCTGTTCGCATACTGGCGCGTTCCGTCTGCAGCGTGATGTTCTTTCAAGAGGGCCCGTCGATCTCCTGATTGTGGAGTTTGCGGTAAACGATGATCAGGATGCCCATCATTCTCCCGAAAACTGCCTGCTGGGGATGGAGGGTATTCTTCGCCACACCCGAACACATAATCCGAATGCAGACATCGTCATGGTTCATTTTGTGAACCCGGACATGTTGAAGCAGATTCAGGATGGGACTGAACCGCTCAGCTCTCAGCAACATGAGCGTCTGGCGCGGTACTACGGAATTTCATCTGTCTATGTGGCGCGGGAAGTCGCCCGCCGGATTTCGACGAATCAGTTAACGTGGGAACAATTCGGAGGTACTCACCCTGGTCCCATTGGAAATCAGCTTGCTGCGGATCTGGTAGCAGAAGTTCTGACGGCTGGGTGGTCGTCCATTCGAGCGGAATCGAAAGTCTTCCGGCAGGAGGATTATGAGATGCCCGCGAAACCGCTGGCTGAAGGGTGCTTCGATCATGGAGAACTTGTCTCTCACCAGGACTTAGACCTGGGGCCCGGCTGGAAACTCGAGAAACCGGACTGGAAGAGAATCCCGGGAAGCTTTCGAAGTCGCTTCGCAGCTGATGAATTCTGCTGCAGCTTGATACCCGGATCGCAGTTGAAATTTCGATTTCGCGGAGATGCCGTCGGAGCCTGGGTACTGGCGGGACCTGATGCAGGGCAGCTGCAGGTCCGAATTGATGAGGAGGATTGGGAAACCATCGAACTTTTTCATCACCACAGCAAAGGGCTTCACTATCCCAGAACGGTTCTCTTTGGCAGTCAATTGGGGCCCGGTGAACATCTTGTGACTGTTCGCATTGCAGAGGGAGCTCATCCACAAAGCACTGGCACCGCCGCTCGAATCCTTTCATTCGTGGCAAACGCTGACTTGTCAGAATAGCGGTGTGCCATCGGCGGATCAGGTGACCGCGAGTTGAACCATCCATCTGTGATAAGAAAATTCAAAACAGTATGGACGACAGAACTGAGGAGCGGTGGCATGCCATTTGATCTTCCAGCAGAGAAGAAGTCTGACTCGCTGGGAGAAGAGCGACGGCACAATTTCCAGATTTGCCGATGGCCATAAACCCTGTTGCAGGAATGAGGGCTCGAGCAATGCATTTTCCGGATTGAAAGATGCTTCGACCATGCAAGCGTGTCTGCAGCTGTCGCAGTTTTATTCCCGACGGCTTCGCCTGGAAACGGACATCACCGCCAGCAACCTGTTGAAAACGGGACTGGCTCGAGCAAGGGATTTTAAAACACGACGGTTGACTGCCGTCCCGCGTGCAGGTTTTTCAACGGACAGCTGGTTGCGATGTTGGGGAGAAGTCACGCTGTAAGGTGAGCCATTTTTTGACGCAGCGCACAGAAAAAGGCGAGAGTCCGATGAAGGAGCTCTCGCCTTTTTGCGTTGTATAAACAGGTTGAGAATGTCAGTGTGGTTTTGTCGTACCAGGATTTCTTTTTGGTAGATGGGTCTGCTTTCTGTACGGAAAGCTCAGAGAGCCATCAATCATCCTTAGAAAGGAGGTGATCCAGCCGCAGGTTCCCCTACGGCTACCTTGTTACGACTTAGTCCCAATCACGAAGTTCGCCCTAGGCACCTGCCTCTCCGAAGAGTTAGCACAGCGACTTTAGGCGCCCCCCGCTTTCGTGGCTTGACGGGCGGTGTGTACAAGGCTCAGGAACATATTCACCGCAGTATAGCTGACCTGCGATTACTAGCGATTCCAGCTTCATGCAGGCGAGTTGCAGCCTGCAATCCGAACTGAGCGACGCTTTTTGAGATTAGCTTGCCCTCGCGGGTTCGCTGCCCTTTGTACGCCGCATTGTATGACGTGTGCAGCCCTGGACATAAAGGCCATGATGACTTGACGTCGTCCCCACCTTCCTCCGGTTTGACACCGGCGGTCTCCTTAGAGTCCCCAACTGAATGCTGGCAACTAAGGACAAGGGTTGCGCTCGTTAAGCGACTTAACGCGACGTCTCACGACACGAGCTGACGACAGCCATGCAGCACCTGTGCACGTTCCACCCGAAGGCGTGGCTCTGCTTTCACAGAGTTAATCCGTGCATGTCAAGTCCAGGATAAGGTTCTTCGCGTTGCCTCGAATTAAGCCACATGCTCCACCGCTTGTGTGAGCCCCCGTCAATTCCTTTGAGTTTCAGCCTTGCGACCATACTCCCCAGGCGGAGTACTTAACGTTTTCACTACGGCAGAAAGAAGCGAACTTCCTTCCGCCCAGTACTCATCGTTTACAGCCAGGACTACCGGGGTATCTAATCCCGTTCGCTCCCTGGCTTTCGTGCCTCAGCGTCAGTTATTCCCCAGTGTGGCGCTTTCGCCTCCGGTGTTCCTGCCAATATCAACACATTTCACCGCTCCACTGGCAGTTCCCCACACCCCTGAAATACTCAAGCAAATCAGTTTCAGCGCAATGCCGCAGTTGAGCTCCGGCATTTCACACCTGACTTGATTCGCCGCCTACGCACCCTTTAAGCCCAGTGATTCCGAATAACGTTCGCACAGTACGTGTTACCGCGGCTGCTGGCACGTACTTAGCCCGTGCTTCCTCTGAGGCTCTGTCAACATGGAAGGATAGCCAACCATGATTTCATCCCCTCTGACAGCGGTTTACAACCCAAGGGCCTTCATCCCGCACGCGGCGTCGCTCCGTCAGACTTTCGTCCATTGCGGAAGATTCTCGACTGCAGCCACCCGTAGGTGTCCGGACAGTGTCTCAGTTCCGGTCGTGGGGCCATGCTCTCACACCCCTAGACATCATCGCCATGGTAGGCCATTACCCCACCATCAAGCTAATATCACATCAGCCGCTCCTCCGGCGGAATCTCACCTTTGATCCGCAGATATCATCGGGTATTACCCACAGTTTCCCGTGGCTATCCCCGACCGAAGGGTACGTTCCGATGCATTACTACGCCGTTCGCCGCTCCCATATTGCTATGAGCGGCTCGACTTGCATGCCTAATCCACGCCGCCAACGTTCATTCTGAGCCAGGATCAAACCCTTCAAAAATATGCTTGAATCAGCATCAAAACTGCTTCCGAAGAAGCCAGTGCCACGGGCGTGACACCATTTTGAGACTGACTACAAAACAAGAGTGGTTTAATACCTGTTTGTCGTTCCGGTCAAAGAACGACCAACAATTTACCTAGTGCACAAAACTCACAGGCTCACATTCTCAACCATGTTGTCAAAGATCGGTTTCGCCCCGAAGACTCTTCGGCCTCCGTCAGGCGAGCGGGGAAGTCTAACGTTATCAGTTCCGCTGTCAAGCGTCACCTTCCCGTTTCTTGCCACGCTCCTGCGATTGAAACTTTTTCACTGATGACGGGCTTCTTCAAGCCCCGTCCGGTCAAAGTAACAATCGATGGACAGCCACAGTGATCGGGCGTAGCGGAAGAAAACAAAAGGGAAAATGGCGCAAAATGCCACTAACCCAGGTAACAAAGCAGAATTGGGAATTCTCAGGACGAAGTGCAGCAACACATAGCTGGCCGTCGTGATGCCGGCTGTTAATCCATAGTTGATGTAGGTGGAACCAAGAAAATAGCCCGGTGCGCGTTCAAACTTAAAATGGCAGTGCTCGCATTTCTCATGCATTCGAAGAAGTCCACGGAAGAGCGAACCTTTCGCACAGAGTGGACATCGGAGTCTGGCGGCACGCAGCAGGGACTGCGCAAATCCTGGAAATTCAGAACTGGTGTCGTGAGATGAGTCTTGGGAGGAGGTCATGGGTCGTTTCCAGTCCAGAGCGAGAGCGGATTGCACTCCTGCATGCTCGCAAACACTTCCAGCACAGGAAAGGCGGCGGCGATTTTTTTTGCCAGAGTCTCGACCGCAGGACGTTCGCTGTGGTAGTGACCGGTCAGGATCAGATTGACGCCTTTCGAACGTGCCTCCAGCACGGTGTGAAATCGGGCTTCACCAGTAATGAAGGTGTCACAGTGGTTTGCAATCGCCTCAGACAGAAAACTTTCTGCGGCCCCGCATCCGATCGCCAGCTGCCGCACGTGTTCTCTGCCATTGCCGCAGTATTCCAGGTGTTTGGCACCGAGGGTTTGCCGGACACGATCCAGAAGTTCTTGAATGGAAATGACTTCAGGAAGGACCCCCCAACGTCCGCTTCCGTCCGGAGATTCCGGTGAAAAATAGTTCAGCGGCCGTACATCCTGCAGGCCAAGTGCGTTCGCGATTTGCTGGTTGATTCCTTCACGAGCACTGTCGAACGCGGTATGCGGGCTGTAAACCGCGATTCCGGTTTCGATGAGTTTCAGAAGCATATCCCCTTCGATTGTGGCATCGCTGAGTCGCTTTGTGCCACGAAAAAGAACAGGATGATGTGATACGATCAGGTTGGTTTTTGATGCGATCGCTTCCGTGGCGATGTCCGGGGTGAGCGTCAGGCACGTCATGATTCGTGAAACAATGCGGTCCGACCGCCCGATAAGCAGGCCGACATTGTCCCAGGATTCAGCCAGATTCAGCGGTGCGAATTCGTTCAGGAAATCGCAAACCTCTCCAACGGTTGTCATAATTTGGCCAGTTGATCTGAAGGTTGTGGTTGAGTGGTCAAGTTGTTTTATCCGGAATGCGTAGAGCGAAGAAGGCAGGGAAACGTGCGATTAGCCGTTGCGACAGAAGATTTTGGAAAACCACTTCGTCAGGCTATCCAGCAGGCGGGGGCGTGCGAGGTTGACGGATTGCGGCTGAATGCTCGGACGGAAATACCATCCGAAGAGTTTTCGGATACCGCATTGCGTCAGTTACGACTGCGGGTTGAAGAACGACAGATGCGAGTTGCGGGAGTGCTTTTTCCTTCTCGTCGTCCGTTATACGAACAGCAAAACCTCGAACGAAGGCTTCAGGGTATTCGCGCGGCGATGGGTCAGGTGCGAAAGCTCGGGACACAGGAATTACTGGTTCGGTGTGGGCAGATCCCGGATCCGCAAAGTGAAGAAACCGTTCGAACAAAGGACGCCCCGACAAACGCCGAGGTGGATTCTCTGGCGAATCCATTCTCGTTCGCGCCCACAGAGCTGATTCGAAAGGAGATGACGTCGGCACAGCAGTTCCACATGCTGGCGGAGATCCTGAATGACCTGGCACGCGAAGGGAATCATGTGGGGTGTACGCTGCAGTTACAGCTGGCCTCCTTCCAGGCGGACCGGGTTCGCTCGCTTCTTAATCAGGTCACGAGCGGGCCAATTCAGATTGTCTTCGATCCGGCAGCTGTTGTGATGAGCGGCGGACAGCCGGTGAAATCGTTCCGCGAACTTTATGCTTCAGTGGGATACATCCGAGCCCGGGATGCGCTGCGTGATATGGATGGGACGGGTGCTGAAGTGGCTGTGGGAGATGGGGTCGTTGACTGGACCGAATTGCTGCCCACGCTGAGCGAAGCGGATTACACTGGCTGGATCTGCATCGAGCGCGCTGGAGGGGATCAACGAGCGGATGATGTTCGGCGAGGTGTTGAAAAAATAAGGCAGCTGATCAGTTTTTCATGACAGGAACCCGACATGCCAGCGGCACAGCAAACGAATCAAATCCGGCGAACGGCTCTTCTGATTCTCACGAACCTGAGTGTCTTCACCTTCGCCAGCGCTCAGGAGTCGATCTTACCGGAACGAACGGCTCCGCTGACAATCGAAGGCGACCTGGCTTCGCAGATGGTGGACGGGATTGATCGCTTCCTGCTGAAGGAAATCGAAAAGGCTGCTGCCACTCGCGCGGAACGCTTTATGGTCGACACGTCGTCGCCTGAGGCATACGAAGCATCGCTCAAACCACATCGGGACAAGCTTGCAAAGTGTCTCGGCATCCGCGACGCTCGCATGTCGTTTTCCGCACCTGAAGTCATCGTGCCCGTTGGGGGCGATGTGGTGATTGCTCAGTCGGACAAGTTCACGGTGCAGGTCATTCGCTGGCCGGTGCTGAGTGATCCGACGCCACAGGGAGCTGGACTGGCATCGATCTATGGAGAAGGATTGCTGCTGACTCCGAAGGGTGAGACAGTCGCTAACGTAATCGTGCTGCCGGACGCGGATCAATCGCCTGAACAGATATGCGGCCTGGTCGCGGGCATCGCAGAAGAGTCGCAGGTGGCTCGTCATCTGGCCGAAGCCGGTTGTCGAGTTGTGGTACCGCAGTTGATCAGTCGTCATCGGGAAAAACGACTTGGCCGCGCCGACCTGACGAACCGTGAATACCTGCATCGAGCGGCGTTCGAGCTCGGCCGAACTCTCGCAGGCTATGAAGTGCAAATGACGCTGAGCCTGGTCGACTGGTATTCTGAATCTGATCCCGACAATGCCATCGGAGTCCTGGGTTACGGTGAAGGCGGGATGCTGGCGCTGTTTTCCGGTGGTCTGGACACACGAATCGACGTGACGTGTGTCAGCGGATTCTTCGGCCCCCGGGAACAATCCTGGAAGGAACCGATCGATCGAAATTTTGCGGGCTTGCTAAAGAACTTCGGCGAGCAGGAACTTGCCGCATTGATCGCACCTCGAGGTTTGATCGTCGAACAATCCCGGGGGCCGGAAATGATCCTGGAAGGGAATGGCGGAGGCCCGGCAAGCCTCACAGTGGTAGAAGATCAATTGGCCGCGAAACAGTTTCGGCGGACACTTGCCAGGCTTGCTCCAATCAATTGGGAACGACACGTTTTTTATCGTGCCAACACTGAAATGACCGATGGAGCTTCAACGACGATCACTTTTCTTACATTCATTGACCGCATGTCAGCGGACTTTCAACAAGTGCATCTCAGTCCTGCAATTGGGGCAGGGTCGGAAAGGATTGGGGAGCCCGAAACAGCACAGTTGATTGCTCGCTCAAAATCACGCGAAATCCGCATCCTCAAGCAGATCGATCGTCACAACCAGGCGTTGCTTCGTGAGAGTCCGTTTGTTCGCAAAGAGTTCATGGCGAAGCTGGATACGTCATCGGTCGAAGCCTATGAGAAATCCGTTGAGCAGTATCGCGACATCTTTCGCAAAGACGTCATCGGCGAATTCGATCAGCCGCTACTGCCGTTCAATGCTCGATCACGGAAATCATGGGACACCGACAAATGGACGGGGCATGAAGTCGTGCTTGACGTCTTTCCGGATGTGTTCGCCTACGGTGTGCTGTTGCTTCCCAAAGACCTCAAGCCTGGAGAGAAACGTCCGGTTGTTGTGTGCCAGCATGGCCTGGAAGGTCGACCAACGGACACCTTTCTTGACGACCATCGAGCTTATCATGACTTCGCCGCGAAGCTGTGCGAACGAGGCTTCATCACGTTCGCTCCGCAGAATCCTTACATCTTCACAGATCGATTTCGAACACTGCAGCGCAAGGCACAGCCTCTGGGCAAATCGCTCTTCTCGATCATCGTGCCTCAGCATCAACAGATCGTAAACTGGCTGAAGACGCAGCCGTTTGTCGACAGCGACCGCATCGCATTTTACGGCCTCAGCTACGGCGGCAAGTCGGCCATGCGTATCCCTGCACTCGTCACCGATTACTGTCTGTCCATCTGCAGCGCCGACTTTAACGAATGGGTGCTGAAGAACGCGAGCACTCGTGAGAACTTCAGTTACATCTGGACAGGAGAATATGAGATCTTCGAATGGGATCTTGGCAGCACATTCAACTATGCAGAGATGGCTGCGTTAATTTGTCCACGACCGTTCATGGTCGAACGAGGCCACTTTGATGGTGTTGGCGAAGATCACTGGGTTGCTCACGAATTCGCCAAAGTACGACACCTGTATGCCGCGAAGCTGGGAATTGGGCATCACGCAGAGATTGAATGGTTTGTTGGTCCACACACCATCAACGGACAGGGCACTTTCAACTTCCTGCACCGACATTTGCAGTGGCCGGCACCTGAGTAGTTGATGGCAGCCTAACGCTAAGGCCGTCCTAGTGGTCTCGTCGGAGCGGGGCAGCAGTCGTCAGGGCAAACGTCGTGGTTTGGGCCGTACTGTCCCAGACACTCTCTGGGTGCGGATGCAATCCGCTCCTGAATCAGTTTACGGATCATGGTGATGAACGTGGGGTGTGATCCCGGCGTCTTCGCCCGGCTCATTGTCATCCCCAGTTCGTCACACAACTTCCTGGCTTCGTCATCCAGGTCGTACAGGACTTCCATGTGATCGGAAAGAAAGCCGATCGGGCAAACCACAATCTGCCTGTGTCCCAGCGAATGCATGTGCCGGATGTGATCCAGAATATCGGGCTCCAGCCACGGATCCTGGGGACGTCCACTTCGACTCTGATATACAAGGTTCCAGAGAGACGGATCGATATTGAGTTCTTCCGCCACCAGCCGACATGACTCAGAAATTTGCTTCACGTAGTCAGAGGTGTTGGCCATCGAAGCGGGGATGCTGTGCGCTGTGAAGGCAATGGGAACCGATGGCGGATGATTGTCATTCGATGGGTTGTTTTGGTGGATCTGACGGATGGCGTCCTGTACGTGTTCGCAGACAACCGAAATGAAGTCCGGATGGTTATAGAAGACTCGCAGTTTGCCAACCTGCATGCTTTCTGCGTCTGCTTCTTTCAGGGCTGAGATAATATTCTCGCGGTATTGCCGACATCCCGAATAGCAGCTGAAGCCTGAGGTAATGTAAACCAGTGGACGCCGGACTCCGTCGTCCTTCATCTGTCGAATGGTGTCTGGCAGAAGCGGGATCCAGTTGCGATTGCCCCAGTAAACGGGCAGGTCAATTCCATTTTGTTGCAGTTCGGGTTTCAGTTTCGAAATGAGGTCCCGACACTGTTCGTTGATTGGGCTGACACCACCAAAATGATAGTAATGCTCGGCCACTTCCAGCATCCGTTCGCGTGGGACGGGCTTTCCGCGCAGGACATTTTCGAGGAAAGGGATGACATCTTCGGGCTTTTCGGGGCCACCGAACGACAGGATCAGAATCGCGTCAAAGTCTTGCATCTTTGTGGCTTTGATGGGGGGCAGTTGCTTCGAAGTTGAGCGTCAAACCGTGGGATGATGTTCTACTTAACAACCGTTGGCAGTTACGATTGTTGATCCGGACACGTTTTCCCGGCGTGGCAGTGAAACATCGGCAGCCGCTCCTGACGGAGTTGGCAAAATTATTCTGTACGTCGTGATGGGTCTGGTGTTCAGCAGCCTGTTGAAAAACGGGAATGGCTTGAACAGGAGACCCTAAGAACATGTTGGTTTCCAGTCGTCCTGCGTTCCTGTCCCGGTTTTTCAACGGACAGTTAGCCGTCCTTTCGGAAGCGGGTCACGCATTCATCGGATGCCGCGAACCGGTTTGCCATTGCTGGTCAGGATCTGCGAATTGGTCGTGGAATCGCCAAACCGATCAAAATCCCGGAATGTCCAAACGACTCGTTTTTGTCGATCGATCTCAATCAGTTGAGGATTTTCGGGGCCTGCGTGGCAGTTGTTGATGAGGATATTTCCGTTGGGAAGTACCTGAAGCGAAGTGACCCATGCCAACTGGATTCCGGGCAGATCATTCTGATGAACACTCCAGACATCCTGTCCTGCAGGTGTAACTTCGATAATTCCATGCCCATTGCCGGTTGCAATCAAAGTGTTCCCGTTTGCCAAACGCAACGCAGTGAAGCATTGGTTACCAAACGCATCAACACCATGCCCGGGAGAGGGTTGACGACCAAACAGCGGAACCGCAAATTCCCACACGGTTTGACCCTGCGAATTGTACTCGCGCACAAGTCCATCGCCTTCGTGGCAAACCAGGTAGTTGCCGTTGGTGAGTTTGCGGACGAGTCGTGTATCGCGATGAGCATCGGGTTTCGAAACTTTGAGCGGAATTTCCACAAGCACTTTATTTTGGGAGTCGAGTTCAAGAATGCGGCTAGTACCGGACTCAACCACCATTGTGTTCCCATTGTCCAGACGCTGAAACGCGTGGATTTCGATGCGCTTTCCTTCGTTTCCTGGTGCTTTCCTGGCTTCGTAGTCCCAAATGATTTCATCTGTTGCCGGATTGACTTCAAGTACGTGTGTCCATGAATCCTGGAACAGCACGTTGCCATTCGGAAGGACGTGAAGATCGTGCAACGGACCAATTTTGTGTTCCCATTTGGTCTGGCCGGATTCGTCAACGATTGCAATTCGTTTTCTTGACGAATCGGCTGCGACAAAGCTGCGAGTTTCATCGGCCAGACAATGGATGGAACAACCAACAGTGCTCAAGAGCGAGAGGGCGATCATGCGCAGATGACGAGAAGAAATCATGAAAGAATCCGTCAAACGGTAGTGGGGTATCAGATCTTGTTTTAAGGTTACTGATCTTTATTACTTGTCGTCAGCTGGTTTTTCTTTGGCCAGAGTTGGCTTCAGGTTTGCCGGAGGATCGACGGGTGAGCTGGCCAGTACAGAGAGAGTCTTGTCCGGAGCCAGCGAAAATATGGTTCGAATGTGGGGATCTGCGATCAGTAGATTCTCGCCACTGCGGCATAGCCCCACTGGTCGATCCATGGGGGCCCCTGCAATCCATTGTTGCTTTTGACCGTCTGCTGTTATCTTCCAGACACAGTGTTCGTAGTTGTCTGTGACAAAGAACGAACCATCATCGGTACGGACAATGTTGTGGGGCAGGTTGAATGGGTGTCCCTTGATAAAGAATTCAATCGTTCCGTCGGGTTTCACTTTTTGAATCTGACCATTCTTGCTGGATGTTGACAGGACCCACAAATTGCCCTCCGGATCCAGTGTCAGCCCCCGTGGTGAATTGATGACCGCAAATTCTTCGGGTTCTTTTGAACCTTCGGCTGGCATTTTCCAGATGCGATGAAGTTCCAGGTCGGCCGTGTAAATGGTGCCATCCGGAGCAACCGCGATGGCCATGGGAATTCCGATCCAGCCATTTGTGAGCGGTTGTGGCTGGCCTTGATCATCGAATCGATAGACTTCGCGCGTGGACGAGTCGCCTGCCAGAAGTTTTCCTTCGTGGTCGAAGGCCAGGCACCGTACGGCATTTAAGGGTGTTCGGAAACGTTTGGAGGCCTGAAAGAAAACAGACTTCTTACCCTCTGTCAGTTTCCAGATCCCGGGCATTGTGCGGTCAGCGACGAAAACTGTGCCATCGGGAGCTGCGGCGACTGCCAGTGGATACTGAAATTCGCTGACCAGCGGCTTATCGTTCGCATCCTGTGCTGAGACAATCGATTGGCCGGTTGCAAACGCGGCCAGCGCGAACACAACGGCGATGAAAACAGGGTATTGTTTCATTGCAGATTCGTACTTTGAAATGGGGTAAGCCTGCGAAAACGATTTCGGAGCGAGAATGGTAGAAAAAGATACACGGTTGGCATGCGAATGTGTACCAGTTCACTGCATGGCGTTCGCAGAAGATGCAGGATTCGCCGAGCATTTTCAAAGTCTGCGGCTTGTCACGAATTTCACCGATCGAATTGTTCAGTGTGTTCAAACAATCTCTTGCGAAACGACCGGCCAGTGTCTATCGTCACCGAGTGCACTCTGTGCATGACCTCTACCAGCACTGCTGGCTGCATACCAAGTTGACCCTACAGATTTTACCCAACAGGGAACCCGGTCTGATTCCGGCCGACTGTCACGCCGACCATGTTTCGGATCACATGACCCGGGCGTCGGGTGCCCACCTATGATTTCTCTGGGTGTCAACAGTTGTGATGCACCACCGTTCTGGTGAGGTTTTTTTATGCGCGGCGCAGGCGGTTCGCTTTATCCTGCGTTCTGAGCAAAGTCGATCTCGGCAGAGATCCGAACAGCAGATTTCTTTGGCCGAGTTCGATTTGCGGCACGCATCGCCCCGCATCGGATCGCTCCGTCTGTCACCGAATGAGACCCACGCCGTCGTTCTCAGGTGTATCGAACCGCTCGGTGTTGAGGTTCAAAGTACTCGGGCAACAGGCTGTCCACCTGAAGGAGGCCTTTTCGTGTGAGCCGAACGGTTGATCCGTCCACCGTCAGGTAACCGGCTGTTTGCTGGTTCTGGAGGGCGACGGCAAATTCGCTCAGGACGTCTACTCCGTACTTTTTGGAAATGCGGTCTGTATCGACAAAGCCTTCTTTCATCAGGAGTACAAATTCGCGAATCAGGAGCTGATGGGACGTTGGGGACATGGCACGATTGATAGGCAAGACGCCTGTGTTCACTGTTTCCATGTAATCTTCGATCTTGTCGAGATTCTGATAGTGAACTCCCTGAAAGTGGCCAAACGACGAAACTCCGGTTGCGATCAGATCACAACCCCGCCAAACGTTATCCCGGTAGACAAACCGATCTGTATCGGTGTTACGGACGAGTTCGTTACCGCTGCTGATATGAAATCCGGCCTCAGTCAGCTGATCCATGGCCTGATTCACCCACCGTCGTTTCGTTGGCCAGTCAGCAATCGGAGAGGCCAGTCCCTGCTCTTTCATCTCCCTGGAGATGACGGTGTTGAACGGCAGTTCCATCTGGTAGATGGTGATGTTATCTGGTTTCATTTCCAGAGCTTTGTCGATGCACTTCTGCCAGTTTTCGTCGTTCTCTCCGATCATCCCCGCAATCAGGTCGATGTTCACCTGAGAGAAACCAACCTGCTGGATCCAGTCATACGCCCGGAATACTTCCGGCGACAGATGCGCTCGACCGTTTTCCTCCAGAATCCGGTCATCGAAGTTTTCGACGCCCAGGGAGATTCTGGTAACGCCGATGTCTCGAAGCGTCTGGAGTTTCTCGAGACTCAGCGTGCCAGGTTCGCACTCGAACGTCACTTCTTCTGCATTCTCCCATGTGATGAATTCGCTCATGCGCTCACGCAGCGAACGCAGTTGTTTGGAACTCAGGTAGGAAGGTGTGCCACCGCCGAAGTAAACAAACAAAAGTTCCCTACCGGCGACGGCGCTCTTCTGACTGACCAGTTCAATTTCGCGAATCAGCGACTGGACGTAGTCTTCGATCGCTTTCGCGTTTTGATTGGTATAGACGCGGAAGTAGCAAAATCGACATCGTTTGCGACAAAACGGAATATGAATGTACAGGCCCAGCGGTGTCTGCCGTGTGTCTTCGACGGATTTGTCAAAGACCGACATCACTTCCGGGACGCGTTCGTTTGTCCACAGTGAGAACGGTGGGTAGTTGGAAATAAAGTAGCTGCCAACTTCAGTCGTCTGAGGTGTTTCGGCGGTCGACATGGCGGAAGAACTTTCTGTTTTCCGTGTGGCTCAGGATTCAGAGGCTCCCGGAGTTTCCATTGCTGGTTCCTCGGAAACCGCTGAACGTGTCTGCAACCCGGGCAGGTAATTGAGCAGACCAAAAAAGATCAGGCTGAATGCAATGTCACCTAGAAATGTCCCGCGGGCAAACGGAACCGCTGCCGTGTAACAATTCAGCAATCCACTGAGATCGCGAGCGTAATAGTGGTCTGATGCCAGCATCCAGACGCCAAAGTTGCTGACCACGAAGAATAAAATGGCTGAGCCAATTCCGGACAGAAGTGATCCCAGCGGACCCACACGACCAACGGAGCAGCCCAGCAAACAGATGAGCCCGTAAGCGGCATAATCGAACAGCATGCTGTTATAGAAGCCGTGGCCAGTCCTGGCTTCCAGCCAGCAGTCGGTCAGGAAACGACAACCCAGTGGAATCAGCAGTGCCAGCCATCGCGGCTGGACCGTGGCCCCACAAAGCAAAGCCAGGGCGCCCAGAGCAGACAGATTCCATTCGAATGGCATCGATAGTAGTCGGGGGATGACTGCAATCAGGCAGGCAGACAGTACTAAGAGCTGCAGGGGCTTATTCATTGGGATCGCTGGGATTTCACGGAAAGGAGGACCAGGTGACGGTGCATCAGGAACCGTACCGTTCGTCAGACAGTACATCACGAAGCGTGACGGCTTCCAGCGGCCGCGCGACGGAGCCGATCATTCAGGGCTCGCCCCAGTCCAACCTCCGGAAACTCATGTGCGATGATAACATCAAGATCGGCTGAGTCGAGTGCTCTCATCATTGCAAAGAAGTTTGCTGCACACGTTTGCAGTCGAACTCCGATATCCGGGTTTGTATCGGAATGAAGCAGGAGGATCTGGCTGAACCCGTCGTCCCACGTTCGCGTTGATTCCGTGAGCAGGCCGCATTTTTGCCCTGAAACAGGGATGGCGCGAGCTTCATGTGGGAGAAGAATCAGTGGTTTTCGCGGTGCATAATGGCGGCTCAGCATCCCAGGCGCAGGTTGAGCTGCGTCATCGGCAGAAGAATTCGGAACTGCGACGGCGATGGTTCCCACAATCTGCTCGATGGATTCCAGTGGGATGCCTCCATGACGCAGTAGCAGGGGCTGTTCCTGCATCAGAGAAATCACGGTCGATTCCAGACCAACTCCACAGGGACCGCCTTCAACCACAAAGTCAATCCGATCTCCGAGCCCCTGAAGCACGTGAGCCGTTGTGGTCGGGCTGATGCGTCCGAAAGGATTCGCGCTGGGGGCGGCGATGGGACGATCGGTCAGCTCAAGTAGTTTTCGGGCGATCGGATGGGCCGGAATCCTCACGCCAACACCGGGCAGTCCGGAAGTGACAAGGTCGGGAATGCTGGCGCTTCGGGGGAGTACCATCGTCAGTGGTCCGGGCCAGAAGTGATCGGCCAGTCTTCTGGCGACGTCGGGGAATATCTGCACCACCTGCGGCAACTGCTGCTGTGATGCAATGTGAACGATCAGAGGGTCGAAGCTGGGGCGTTGTTTGGCTTCAAAAATCCGAGCCACTGCCGCACTACTGGTGGCGTCGGCCCCAAGTCCGTACACCGTTTCGGTCGGGAATGCGACGAGTTGACCGTTTCGCAACGCATTCGCCGCTTTTGACAAGTCGATGATGACAGAAGCGGTTGTCGAACACATAGCATCAGGAGCAGTCAGAAGATGGGGATTTCGTCAGGCGTCGTAATCGTCAGTCGTTCAGGTCGTCGAGGTCATCCATTTCATCGAGGTCATCAAGGTCGTCCATATCCGGATGAAGTGGGTCGTCCGGTGAAAAGAAGAAATCACCGAGGCCCATTGGAATCTGATTTCCGCCCAGCGACTGACTGCGTTTGTCAGCTAACGACTGAAGATCACTGGCATCTTCTCCCAGGCAGCGTTCCAGCGCCTCGCGCCAGACGTCATCTCTGGCCACCGGGTGTGTGGGGTCCTGTGATAATCGTTTGAGTGCGAAGCGAAGGATATTAATTCCGTCACGGGTTGAAAAATCAAGATTCAGCGAATGGGCCTGCTGAAGGAAGTCGACGGTCAAATTCAGCATCTGATCATCAGCGAATGGCAGATGGTACTGCAGAATGGTGAGTTCATCTTCGCGGGACGGATGTCCCAGTGTTAGCGTTGGCTGCAATCGGCTGAGGATGTAGTCCGGAATTTCGAATGTCGATTCATCATCATTCATTGTGACAGCGCATCGGAAATCAGGATGCGCGTGAATCGTGATCCCGGCAACAATCGATTCGACATAGCGTCGATAGTCGAGCAGCGGTGCCAGACTCGCCCATGACTTTTCGTTCATGCGGTTGCCTTCATCCAGAATGCAGACGCCACCGCGAATCATGGCGGTAACCATGGGCGAAGCGTGATAGGCGATCTTGCCGCTTTCGGCGAGCACAGGCGTAACCAGCAGGTCTTCGGGGCGTGTATCCGCAGTGCACTGGTAGATATACAGTTCCTGATTCCGTTTGCGAGCGGCAGATATGGCGAGCGTGGTCTTGCCGATACCCGGGGTGCCCACCAGTCGGGGAGTGAGCGGAAGGTCTCGTTCATCGACCACCAGCCAGCAGGCGAGAAGCTGTCGCAGAACTTCCGTCTGACCAATCCATTCAGCCTTGCTTGCGTCCGGCGTCGCGAGTCGGAGATTAATTCCCTCAACATTGTGCGTCGTACTCATGAATCCGTGAACTCTCTTGCTGTTCTTACTGAATCGGGTTCCCGGGTCGGGAATTCTGCCGCGTACCATCATGGTGTTGCTGTGCCGTTGTGGAGTATGACGCCAATACGGGAGGCGTCGAGCCCACCGGGCGAATCCGTTGTGGAATCCTCTGGCTTGCGTCGATCGTACTTGCGGATCAAAGGTGCCCCATGGCTTTCCAAATCATTCCGTGGTTGTGACAATTCCGGATTGTTGGTCGCTTCAGTATAAGGTCCACGTCTGCGTCCAGAACGCGGGCCAAACTTTCATTTTTCAATTCAGGTCAATTTGCATTGACGGGAGCAATCTCATGGCGGAAGTCAAAATTGATGTTCGGGACAATGGCCCATTTCTTGTCGCCGGGCCGGTGACCATCTGTGATGCCGCAGGCAACACCTTTGATTGTCAGGGCAAAGAGATGGTCGCTCTTTGCCGCTGCGGGGCTTCTGCAAGACGTCCGTTTTGCGATGGCGCTCACAAGGGTTGTGGATTCGAATCTTCAGAACGAGCCGTCTGAATCGACTCATTTCCAATCCGGCGACCGTGGCAATCCAGCAACGGCAGCAATTCAGTGCCAGTGCCAGTGCCAGTGGCAATCCTGGCGATCCCGTGACAGTGTGATTCCGGTTTCGGAAGCTTCTGAAGGGGCCGAAACCGCACCCCAAACGTTAAAGCAGGGGCTCGACAATGATGGCGGTTCGATTTAGCAAGTGTCGAAATCCGAGTGTGGATGCATGTTTCCGTTCAGGTCTGTCGTTTGTGTGGACCTGCTTCCTGGTATTTGGCACTGCACTCATTCCACAAAGCGTTTCTGCTCAGGACATCATTGATGTCTGGATTGGGACAGGTCGATCTTCACTGAGTCGAGGGATTTACCACACGACACTCAACTGCAAGACGGGAAAGCTGTCTTCTCCCGTTCTCGCCGCAGAAGCGGATGCTCCTGGCTTTCTCGCGATGCACCCCAAACGTCCGGTGATCTACGCTGTGGCAACAATCCAGGATGAGCCGTGTGTGGCTGCCTATTCGATGGAAGGGGCTCCCGGGAAGCGGTCATTGACGCTGTTGAATACTATTGAGATCGGGGATGGTGGTGCGGCCCATTTGAGCGTCGATCGGACCGGGCAATTCCTGGTGACAGCGCAGTACGGCGGCGGTTCTGTTGCATTGTTTACCCTGAATACGGATGGATCTCTGAAACAGCGAATTCAGATTGTGGATCACGAAGGTGGATCGAAAGTGACGCCTGGCCGGCAGGACTCCTCGCACGCGCACTGGGCCGGTTTTTCAGCCGATCGCCGTTTTGTCCTCGTACCGGACCTGGGTTTGGACCAGGTGGTGATTTATCAGTTTGATGCAGTGTCTCCAAAGCTGGTGAGGCATGGAGCAGGCATCCTGCCGCCCGGAAGTGGCCCAAGGCACATGAAGTTTCATCCGGATGGTAAACATATACTGGTGCTGAATGAAATCGGTATGACCGTCACCGTTTTTGCCTGGGACGCAAAAGCGGGCACGATGACACCCGTAAATACGGTCTTCACGATTCCGGAATCTGATTTGTCCGAGAAGGGGCTGAGCACATCCGAAATTCGGATCCACGAAAATGGCCGTTTCGTCTACGCGGCGAATCGAGGGCACGACACGATTTCCGTATTTCACTTCGAACCTCGAACGGCCGCGTTGACACTGCTGGAAAATGTTCATGTGCGAGGTGCTACGCCGAGGAATTTTAACCTGGATCCGACGGGCCACTGGCTGATTGTTGGTGGTCAGGACTCGCATACGCTTGCGAGCTTTGAAATTGATCAGCAGTCCGGCAGGCTGACTTACAATCGAAGCATTGTCCATGCGCCGTCCGCCATCTGTGTTCTATTTGGATTCGAATAGTGCAGCCGTCCAGAAGCTTGATTCCCGCGTTGCTGATGGCGGCTGGAAGCAAGGCCTTGAATTCAGCTCTGCTGCACTTCTTCGATTCTGTTGACTGTTCATGAACAAGGGACGTCTAAAATGTTCAGAGTTTTCACCTCAGTCTCCCGACTCACCCTGGTTCTGTTTTCATTTCCGGGCGTGTTGTTGCTTGCAGTCTCCAGCAATCTTTCAGCTCAGGAAAAAACATCGGCGAAGGAACAGCCACGACGCAATGTGGTTGTGATTGTTGCGGACGATCTCGGAATGCAGTTGGGCTGCTATGGAGACACCGTCGCGAGAACTCCCGGAGTCGATCGCCTCGCAGCACACGGGACCCGATTCACTCGGGCATTCTGTACCACAGCAAGTTGCAGCGCGAGTCGATCTGTGTTGATGACAGGACAGTTCAATCACACGACCGGGCATTTTGGTCATGCCCACGGCTACAATCATTTCAGTACTTATGAATCTGTACCAACGTTGCCTGCTATTCTTGGTGATGCCGGCTATCGCACCTGCAGTATTGGTAAGTATCACCTTGCACCGGATTACGTTTATTTCTTTCAGGACTACAGGAACGACGGGACATCTGGCGCGAGAAACAGTGTTGTCATGGCCGCCAATGCGAAGGAATGGATTCTGGAAGACGACACAAAACCATTTTTCCTGTACTGGTGTTCGAGTGATCCGCATCGTGGTGGCGGTCCCGGCGGATTTGCGAACTTCAACAACGATCCGAAGCATTACCCCGGTGTGGAGACTGTTCGGTTTCGTCCTGAAGATATTCCGATGCCTTCATGGCTTCCCGACAATGAAGAAGCCCGTTCAGAGATGGCCGAGTACTATCAGGCCATTACACGATTTGATCAGGGCGTGGACCACTTGCTCAACGCGCTGGTTGAAACCGGGCACTGGGACGACACACTGGTCATGCTGTTAAGTGACAATGGCCCTCCGTTTCCTGCGGCCAAGACCACTTTGTATCAGGCCGGCATGAATTTGCCGTTGATTGTTCGAAATCCGGGACAGCCGGAAGGCGTCGTTTCTTCGGCCATGGTTTCCTGGGTGGACATTACGCCGACTGTTCTGGACTATTGTGGTGTGACACCGAAGCCACGATCGCCAATTCGTCCGGCAGAAAACAAGGGCCGTGCTGATCAATCCGCTTCGGCTGGCGGCAGGAATGCTGTTCGCCCTGTGAAGTTTGCCGGTCGCTCATTCCTTGATGCTGTCGACGGCAGGCATGACGATGAGTTTCGTGAAGTCTTTGCATCACACACATTCCATGAGATTACGACCTACTATCCGATGCGGGTTGTGGTTGAGGACAACTACAAATACATCTTCAATGTTGCACATCAGCTGCCCTATCCGTTTGCATCCGATTTGTATGCATCGCCAACCTGGCAGGGGGTGCTGAAACGTGAAGAACCGATGTATGGCGTTCGGCCGGTCTATCAATACCTGCATCGTCCACGGCATGAATTGTACGACCTGGTCTCGGACCCCGATGAACTGGTCAATCTGGCAACGCAGCCGGAGTTTGCGGAGCGACTAAGCCGCATGCAGAAGAAGGTGCAGGAGTGGCAGAAGTCGACTCGCGACCCCTGGGCTTCCAAATGGGAGTATGAATAGCCGTCAGGATATTCGGTTCTGCAGGCTAACCTAACCTATTGAGAAACGGCACTGGCTCGATCAGGAGACCTGAAAGCACGATGGTTTCCAGTCGTCCTGCGTGCCTGCCCTGGCTTTCCAACGGACAGCTGAAACTGAATTGTCGGTCGCCCGGTGCGCAGCCGCGCTGTATGGTGAGATCAGCAGGCAGAAGCAAGTTCGGGGTCACCCACGTAGTAGCCCCCACTGTGCCGCGATTGAATGAGTGAAACCTGGGTTAGGCGGCAAAGATCGAGCAGTTCGTTTGCAATCTGCATTACTTCAATGATGTCGTTACCCTCGTCCAGCGCCTGTTTGAGCATTTCTGTTACGTGGGCCATATGGTCAATTCCCGACTCTACTGCAGTGTGATGGAGTCGATCGGTTAACTCTTTCAGATCGTCCGTATTCTGGTCATCGAGTGCAGTGACAAACCGTTCGATTTGCAGGCCGATGTCCAGCGCGGTGTCGGTGGAGACCTGTGGCAGGCTGTGCTGGTCCTGGTTCTGAAGTTTGACAGCGGTAATGAAACGTTCGACAAGTTCCGGGTCAAACTGTGTCCCGGCACACTTCCGCAATTCGGAGAATGCTTCGGCCGGGGTGAGGCGTCGTCGGTAGTTGGCTTCTGAGGACATTGAATCGTAGGCATCGGCGATTGACAGAATTCGAGCACTGAGTGTTGGGCGTGTGCCTTCCGGGAATGCGTGCCCTGCATTGCTCAGGTCGAACCAGAGCGATTGCTGCTCCATGATTTCCGTAAGCACACTGGAAGCAAAGGAAGACTTCACAAGACGCACACCCACAGAATGGTGTCGTTTCATGATCTCCCATTCTTCGTCGGTTAGTTTACCCGATTTGTGAAGAATGTTGTCGGGGATGCCAATCTTTCCAATGTCATGAAGAAGTGCGGCCAGTTCCAGGTTGTAGCAGTCTTTCATCGACAGCAGGCCTTCTGCGGTTGCAACGCAAAGATCAGCGACGCGACGGCAATGTGCAGCTGTTCGGTGGTCGCGGAATGACAAGGCCGAAACCAGTGCAGAGACCGCCTGGAATGGAATGGTTCGGTTGGCTGCCCTGGATTTCTGCGGTTCAGCATTTTCTCGGCGAATTGGAGCAGGACTATCGCCCAGTGCAGCAATCTGTTGTTGCGCTTTGTCGTAGCGAATCACCTGGTTACGGCCATGTCGCTTGGCAACGTAAAGGCACTTGTCGGCCTTGTCGAGCAGATCCTGGGGCGATGTCGCTTCGCATTCGGTCGAGGCCACTCCGAGACTTGCAGTGATCTTCAGACTCGAGATCTTCAGTGACATGATGGCAAGTCGAATGCGTTCGCCCACCATTTCTGCTTCATCCAGATCCGTTTCGGGCAGGAAGACAGAAAACTCCTCACCCCCGTAACGGCACACGACACCCGGGTCGGTTACCGTTTGCATGACCGCTGCAGCAACGCGGCGCAGAACTTCATCGCCCATCGCGTGCCCATGATTGTCATTGATGGACTTAAAGTGGTCGATGTCGACCATCATTGCACAGCACTGTGCAGACGTTGTGCTGAATCGGTCCCAGTCTTCTTCGAATATCTTGAAGAAGCTGCGGCGGTTGACACAGCCCGTTAACGCGTCGCGTGTGGCCAGCCATTCGAGTTCACGATTCTGCTGTCGGACTTCTTCACTTGATTGTTTCAGAGATGTCAGAGCGTCCTTGAGTTCGCGTTGTTTCTGATCCAGGACCGTGACGTCTTCAAAACTTGTAACGACCCCTCGAACGTTGTTTCGGTCATCATGGATCGGTACGGCGCTGACGGAAAATGTTTTTTCGCGTCCTTCCGTAAACAACTTCATAAGAACGCCGCGGATGGGTTGACCGCCACGCAGTGTTGCCTCCCAGGGGAGGTGTGGTTCGGTCGCTTCTGAGGCAATCTGGAAGCCCGTCATTCCCACGTCCTTGCCAATCCATGCGTCAACGGAAATGTTGGTGCAGTGTGAAAATGCCTTGTTCGCGAGGACAATTCGCTTTTTCAGGTCTAACACCAGTAGCCCCTCCGCAAGCGCATCCAGAGCCTCGCGGACGCGTGGAGGGACAACATGCGATGGATTCAGATGTTTGAGGACGCGCTGAAGGTAAAAGTAGAATCCGATCGAGAGACCGACCCCCATGAACGCGACAAGTGCAATGTCGAACCGGACAGGCAGCCCGAAGGGGCCCGTCGTTGGTTTGAATCGGACTTCCATTTGTCCCCATGGCTGTCCGTCTGCTGAAATCGGCACAATGAACTGATTGTTGTTGGATGCAACGTCTGTCGGATCCCAGCGAGACGAGTGGTCATTGATGTTGATGGCCAGCTCATTGCTCAGTTGGCGAATGCCAAGCGAATCAATCTCTGGTTGCCGGTCGACGACTTGCTGCAGGGTTTCCTGGACCTGCGCAGCGCTCATCCGAGGAGCCATGGCCATGAACGAAATAGATGTCGATTCGCAAAACGCTGCTCGATTGGCAATCGATGCCGTTTGCGAATCCGGGATCAGACCGATCAGACTGGCAACCAGCACGCTGCTGATTGCCAGACTGACCAGGCCAACCACGATCCGTGATGTGGATGAGAGGGGCTTCATGTACGGTCTTTGCTAGTCTTAACTCTCGATATTCCCGCTGCCTCCCTTGTCGGGAGCAGGTTTGGTCACCATCGAAAGCAGTGATTCGTTATCTTCTTCCTGATTTCGTTCGAATGAATCGAGAACCGGAAGCGGGTCAAACGCCTGCCAGGCCGGAAGCGCTGACAGGAATGTGCTGAGTAGGGTTCCCCCTCGCAGCATCCAGACAACATAGCCCACAGAAACTGATGTCGAGACTGCTGCTGTCGTGCCCACGACGACTTTGTTCGTAAAGAGCGTTTCAGATTGCTGGTCGATCATCTGTTGATGGAAAGACGGGTTGTCCAGCTTCAATGATCCGATTGGGATAATCGATTCAGATGGACCGATGAGGTAAGTTGTTCCTCCCCACATCGGAGATTCGACACTCTTGAGGTGTGATCGTGAGCTATGCGGTCCGCGAAGTCCGTCATTGGAAACTGGTCGGTCCGGTACCGCGTCCAGATTTGAAGCAATCAAGAACGTCGTTTCCAGATTGCGGTCCTCGTCTGACGTTGAAAGAACGCCCGGGAACATGACTCCGGATTTGTAGTTTCCTGTGGCGTTCCTGCCGATCTGTGTCTCGGTTTGAGTTCCTGAGTCTTCTTCGCTTCCGGAATCACCGGATCGCCTGTCTGTCACTCGGCTTTCGGGTTCAGGCGAATAACTGTTGCCGAAGGTACCTGGGACGATATCCGGAATGAGATCAGATTCTGCGTCTATACCATTGATGGATTCATTCGATATTCCACTGGACGGACCTGAGGTTGATGGCGTGGATGTTGTCGGCGTGGTTGTTGCCGGTGGCTGTATGCTGACCTGAATACTGAGTGTGACCGTTGCGATATCACTGAGATACTGGCCGTCGGTGACTCGGTAAGTGAACGAGTCGTTGCCGGCAAAGACGCCAGCTGGCATATAGTAGAAACTTCCGTCTGGGCGAACGGTCAGCGAGCCGCTGGTTGCTCCGGACACGAGGACAACAGTAATTGCATCTCCATCAACGTCCATGTCATTTGCCGTCAATGTGCCAGCTGACCTGTCGATGGCAAATGTTTGCAATCCCTGGAATGAATCGTCGACAGCAACGGGAGCCTCATTCACATCCAGTACCGTGATACTGAATCCCTGATCGCGAAAGAGTCCGCTGGCATCCGTCGCCCGAACGACGATGCCTACGGCTGGCGTCGCCTCATGATCCAGAATTGCACCGGCAGCGACAGAAACGTCTCCCGTCACCGCATCAATCGCGAAAAAGCCGTTTGCGGAATTGATAAGGCTGTAGGTGATCTGGTCGCCAGCATCAACGTCCAGTGCTGCGGCCTGCCCAACCCATACTCCCGCCGAACTGTTCTCATTGATTGTGGCGTTGGTGAGCAGAATGCTTTCAGGCTGCTCATTGATATCCTGCAGTACAAACGTCACGCCGATTTGATCACTTAGTCCCTGAAGGTCCGTGACGGTGACAATTCCGGAGAAGACGGGTGAAGTTTCGAAATCCAGAAGTGAGGCATCCAGCACTCGAATAATTCCGGTCATCGGGTCAATATCAAACGCTGCTGCGACTCCTGGCGATGTCATGCTCAGTGAATAACGAAGCTCATCCATCGCATCGACATCGCTTGCTGTCATCACGCCAACGATTGCTCCCGCCGGAGTGTTCTCGTCAAGAATGAACGGCGTCGGATTCTGCAGTACCGGACTTTCGTTGACATTTGTGACTGCGATCACAATGTCCTGGATAGATGAACTTCCGTCGGAACTGTCAGCACGGACAGTAATGATATGCTGGTTCTGCGCTTCGTAGTTCAGCGAACCGATCAGCGTGACGACACCAGAGTTTGAATCAATACTAAACAGCCCGCCAGCATCATCGACAAGTGAATAAGTGATGATGTTTGTCGTACTGTCTGCATCGACGGCGAAGGCCGTGATGCCAGTCAGGCTGCCTGAAGAAGCGTTTTCGGCAAGTGCATTCGGAGCCGTGTCCAGATCTATGGGGACTAATACGTCAAATTCATCCACGTCGCCGATGTTGATCGTGAAGGTCTTTGTTGTATAGCTGCCGTCGGTCGATGTCGCGCGAACTGTGATTGCGTATGAGCCAGCGGCTTCCCGATCAATCTGCCCATTGACTGTGACCTGCCCGGATACGCTGTCGATGGAGAACCGGCCTCCGGCGCTTTCGTCCAGTGTGTAGGAGACGGTGTCTGTTCCATCGAGATCGACGGCAAAGGCTGTGATTCCCACTACGGTGCCGACAGCACTGTTTTCGTCAATGCTGTCCGGTGTGGCATCGATGTCTGTGACCGGTGTGATATCGAATTCATCGAGATCATTGACGCCGATGTTGAATGCCTGAGTGGATGTTGATCCGTCCTCGGATGTCGCCCTGACGGTGATGTTGAGGTTGTTTCCGACGGATTCGAAATCAATGGCGCTGGCAGTGGTGACGACTCCGGTATTGGGATCGATCTGGAAGATTCCTGCGGCATCGTCATCGAGTGAGTAGGTGATGTTGCTGTTTGTTCCATCGAGATCGACAGCAAAGGCTGTGATTCCCACTACGGTGCCGACAGCACTGTTTTCGTCAATGCTGTCGGGTGTGGCATCGATGTCTGTTACGTTAGTAATCGTGTGCTCGTTCACATCCGTAACATGCACATGAAGTGTCTGCTGCCCAATGCGTCCCTGTCCGTCGCGAGCTTCAACGATCAGGTCGTAGATGTTGTCAAAATTGGCATCGATGGCGTTCTCGAAATCGGCGGGAGCAGTGAAATTCAGTGTGCCAGACACGGAATCAATCGTGAAGAGGCTCGCGTCAGAGCCACCGGCAATATGGTACGACAAAGATTGGGTCGGAAGGTCACCATCGAAAGCCTGAACGATTGTCACTGCTGTCGTGTTCTCAGCGATGGAGATATCCGATTCCAGCCCGCCACCGTCGCTGATAATCGCAGGGTTCTGATCGTTGACCGGCATGATGGTGATGGCAAAGTCGGAACTTGTTGTCGTGCCACTGCCATCGTCGACGGTGAATTTGAATCCGTCGATGAAGGTTTCGGAATCATCGTGATCGTAGGTTAGCAGACCCGCGTCGATATCTGCCTGAGTGAAGGTGGAAGAGATGTTGAGTACAATGCCATTGAGGCGCAGGACTCCGGACGTCGGTAATGATGTCAGGAGATAAGTGATCTCCGCCGGAGTATTGTCCACATCCGTTGTTTGCAGCATTGAAGGACCAATCACAATCCCGGTGTCACCCTCGTTCAATGACAGACCCAGGTTTGTGACGAGCACTTCTTCGTCGTTCACATTCGAAACGTCAATCTGAATGGTATCAATATCGATTTGTGCCGGGCCACCCGTGTTGCCATTGTCGCTTGTTGTGACTGTCAGCAAATCCGCAGCAATGCCATTGATATCGGTGTTTGCTGTGTAGCTCAGAGTGGCGAGTGTCGCATTGACGTCCGCAATCAGGCCCGTAATGGTCAACGTGGAACTGTTATTGCTGCCCGCCGTAATTGTCGCACTGTTGACCAGCGCCAGGCTGATGACACCATTGTTGACCGAAAGAGTCGTGGAAACGGGCAGGCCATTGGCATCAATATCTGAGACGAAAATACCTGGGATAGAAGTTTGCTGTTCCTCCACAACGGTTTGAGTTCCCGGTACCGTCTGCACCGGGGCGTCATTGACTGCGGTAACGCTGATAGTGGCTGTATCGCTGGCGGCACTGAACGCTGTCGTTCCTCCGTTGATGGTTACATCAACCTTAGTCCCCGCAATTCCACTCGTGCGGTCCCACGCACGATAGCTGATTGATGCCGTGTCAGCATCGATTGTATCCGGGACAAACCGCACTCGGTGTGAGGCCCTCAAAAGCAGGGCGGAAGATTCTGAAACCGTGCCTATGTCGTTCCAGTTCGAACCATCGATGCTGAATTGCCAGATGCCATGACTGTTGTTGATGCCGGTGATCGCCATTCCCTGCTGTGCTGTCAAGTCCGCATCTGTAACACTGCTTCCCAGCAGTTCAGAAACCAGATTTCCTGAGTTTGCCGTGTCATCTTCCGTGATTGTGGAAAATGCAGGCGAGACCGGAGACAAGACTGGAGCGTCGTTCAAAGCATTGATTGTGACCTGGGCTGTGGCGAGATTGCTGCTGTGGATGCCATCGGTCACGCTGACTTCGATGAGTCTTGTGGTGGTTGAGGGAGCATCCGATGTATTGTCGTATGTCAAAGTGCGCAACACCTGAGTGTATTCAGAGATGGCTGCGTTTCCGGAAAGAGTCAGGGTTCCGGCACTGTAGTTGGCCACGATGCTCGTGCCCGTGGTGTCGACAGACAGAATTTCGGATGCTCCGTCCTGCAGATTCGAAATGGTTGCTGTAAGGCCGCTGAGCTGACTGTCGCCAAGATCCGTGATGAATGCATCGGAATCGGCAATGCCAACGGGGCCACCATTCTCCGTGAACTGTGTCCACAGATCGGCTCCTGAAATTCCAGTGCTGTTGTCCGAATCAAGGTCAATCGAGGGGACACTATCCTGACCAAGGTAGTATCGATAGTGAGCCGTCACGGATTCACCCGCGCTGATCGAAGTAAACTTGTAAGCAAGAGAAATTGCTTCATCAGCCGTATTACTGCCAGCTCCGTTCAGTCCATTTGTCGCATCGAAGACGTCCGTAGCATTCCGGTTGGAAAATCCTCCGTAAGAGACCCTTGCATTTTCGCCATAGCCGACCAGTGCAAGGTAGGATCCGTCAGACTGTGTTGCCGAAACGATGGCCTGCCCACCACCATCGTTGCCCTGAGCAACGATGGTATTGATCGTCGTAAAAGAATCCGCACTCCCTTGCGCCTGATTGTTATCGGGATCGATGTTTCGCATGTAGTAGACATTAGACATGTCCGATCCCGTCGTATTTGTGAGTGTCACCACGACGTCGACATAGAGCTCGGTTGCCAGAACTGTATATGTCTGATCGATTTGCAGTCCTGCCACACCGCCAGACCAGTCGACTGACTGCTGCGATGTGGTTGTCGTCAGGCCCTGCAGTGTTCCGGTAATTTCCGGGGTCAGGATGTTGTTGTTATTGTTGTAGCTGATCCCTCCAACCTGAACGCCCCAGCCTTCTTCCGGTGATCCTGGCAGTGCAAAGTCGCCGTCGTAGGTGCCAAATCCGTCCTTGTCCGGATCACTTGTCAACGCCAGTTGCTCGCCTGCAAGTGCGTAGCCTGAAGGTGCCACTCCGTCAGAACCGAATGCTCCATCTGCCCCAAGACCAACCTGAACGAAGCTGCCCTGCAGGAATGCGTCACCAACAACCGGTGGTGCCGGTGGACTGTTGATGGTAATGTCAAGGCTGCCGGAATCGGTCATCACGCCGCCAGTTCCGGAGAATCCGTTGTCCGAAATATCGATGGTGATTGTGCCGATGACATCGTGATTAATGTTGTTCGTAAAGTACATGCCATCCAGAGCGGCATTGATGTCAGCGATTGTCCCGTCAAAGGTCATCGTTCCATCTGCGATTCCGTCACCCGTGACGAATGACAAACCCGCAATGGAACTCAGAGTCACTGTGCCATCCTGAACCGCGATGGAAACCGTCAGTTCGGGAGCATCGGAATCTGAAACGGAGATGGCGTTGTTGTTGCCCGTGCTGAATACAGTCGGCGTGCCTTCTATTGTCGATTGAGTACCTGGAGTCGTAAGGACGGGCGCGTCGTTGATATTCGTCACAGAGATGCTGAATGAACCCGTTGCGGAAGTTGAGCCGTCTTCGCCACCGTCGGTTAATTCAAAAGAGAAGGTGTCGAAAGTTGTTTCGCTGCCATCGTGATCATAGGTCAGCGACCCCAGATCCACCTGGGCCTGAGTAAACGTGTCATTCGTTCCCAGGATCGTGCCGTCCAGTCGCAACTCTCCGTTCGAGACATTCGAGGTCAGCCGATATGTTAATTCGCTGCCGGAATCATCCGGGTCTGATTCATTCAGCGATGCAGAATCAATCACATTACCGGTTGAGCCTTCCTGCACCATGATGCCGGTGTTGGTTCCGATGGCCGGACTGTCGTTAACCACTGTGTAGACCACGGCGGCCGGCTGTGGGCCGGTGGACAGAGAACCGTCGGAAACACTGACAGAATAAGCTGCCGGCGTCTCACTGCCATCGTGAATGAATGAGACCAGTCCGTCGATAACGTCCTGATGAGTGAAGCTGGTGGTCGCCAGGCCTGATCTTTCGAAATGGCCACCACTGATGCCTGAGACGGTCCATGTCAGTGCTGATGGATCGTTGTCAGGGTCAACGGAATCAAGATTGGCCGTCGTCAGGGTGACGGAATCGCCCTCAGTCACTGTCAGGGAGTTCGCAAGAATGACGGGAGCATTGTTGATTGCGACGACAGACAAACTGGTCGTTGCAATCTGGCTGTCGCTGGTCCCGTCATTTGCTACAAACGTGATATTGCGAGTCGAAGTATCCGGATTCTCGCTGCTGTTGTTGTAAAGGACGGTTTGCAGGACCGACTGGTAATCGACAATCGAACCAGAACCGCTGATGGTCAGCGTATCGGTGTTCGTATCCCAGACAGCCGTCAGGGCCGTTCCGGTTGTATCAGCAGTGAGAGCTTCTTCGGCATCCAGGCGATTTGTGATTTTCACCGTGATACCTGCAAGTGTGCTGCTGTCGATGTCGGTGAGCGTGGCATCTGAATCTGAAACGGCAACGGCTGGTCCGCCTTCAGTAAACGTCGTCTGGAAATTCTGACCTGTCACTCCGCTGCTGTCGTCTGCATCCAGATCAATGACTGTCGCGTCATTCACGGGTGTGATGTCGACGTTGATTGTTCCAAACAGCACGTCAACGCTGCCACCAGCGCCGGTATTGCCATTGTCGTTGATTGAAACAGCAATCGTGTCGACACTGTTGCCGAACAGATTGCCCGTAGAATGCAGGTACGAAATATTGGCAGAATTGTTCAGGTAGCTGTTGAGGTTTGATGATGTGCCGGTGATGGAGAGGCTGCCGGAGTCGTTGCCGGAGATCGTGATGCCAGCTGCGGCTGCCGCATTGATATTCCCTCCGGTTGAGGTCGTTAGTTTCAGGGTGAGTTCGCCGGCGTTCGCATCCGGATCAATCACGTCCATTCCGGATAAGTCGATCGCTGTTGCAACGTCTTCGATGACAGTGACTGATGCAGGAAGACTTCCATTGTTGAATGGTGCATCGTTGATGGCTGTCAGAGTCAGTGTTGCAGTAGCCGTATTACTGGTTCCGCCGTCTCCATCTGTCAGGACGACGCTCACCACACGTGCGCCCGGCGTTGGGTTATCGGTCAGATTCTGGATCGATATTCCATGGTAGACTGCCAGGACATCCGAAAGACCCGCGTTAGCGTTAAAGGTAACCGTCAGCGGACCGTTGGTCAGGTTTCCGGAAATGGTACCAATTGTCACACCACTGACGATGACGTTGCTGCCCGAGATCGTAGCACCATAGTTGGGAACGATTCGGAGAGTGTCAGTTCCATCACTGCCGGAAGAAATCAGAACACTCAGGACGCCGCCATCAAAATCTGTGCTGTCGATATCGACAATCGATTTCCCTGTGAATGCTGTCGCTCCGCTGCCTTCGGAGTAGCCAATATTGGAGCCATCGTCGACAACCGGGGCGTCATTGACAGCGTTTACCGTCACATTGATTGTTTCAGCGATCGACACTGGATCGCTGCTGCCGTTGGTGGTTCCATCGTCGGTAACCGTGAACGAGAAGGTCTCCGGGCCTCCGTTTGCGTCAGCGGCGGTACGGAATTGCATCCCCTGAATTTCGGCAAGGGTGTACGTTGTCCCGGCCGTGACGACTGTTGTGCCGTCTGCCAGAACGATCTCCCCAATCGCAGCATTCGGAACTGCGGTGACACGATACGAAAGCGACTGAGATGCTTCATCGATGCCGCCGCCGGTGCTGTAGTTCAGGCCGCTCAGCCCCAGACTGGTCAGGCCGCTGTCTTCTGCAACCGTCAAATCACTAACCGTCCCGGCTGTTCGGACAGGGGCATCGTTGACAGCGGTCACATAGAGATTGGCAGTGCCCGGCACGCTTGACAGGTCGCCCGCATCGTCTTTTGCTGAGTATGAAAAACTGGCTGTGCCATTCCAGTCGCTGTCAGGAACGAAATACAGTGCGCGAATCTCTGCCGTAGCGGCGTAGTCAACACCGATGGATGCTATTACGGTCAGGCTTGCATCCGTGTAGAGCGTTCCATTCGATGGCAACGAATTTAACTGGAACGCAATGACGGTTCCGTCCACGTCACTACCGCTCAGCAGAATGACCATGGAGGTGGTGTCTTCAGGCTGCGTTGATCCGGACGCACCGGAAAGTGGTACGTCGTTCACAGCCATAATGTCGATTGATCGACTCTGAACATTGGAGTCCATGTCACCGTCGTTCACCTGAATCGTCAGTGTTCGAGTCGCGGTGGCAGGTGCGTCGCTCAGGTTATGGTAAGTCACACTACGAAGGGCGGATCGGTAATTGGCCAGACTGTCGGATCCGGTCAGTGTCAGCGTTCCCGTTGTGTCATCCCATGTTCCGTTGATGTTGCCTGTGTTCGTGAACGACAAGACGTCTTCACCGGAAACGTAGTTGTTGCTGATACGGATCGTTGCTGATTCGAGATTGGCGTCGTCTGCATCGCTTACCAGGATCACATTTGAAACAGGAGTGGCCGCCGCATTTTCTGTGTATGTCAGCGCCGTCGATTCAAGATTGGAGAGCACCGGTGCGTCATTCGTCGCAACGATGGAAACAGTGCTGGTGACCACGGTTGAGGTCGCAAACAGGTCGGCAGCTTCGATTGTGACGATTCGGGACGTGGTGTCCGGCGAATCGGATGAATTGTCGTAAACGATTGACCGAAGCACCTGCTGATAATTGGCCACCGTGTCTGTGCCCGACAGACTCAGAACTCCGGTTCCGCTGTCGTAGCTGGCGTTGATGCCCGTGCCTGCGACGTTCGCGGACAGTGATTCGGCCGTGCCATCCAGCAGGTTTGTGATGGTCACGGTCATTGACTCAAGTACAGAGCTGTCTGAATCGGTGATGGTTGCGTCGGCGTCCACGATCAGGATGGATGAAAGGCCCTCGGTCCAGATTGTTTGATAGTTCGCGCCGGAAAGCCCCGAACTATCGTCGGCGTCGAGATCAAGCTTTGGAGCCTGAGGCAGCGTGTACTCGATTGCAAGATACGGCCGCAGCGCCACCGTTGCCGATTCGGAAGATTCGAATATCCAGTTATCCGCGGCGGCCGAAATCACGGCCCAACCGTAGTTGTCGCTGCCATCCGCCCATTGCTGAACCGTATCCTGAAGTCCTGTGATGGTGACCCAGCCGCTCTGACCGGCGTCAATGGTTGCCTCGATGGCAAGCGATGCCTCTGCACCATCGACCTGAATGCCGTTTACAGTGGTGTTCCACGTCGACGCTTCAGACCATGTGGACAACATTTGACGTAAAGCAAGGGTTTCTGCGCTGTCCGTGTTTGTGACATAAATCGAGAGGCTGGCAGAAAGGATCGTCGATCCATATTCAATCTGACCAGGGTTCGTCCCGAACATATTGTCGAATCGAATCAACCCGTTTGCCGTGGAGCCGACGTTATCTGCGGTGACGCTGGAAGAACTCCCGAAGGATGTCGTTGCTGCTGCCTGAGAAACATACGTGTCCTCAGTCCCGGTGTAACTGTTGACGCCTTCCTGGAAGCGAACTCCACCCACGATGATTTCGACAATGTCGGCATCACTCAGACTGCCACCGGTTCCGGTATTGCCAAGGTCTTCCGTCAGGATAGAAACCTGGGCAGTCCCGGCGAAGTCGGTGTCCGGAGTAAATTGCAGTCCATCGAGAGCGGCGTTAATACTTGAAAGAGTGCCGCTGAATCGCATTGTCGAATCACTTGTGCCATCCCCCATGTCGAAAGAAAGCCCAGCCAGGGTACTCAACGACAACAATCCGTTCGTTGCTGACAGTGTAACCCGCAGCGGGTTGTTGGCTGCATCGACATCCGAAACAATCATGGCCAGGGTGCCGGACATCGTCAGAACAGAATTGACCCCTGTCGTCCGGGTGCCTGGAATGAAGTTCTGAGGCGTGTCATTGACCGATTCGACGGTGAGTGTTCGTGTCTGGGCTGCCGACTCCTGAAAACCGTCATTGACAGAAAACGAAATTGTCCGAAGGGCCGTCGAAGGCATTTCACTGGCGTTATCAAACGTGATGCTGCGAAGAGCTGTCTGATAGTTTGCGAGCGAGGCGTTTCCTGTCAGCGAAAGCGTTCCGGTTGATGCATTCCACGTCCCGGTGATGCCATTCTGGTTGACAAAATGCAGCTGGTCCTGGCCACTCGAGTAGTTGCCCGAGATCCGGATCGTAGCGGCGGTCAGTGTCGCTGAATCTGTATCGCTGATCGTGATTGATCCATCAACAGCGACTGCAGGTGCGTTTTCGACATACGCACTGCTCCCCGATGTTGTGACCACAGTCGGTGCATCATTGACAGAGATATCAAGTGTGCCCACAGGGCCACTGCCACTCCACCGTTCGCTGATCTCCGTCGAAGACAACGCGCGATCATAGACAGCTACCGAATCAATGCTGCCATTGAAGTGACGATTGGGATCCAGATCCGACCGGGTTCCGATGTAAGCGTTTCCTGTCGGGTTAATGGCCTCGCCGCCGCGGTTGATGGTGTCCTCAAGCAAACCATCGATGTAGACGCGTGTGCCTGTACCCGGCGTCACGGTGGCCGTGTACATGTGCCAGTTGCCATCTGCAATTAATGAAGAAATATCGACGAAGCTCTGGCCATTCGTCATGTTATCCTTTGAGTCAAGAATGGTTGTGATGATGTGTTTTCGCTGGGAGATGGTCGTGAAGTTGTCTTCCGCAAGCGCGACAAAGACCATATTGGAGTTTGCGACCGCTCCATGACTGTAGAGATACTGAATGCTGGTTCCTGAATTGTCGTCGACCTTAAAATAGAACGACAAAGAGAACTCGCTGTTATATGTCACATCTCCGAGTTCGACATATTCGTACGTGCCATTGAAATGAAGCGCCTGACCATAGTAGCCGCTTGTTGTCGTCGGCGAATTGACCAGAGTTCCATCAATGCTTCCGATGGAGTCAATGGCATTTCCATCCAGTTTCCAGTAGTTGGTCAGACTATCATTTCCGTCGGTGACAAGATACTGGACCGAATCTGTTCCCAAATATGCAATATCGGATGTGTATGTAATATCTGAGCCACTATATGTCAGACTGCCGTGTGACGGGTTCGTGACATCAAGAACGGTCAGTGGGTCGCCCTGTGGATCGTAGTCGTTGCTGGTCACATTAATGGTTGTCGGGGTATTCGGAGACACTGCGACCCAGTCGTATGTCGCGATTGGCTGACCCGTGGCAATCGCGACATTGATACTGGCAGTTTCTGTCGAAGTGCTGAAGGCAGATGTCCCACCATTCACACTTGAGTCAACTTTAGTGCCCTGAATGCCGACCGATTGATCCCAGGCCCGAAACGAGATCGAATTTGAGTTGCCCACCGTGCCTGAAGGAACAAGCCGTACCAGGTCAGAATCACGGAGCAACAGTGACTGACTGGCTGACACGACACCAATCGAATTCCAGCTGACTCCATCGTCAATGCTGTATTCCCACGTGCCATTTGCTGCTGTCGTCGCATAGACAGCAATGCCTTCATTGTCGGCATCCGCATCTATGATACGATCGCTGCCAGCAGAAGCGATGATTTGGCCAATCGTATTTCCGTGGTTGTTCAGATCTGAAATCGATATCGTGTTCAATGTCATGGTGCCCGCGTTATCGAGCACGGGCGCGTCGTTGAGAGCAACAATCTGAAGCGTAGTAGTCGCCGTCAGACTGCTGACAAACGCATCACTGGCAACAAACTCAATGGTTCGATCTGTCGTTGTCGGGTCTTCTGAGGTGTTGTTGTACCGAATCGTTCGCAGCACCTGCTGGTAGTTGGCGATCGTATCCGTGCCGCTCAGGGTCAGCACGCCCGTACCGCTGTCATACGATGCTGTAATGGACGTTCCCGTGGTATTGGCGGCCAACGATTCGGCGGCCCCATCCAGTAGGTTGCTGATAGTGACCGTCATCGAATTCAAATGAGTGCTGTCACTGTCCGTCAGCGTGGCATCGCTATCGGCAATCAGCACGGGACCGCCGTTTTCCGTAAAGCTGCCGTTGAATGCAGTGCCCGTAGCGCCTGAGCTGTCGTTGGCGTCGAGATCAATCGCCGCTGGTTGCGGTGGAAGGTAGGCGATCGTCAAATACGGTCGAAGCGTTACGTTGCTGTTTTCTGACGAAATGAATTCCCACGCATCACTATCGTTTGTGAGTAAGCTCCAGCCGTAATTCGCATCTCCGTTTGCCCAGCCCTGAAGATCAGCAGCCAGGTTTGTGAACGTCACCCATCCGGCGGTGGTTGCGGAAATGGTGTCAGAAGCAACCGCAGCAGCCTCGGTACCGTTCGTCGAAATACCGCCGACCATCGAACTCCAGGTAGACGATTCGGACCAGGTCTGGTTCATCTTGTAGAGACCGACGACGGAAGCAGGTGCCGTGTCATTGCGATGTGAGACATACACCGACAGCGTCGCATTGGCAATGGTCGCTCCGACCGGAATCTGGCCTGCTCCGGCACCGAACAAATTTTCAAACCGAATGAGCCCCTGCTCTGCAAAACCAGACCAGTTGTTCGTTTCCACAATCGTATCGTTGCCAAACGAACTGGAGGCGGCGTACTGTCGAACGAAGGTGTCTTCCGTACCGACGTAGCCGTCCACACCTTCCTGGAATCTGATGCCGCCGACCTGGATGTTCAATTGATCGCTGTCTGTCAGATTGCCGCCGGTTCCCGTGTTGCCCAGATCTTCGGTCAGGATGTTGATTACAGCCGTGCCGTTGAACGACGCGGTGGGACTAAACGTCATTCCATCCAAAGCCGCATTGATGCTCGCAACGGTGCCTGTCACCGCAATCGTTGAATCCGCCGTGCCGTCACCAGTTGAGAACGTCAAACCCGTGGTCGAAGCCAGCGTCAGCGTGCCATTGGTCGCTGACAAGGTGACTTGAATGCTGCCTGCCTGTGCATCCACATCACTCACCTGAATTGCATTCGCGGCAGAAAGAACAACTGGCGTGTCGACGTCAGTGACCATATCACCAGGCATGACATTGACCGGCGCGTCGTTGACGGCCGTCAAAACAATATCGCGTGACTCAGTGACGCTGTTATCGATGCCATCGCTGATCGTGAAGCTGACGGTGCGAGTTGCCGCAGTCGGATTATCGCTGGTGTTTTCATAAGTAATGCTAAGAAGCGCGGTTTCGTAATTTGCCAGCGTTGCCGACCCGGTGAGCGTGAGCGTACCGTTCACCGAGTCCCACGCACCGGTGATGCCATTTTGATCCGTGAATGCCAGAATATCTTCGCCATCGACATAGTTGCTGCTGATCGAGATGACTGCCGATTCGATCGTTGTGCCGTCTGCATCCGTGATCGTAACCGCCGACGTGATCGCCACCGGTCCGTCGTTTTCGGTGTAGCTAAGCGCAGTGCCTTCGATGTTGGCCACTACCGGAGCGTCATTCGCCGCGGTGATCTGGACGACCGTGTAGCCCGTTGCGTCCAGCGCTCCGCCTGTGCCCTGCGCGTTGGCCGCGTTCCCATCGTTGAAGGTCCAGTCGATTTGCAGGCTGGCTGGTGGCGTGTTGTTGCTGTTGCTGTAGGTGATAGAATGCAGAACTTCATTGACCTGCCCGCCGGTCGCGGTGGCGTTGAAGGTGATTGCAAGCTGGCCACCGGCATTGGTGTAGCTTCCGATATTGATGGAAGATAGTTCCAGAGTTCCGGCGTTGAGCACCAGGTTTCCAGTGGCACTGAATACGTCATCGCTGTTTGCGCCGCCATTGCGAACCAGTGTGAGCGTGGTTCCGTCAAAATTGTCGAGAGCCGCGTTGATTTCGGCATCGAATAGCGTGACATCGCTGTCTAACACGACCGCCGCTCCGTCTTCCGTATAGTTGGCAGTGCCAATTTGGCCATTGATTTGGCGGACTGAGATGTTGTCCACCGCGGAGTCGACTCCGTTGGTGGCTGCACTCATCGACCCAGCGTCATCGGAGGTGTCCGTAAACGTCAATGTGGATGAGATCGAATCTGCAACGAACTCAAATCGGTATCGGACAAACGTGCTGCCATCTGTATCCGTGAGAATCTGCTCCGATGTCA